>NZ_JBDGKY010000003.1:166517-233593 GCF_057656135.1 Lysobacter sp. Soil_N_23
CGGCAATGGTCTCAGTGGCTGGCGGCGAGCGTTGCCGCGCGCGGGTCCTGCACGCGCAGCACGCACAGGCCGGCGACGAACAGGCTGGCGGCACCTATCGTCAGTGCCTGGATCGGCTGTCCACCGAAGATGGTCTTGAGCAGGAAGCCGAGCAGGCTGGCCGCGACCAGCTGCGGGATCACGATGAAGAAATTGAAGATGCCCATGAACACGCCCATCTTCTCCGCCGGCACGCTGTCGGCCAGCAGGGCGTAGGGCAGCGACAGGATCGAGGCCCAGGCGAAGCCGACGCCGACCATCGACAGCAGCAGCCAGTGCGGGTCGCGGATGAAGAGGAACGAGATCAACCCGAGGCCGCCGAGCCACACATTCACCAGGTGGCTCATGCGCAGGCCGATGCGGCGCACCATCCACGGGATCACCACCGCTGCCAGCGCGGCGAAGCCGTTGTAGGCGGCGAACAGCACGCCGACCCAGTTGGCGCCTTCGTTGTAGAGGGCCGAACCGGTGTCGCTGGTGCCGTAGTGGACGCCGGTCACCGCACCGGTGGTGTAGATCCACATGCCGAACAGCGCGAACCAGGAGAAGAACTGCACCACCGCCAGTCGGCGCATCTCGGCGGGCATGTCGTGCATGTCGCCGATGATGTGGGCGAAGGCGCTGTCGCGCCGCAACAGCGTCACCACCAGCAGCGCCAGGCCGTAGCCGCCAGCCAGTCCGGCGAGCACGTAGAGCTGGCGGTCGAGGTTGTAGTGCATCACCACGTAGGCACCGGCCGCGCCGAGCAGCAGCCACAGCGCGCCGTTGCGGCGTGCGCGTGCGTGGTCGAGCGTGCGTTGCGGCGCGCGCTGCAGCGTGTCGTGTGCGCGCAGCACCTCCGGCGGGTACTCGCGGGTGCGGATGATCGTCCAGCCCACCGACAGCATCAGCACCGCGCCACCGAAGTAGAAGGCGTAGCGCACGGTGTCGGGCACCTCGCCCGGGCCGGCGGTGTTGCCGACGCCGACCTGCGCCAGGAACCAAGGCAGCAGGCTGGCGATCACCGAGCCGATGCCGATGAAGAAGCTCTGCATGGCGAAGCCGCTGGCGCGCTGCGAGGTCGGCAGCTGGTCGCCGACGAAGGCGCGGAACGGTTCCATCGAGATGTTGATCGATGCGTCCAGCACCCACAGCAGGCCGGCGGCGATCCACAACGTCGGCGAGTTTGGCATCGCGCACAGCGCCAGCGTCGCCAGCACCGCACCGATCAGGAAGTAGGGGCGGCGCCGGCCGAGTCCCGTCCATGTCCGGTCGCTGAGATAGCCGACGATGGGTTGCACGATCAGCCCGGTCAGCGGCGCGGCGATCCACAGCGCCGGGATCTCGTCCACGCTGGCGCCCAGGGTCTGGAAGATGCGGCTGACATTGGCGTTCTGCAGGGCGAATCCGAACTGGATGCCGAGGAAGCCGAAACACATGTTCCAGATCTGCCAGAACGACAGCTGCGGTTTGGTGGTCATTGGCTGGCCGGTCTCGTTGGAGTGGATGCGCGTCATGGGATGGCTTGCGGGGGAACCCGTAATTTGGATAACCCGTCGATGACGGCGGAAGTCACTGGGTCCCCGCCTTCGCGGGGATGACGGTCAAGAGCCAAAGTCACTGGGTCCCCGCCTTCGCGGGGATGACGGTCATGAGCCAAAGTCACTGGGTCCCCGCCTTCGCGGGGATGACGGTCAATGGCCAAAGTCACTGGGTCCCCGCCTTCGCGGGGATGACGACCAGCGAGGTGTCAGTGGGACCAAGCTGCACTACGTGCAGCTCCCCCAACTCCGCCGAGTTCAACGCCCCCGTCGCGCCACCGCTGCCGCCGGTGTAATGGGAAAAGTGGCTCAGATAACTCATGTTGAACCCGTCGCGCAGGTCGAAACGGCATTTCGCGCCGACCTTGGCGTCGAACACGACTGCGCTGGAAAGCTGCCGGGCCGGACCGTGCGGCATCACCAGTGTTCCGCTCTGCTGCGGCCGTCCAGGGCACTCCACCACCAGCGTCTTCACCGCCGCGGTGATGCCGGTGTTGATCGGACCGTGCGGATTGACGAAGTCCAGGCGCACCGAGAAGCGTCCGCCCGACGTCGCGGTCCATAGGCGCGGCCAGTCACCGGCGACCCGGGTCTCGTCTGCGATGCAATGGGTCGGACCGTGCAGCGACTCCACGCCGCTCTCGCCGATCCGCGTCAGGCTGAGGCACTGCTGGTACGGCTGCCTGGCCAGCGTCACCGCGGTCGATGACGTGCCGGCATCGGCGCGGCGCTGGCCATCGACGTACAGCCGCGTGCCCGGTGGCAGTGTGACCCGCCATTGCGCGCCGGCCGAGTGCACCAGCGGCGCCTGCGGCGACGCAGGCGCGAATGCCGCCGCGTCCGTGGCAAGCGTCGCCGGCGTGCTGCGGGTGGCGACCAGATCGACGACCGTGTCGGGGCCATCGACGTGCGTCGTGCCGGCGACCAGCAGGTCGCCCTCGATCGCACGCGGACGGCGCAGCGTGACCTTGCGCTGGGCAAGCTGCAACGAGATCTCGTCGCGGTCGCCGAACAGCATCGGCACCAGCTCGGCCGGCAGCATCGGCTTGACGCTGCCGTCCTCGCCGACGCCGAAGACGCCTTCGATCACCATGTCCAGGTACGCCGCCACCGACCACAGCTGCCGCGGCGAGTTGACCACCGGCCCGCTGAGCGCACCGTCGTCGGCATGCACAGCCTGGGTGACCAGCTCGAAGTTCTCCATGTTCGAACCGGCCAGCGCGGCACCGCGCATCAGCGAGCGGATCTCGTGGGCGATGCGCGGCGCGTGCCCGACCGAGCGCGCGGCGCGCAGCGAATACGCGCTGACGAACGGCCAGATCGCTCGGTTGTGATAGATCGCGGTGTCGGGCTGCTGCGGCCAGATCACCGGGCTGCCGCTTTCCAGCGCGGGGTAGCGCGACAGTGCACGGCGCGCGCGATCGGGCGGCGCGATACCGCTTTCGATCACCAGCGCCAGGCCGAGCAGGTCATACGCCTCGAACGGGACGCGATGCTCGGCCGTGCCGATGTAGCTCATGTACAGGCCGCGATCCTCGCGCCAGAACGCGCGGTCGATGGCCTTGGCCAGCGCATCGGCCTGGCGCGACCAGGTCGCCGCGCGGGCATCGCCACGGCGCTTGGCCATCTGCTCGCCCAGGCGCAGTGCCTGGTACTGCAGGACGTTGGTGGACAGGGCGAACGACTGCGCGATGAAGCCGACGTCGTTCGCGGTCCAGCGCGGGTAGGACTGCTCGCGCCAGTCGAGGTACGAGGTTTCGCCGCGATACAGCCCGACGTTTTCGTCGAAGACGAAGGCACGGTCCTGCGCCAGCGTGTCTGCCAGCGCGCGCCAGGTCTCGTCGGCGAAGCGGCGGCTGTCTGCGTCCGTGCCGTCGATCAGATGCCGCGCCGCCAGGAACCACACCACGCGGTCGCTGCTGATCGGCCAGCTGCCGCCCGAGCCGGTGTCCTGGGCGACGAAGAATCCGCCGGCGGCCGCCGGCGGCCTGACGCCGGACAACTTGAAGCGCAACGAGGCGCGCGTGCGTTCAGGCGACACCCGCGCCAAGGCAAGGTCTGCCGCATAGGAAACGTCGCGGGTCCAGACGTAGCGCCATTTCTCGCCGGTCTCGAAGCACGGACAGGCGATTGGCTTGCCGTTGTCGAAGGCGCCGTCGGTGATCGATTCCACCTGCGCCTGCTGCAACTCGAGCTGGGCCAGGGCGAACAGGCCGTCGAACAAGGGGCTTGCGGTCTGGCTGCGCAAGGACTGCGCCGGGATCGTGCGCGGCTTGGCAGCACCGGAAAGCACGTACCCCTGGCCACCGTCCACCATTTCGACGGACTGTGCGCGCCACGACAAACCGTGTTGCCATGCAGCATCGGATGGCGCGGCGGGAGGCTGCGCCAACGCGACCGAGCAGGCGATGGCGAGCGCACCCGCGACAAGCCCCGGAACCAAGGCCTGGCAGCGTGCGGTTGCGGCTTGACTCATGCATCGCCCCTTCTCGAACAGCGGCCATGGTAGTTCGCGGCGCGGATGCGCATGGGTTTGCTGCATACGTATTCATCGCCAAGCAGGCGGACCTGGCAATCCCAGCGGCTACCCGTCATGGAATAGTGCGCACCAATGCGTGCCCCCGGCGCGCCCAACGACACACAAGCGGCGCGCGGATGACGATGGCGGCAGTCACAACGGACAGGCAGGTGGCAATGTTGCAGGACGCAGCATGGTGGCGCGGCGCGGTGATCTACCAGATCTACCCGCGCAGCTTCCTCGACACCAATGGCGACGGCGTCGGCGATCTGCCCGGCATCATCGAGCGGCTGGACTACGTCGCCAGCCTCGGCGTCGATGCGATCTGGATCTCGCCGTTCTTCAAGTCGCCGATGGCCGACTTCGGTTACGACATCGCCGACTACCGCGATGTCGACCCGCTGTTCGGCACCCTGGACGACTTCGACCGCCTGCTGGCCAAGGCGCACTCGCTCGGCATCCGGGTGATGATCGACCAGGTGCTCAGCCACACCTCGGTCGAGCACGCGTGGTTCAAGGAGAGCCGCGAGAGCCGCGACAACGCCCGTGCCGACTGGTACGTATGGGCCGACGCGAAGCCCGACGGCACCCCGCCCAACAACTGGCTGTCGCTGTTCGGCGGCGTCGCCTGGCGCTGGGAACCGCGCCGCGGCCAGTACTTCCTGCACAACTTCCTGTCGTCGCAGCCGGACCTGAACTTCCACCACCCGGCCGTGCGCGAGGCGACGCTGGACAACGTGAGGTTCTGGCTCGACCGCGGCGTCGACGGCCTGCGCCTGGACGCAATCAACTTCTGCTTCCACGACCGGCAACTGCGCGACAACCCGCCCAAGCCGGCGGAACTGCGCACCGGGCGTGGCTTCAGCCCGGACAATCCGTACGCGTTCCAGTACCACCACTACAACAACACGCAGCCGCAGAACCTGGACTTCCTCGAGGACCTGCGCGCCCTGCTCGACCGCTACCCGGGCGCGACCACGCTGGGCGAGATCTCCTCGGAAGACTCGCTGGCGACGATGGGCGAGTACGTCAACGAGCAGCGCCTGCACATGGGCTACAGCTTCGAGCTGCTGACCGACGACTTCAACGCTGCCTACATCCGCGGCACGGTCGAGGACCTGGAAGCGAAGATGACCCGCGGCTGGCCGTGCTGGGCGATCTCCAACCACGACGTCCGTCGCGCGGTGACGCGCTGGGGCGGCGATGGTGCGTCCGACGACCTCGCCAAGCAGCTGGTGGCGCTGGTGTGCTCGCTGCGCGGCTCGGTCTGCCTGTACCAGGGCGAGGAGCTGGGGCTGACCGAAGCGGAGGTTCCGTTCGAATCGCTGCAGGATCCTTACGGCATCGCGTTCTGGCCGACCTTCAAGGGCCGCGACGGCTGCCGCACGCCGATACCGTGGAACGGCGGCACGCATTCAGGCTTCAGCGACGGCAAGCCGTGGCTGCCGGTGGCCGACACGCACAGCGCGCGCAGCGTCGCCGTGCAGGACGCGCAATCGGATTCGGTGCTCAATGGCGTGCGTCACCTGATGTGCTGGCGCAAGGCGCATCCGGCGCTGGTCGCAGGCGACATCGCCTTCGTCGATGCACCCGAGCCGGTGCTGGCCTTCACCCGCGGCAGCGAGGACGAATCCCTGCTGGTGGTGTTCAACCTGTCGGCGCAGCCACAGCAGTGGGAGATTCCCGCGCATCTGGGCGCGCTTGCGCCCGTCGACGACCACGGGCTGCTGGCCGGGCGCGTGGACGCTGGCCGGCTGCACCTGCCGGCGCACGGCGTGTTCTACGCACGCATTGGCTGATCGATTGGTGCGCGCGCGTGCTGCCCTCGCCGCGCGCGCACTTGCCACGTTCGTGCTGACCGCATCGCTCGCGCTGCCGCTGCGGGCCGAACCGGTCCGCGTGCAACTGGACGCGCCGGCCTTCGCGCCGGAGCAGGTGAAGGTCTCGCTGTACCTGCCGCCGGGCTACGACGACCAGACCGACCGCCGCTATGGCGTCCTCTATATCAATGACGGCCAGGACATGCCCGCCGTCGGGCTCGAAACGACGCTGTCGCGGTTGTACGCGCAGCAGGCGATCGAACCGGTGATCGTGGTCGCCATCGACATGCTCACCGATCGCATGGGCACCTATGGCCTGTCCGACCGCGCCGCCGGCGCCAGCCTCCCCGGCCGCTCGCGCTTCGGTCCGATCGGAACGCGCGCGCACGGCTACGCGCAATGGCTGGCGGGCACGCTGGTGCCGTACATCGATGCCCACTACCGCACCGTGCCGGACGCCTCCGGCCGCACCATGCTCGGTTGGTCGCTGGGCGCGTTGCAGGCCTTCGACATGGGCTGGCAGTACCCGGAGCTGTTCGGGCGCGTCGGTGCATTCTCACCCTCGTTCTGGCTACCGCCGCTGCAAGCCGGCGGCGATGATCGCCTCGCCCAGGGGCAGGTCGAGCGCGGCCCGAAGCGCGATGGCCTGCGCATGTTCATTGCCGTTGGCAGCAGCGAAGAGACCGACGACCGCGACCGCGACGGCGTGTTTGATGCCCTCGACGACGCCTTGACGCTGATACGGGGTGGCCGCGACGGCGCGCGCGACCAGCGCGGACTGGTCGGATCGGGTTACTCGGTGTCACTGGCGTATGCACCGTGCCGGCAACACTCCGACGTCGATTTCTTCCTGCTCGCCGACGGCCGCCACCAGCAGGCGTCGTGGGCGCGCATGTTGCCGGTGTTCCTGCATTGGGCGTACGCCACGCCTGCGGCCGCCGCGATGCCGCGCTGTCGCGATTTCCTGCCTGCGCCGGAGGCGCCAGCGACCTAGCCGCTGCACGGATGCAACCTGGCGTCCCCGGCGCCGCCAGCCCTGCGGCCGGCGGCAGGGGGCGAATTTGTCCCGGAAAACGATTGCACACGCTTCCTGTCTGCGCGCGCCGGCGATGAATACGTATGCAATGGAATTTGTGCAGCGATGCGGGCGTCTACCATCGCGCTACGTTCTGGAACGGTCTTTCATATTGCCAATCCTGGCGCGCGGGCTTCGACGATCGGCGGCGCAATCGCCGCGACGTACGCAAGCCGACTATAAAAACACTATGCAGTGGGAGGGGAGATGCAACTCAAGCGCAATCTGCTGAGCGTGGCACTGGCATCGGCGACGATGCTGATCGCCGCAGGCGCCCAGGCGCAGGAAACGAGCCAGCCGGGCACGCCGGGCCAGGACGCCACGACGCTGGACTCGGTGGTGGTCACCGGCATCCGCGCCGGTATCGAAAGCTCCATCTCGACCAAGAAGGAATCGACCTCGATCGTCGAAGCCATCTCGGCCGAAGACATCGGCAAGCTGCCTGACATCAGCATCGCCGAATCCATCGCCCGCCTGCCGGGCCTGGCCGCCCAGCGCGTGGCCGGCCGCGCGCAGGTCATCAGCGTCCGCGGCCTGTCGCCCGACTTCGCCACCACGCTGCTCAATGGCCGCGAAGTGGTCAGCACCGGCGACAACCGCAGCGTCGAGTTCGACCAGTACCCGTCGGAGCTGTTCAACGGCGTGACCGTGTACAAGACCCCCGATGCATCGCTGGTCGGCCAGGGCCTGTCGGCCACCATCGACATGCAGACCGTGCGCCCGCTGAGCTACAGCGAGCCGGTGGCCGTGTTCGGCGCCCGCTACCAGAAGAACTCGCTGGGTTCGGCCGCCGACAGCGATGGCGACGGCAACCGCATCAACGCCAGCTACATCGGCCAGTTCCTCGACAACACCCTGGGCTTCTCGATCGGCTACTCGCACCTTGAGACGCCGATCCAGGAAGAGCAGGTGGGTCTGTACGAGCCGTGGAAGGACCGGAACGATGATGGTTCGCCGCTCGATCGCCCCGGCGTTGCCGACTTCACCTACTACTCCGACGGCATCAAGGCCCTGCGCCGCACCGGCTATGCCGAACGCGACGGCATCATGGCGACGGTGCAATACCGTCCGTCGAACGCGTGGACCAGCACGCTGGACCTGTTCCACACCGAAGCTGAGCAGGTCGACACCGCCAACCAGTTCGAGGTCAACCTCGGCAACTATCCGAGCGGTCTGTTGATCAACGGCGCGCGGATCAATGGCAACGGCACTTTCGTTGGCGGCAGCGCCACCGGCATCTACCCGCTGGTGCGCGGCATGTACAACAAGCGCGAAGACGAAATCAACGCGTTTGGCTGGAACAACGACTTTGCCGTGGGCAATGCCCGCGTCAACGCAGACCTCAGCTATTCGAAGGCCAGCCGTGACGAGCTGAGTCTGGAAAACAACACCCAGCAACTTCCCTCGACGCTGCGCGACACGTTGAACCTGGCCTACTCCAGCAGCAACTTCTCGCAGCTGGCGCCGGGCTTGGACTATTCCGATCCGAGCGCTCTGTTCCTCTCGAACACGATCTACGGTTCGGGCTACGGCAAAGTGCCCAGCGTGGAAGACGAGCTCAAGGGTGCGCGCGTCGTCGTCTCGCTGCCGGCTCCGTCGGCGATGGGCTGGTTGTCGAACATCGACATCGGCCTGAACTATGCCGACCGCGAGAAGCAGAAGGCACAGCCCGAGGGAAACATCAACATCTGCCAGGATTGCGCAATCGCAATCGCACCTGACCTGCAGTACGACCCGGTCAACCTCGGTTTCGCTGGCATCGGCTACATCCCCGCGTGGAATGTCCCCGGCGCTGTCGGTCGTTACATGACCTTCAATCCGCAGTCCGACCTGTCGTATCTGGTCTCGAAGGCCTGGACGGTCAACGAGAAGATCACCACCGGCTACGTGCAGGCCGACATCGACACCGAATGGGGCTCGGTCGGTGTTCGCGGCAACGTCGGCGTGCAGATCCAGCACACCGACCAGTCGTCGAATGCGAACTACTGGGACGGCACGGCACCCGGCGGCGGCGCGCCCAAGCCGTTCGAGGACGGCACGACCTACACCGACGTGCTGCCGAGCCTGAACCTGGCGTTCTCGTTCGAGCATGACCAGACCCTGCGCGTCGCCCTCGCCCGCCAGGTGGCGCGCGCACGCGTGGACGACATGCGCGCCTCGCTCGAGTTCGGCGTCGATACCTCGACCGGCATTCCCGGCGCGACCGGCGGCAACCCGCGCCTGGATCCGTGGCGTGCCAATGCGTTCGACCTGTCGTACGAGAAGTACTTCGGCGACAACCGGGCTTACGTGGCTGCTGCCTACTTCTACAAGGACCTGCGCAGCTATATCTACAAGCAGACCCAGGACGGCTACGACTTCAGCGCCTTCGTCGCCGACTACGTGCCGCCGGAGAATGGCCTGCCGGCCCAGCCCACCGGCAACTTCACTGCGCCGTACAACGGCCAGGGCGGCATGCTGCAGGGCCTGGAGCTGAGCGCGTCGCTGCCGCTGGACATGCTGTGGGAGCCGCTGCAAGGCTTCGGCATCGTCGCCAACGCCAGCTTCAACGACAGCGACATCGAGATCGTCGATCCGGACAGCGCGAGCAGCGTCGGTTCCCAGCCGATCACGTTGCCGGGCCTGTCGGACGAGGTGTACAGCTTCACGGCGTATTTCGAGCGCGGCGGCTTCGAGGCCCGCGTGAGCCAGCGCTGGCGTTCGGACTTCATCGGCGAGATCGGCAACTTCAACGGCAACCGCACGCTGCGTTACGTGGTGGGCGACGACCAGCTCGATGCGCAGATCAGCTACGAGTTCGGCGAAGGCACGATGTCGGGCCTGAGCCTGTACCTGCAGGGCAGCAACCTGACCAACTCGCCGTACCAGACCTACGCCAGCAGCAAGGATCGTCCGCTCGAGTACATCGAGTGGGGCCGCACCTACCTGGTGGGCGCGTCGTACAAGTTCTGATCCCCCTCCCGGGCTCCAGAACACACCTCCGCCGGAGCGATCCGGCGGGGGTTTTTTATGGGCTGCCCGGCCTTCACCGTCATCCCGGCGAACGCCGGGACCCAGGCCGGTAGCCCATCAGCAATGTCACGTCGTCCCGGCGAACGCCGGGATCCATCTTGACGTTGCCTTTGCTCCGGAGCGGCGTTGTCCGCAGGGGCGGGGAGTGCTCCGCCCCTTCGTCGGACATCCTGTCCGAAGGCGGGGCGCGGGACATCCATGTCCCGCCGCGAAGCACTCCCCGCCCCTGCGGACAACGCTCTGGCGATTCGTTGCACGGTCTTCGGCAAGCGAAAAGCAACGACGCTGGGTTCCCGCCTTCGCGGGAATGACGGGCGGCCAACCGTCATCCCCGCGCAGGCGGGGATCCAAGGACGTTGGCTTTCGCTTTCGGCTTTGCCGCTCTGATGGCGGAAGCTGTTGCTGCCTTCAAGGGGCGAGAGCAACGGCAACAGCAAAATGGGATCCCGGCATGCGCCGGGATGACGTGACGATGCTGATGGGGGGCGGGTCTGGGTCCCGGCGTTCGCCGGGACGACGGGAGGCTTCAGAGGCCCAGCCAGCCAGCGAC
The DNA here is from genome assembly GCF_057656135.1 of Lysobacter sp. Soil_N_23. Classification (NCBI taxonomy): domain Bacteria; kingdom Pseudomonadati; phylum Pseudomonadota; class Gammaproteobacteria; order Lysobacterales; family Lysobacteraceae; genus Lysobacter; species Lysobacter sp. Soil_N_23. The sequence continues at coordinate 177,052 of NZ_JBDGKY010000003.1, forward strand.
CACGGCGCGCGTCTCTTCCACACCCTGCTTCGACTCGCCCGAGAACGTCTGCACACTCACCGTGTCGCCAAAGGCACTGAACAGATCGCGCCTTACCGCATGCAGCGTCTGCGTCTGCTGCCCGCGCCCCAGCTTGTCGGCCTTGGTCAGCAACGCATGCGCCGGCAGGCCACGATTGACCGCATAACCGAGCATCTGCCGGTCGTACTCGCGCAGCGGATGGCGGATGTCCATCACCACCACTAGCCCCTTGAGCGACTCGCGGGTCTGGAAGTACTGGTGGATGAAGGCCTGCCAGTGCGCCTGCAGATCCTGCGGCACCTTGGCGTAGCCGTAGCCGGGCAGGTCGACCAGGTAGTTGCCGGGGACCGGCTCCTCGCTGGGCGGGGTGATGTCGAAATAGACCAGCTGCTGGGTCCGGCCCGGGGTCTTGGAGACCCGCGCCATCGCGTTCTGCTGGCACAACGCATTGAGCGCGCTGGACTTGCCGGCGTTGGAGCGGCCGGCGAATGCGACCTCGGTCCCGCCCTCGGGCGGCAGCTGCTTGTGGTTATGCGCCGCCAGCAGGTAGCGGGCGCGAACGAAGGGATTGGCCATGCCATAGGATCGCATGGCGACGCCCCCGACCGCCGGAATTGCCTCCCAAGCCAGCGACCCAGGCCCGCGCAAAAGGCCGAAAACACAGCAAAACGCCTGACTCGGGCAGCTCGTGCGCTTAATCCGCGTTGACCCGACCGGGAGCGGCGACGATAATTCCGCGGTTCCGGCGTCCGCAATCCTGGGCGCCTCTTGAAGTGTTTCGGAGCCCAGCTACATGAGCCAAGCCCGCGTCCTCGGCATGATCGGCCTCGCCGCAATGGCGGCCGCTGCCGTCGCCTATGCCCAGACCACCGTCACCCCGGTCCCGGACAACGCGCCGGTCCAGGCCGCCGCGCTGAACACCGCGCCGGAAAAGGTCGTCTGGGGCGACGCCAAGGCCGGCGCGACCAAGGCCGGCACCTGTGCCGCCTGCCACGGCCTCGATGGCAACCCGACCGATCCGCAGTACCCGCGCCTGGCCGGCCAGAGCGAGCGCTACATCGCCCACCAGATCGCCCTGTTCAAGAGCGGCGAGCGCAGTACCGGCATGGCCGCGGTCATGAAGCCGTTCGCCGACGCCCTCAGTGCCCAGGACGCGCGCGACATCGGCGCCTACTTCGCCACCCAGAAGGCCGGCGCCGGCGTCGCCGACGACACCGTCGTCGCGACCGGCCCGAACTCGGGCAAGAAGTTCTTCGAGGTCGGCCAGCAGCTGTTCCGCTCGGGCGACAAGGCCCGCGGCATCCCGGCCTGCATGGCCTGCCACGGCCCCGACGGCGCCGGCAACCCCGGCCCGGCCTACCCGCACATCGCGGGCCAGCAGTCGGCCTACACCCAGCGCCGCCTCGAGGAGTACCGCGCCGGCACCACGCCCCAGCGCGATGCGCACCTGTTCAACGTGATGGCCACGGTCGCCAAGCAGCTCAGCGACGAGGAAATCGGCTCGCTGTCGAGCTACCTGCAGGGCCTGCACCCGAGCCACGACGACCTGGCCGCGGCCAAGTCGCCGGAGCCAGCCGCCGCAGCGCCGGCTCCGGTCGCCCCGGCGGCGACGCCCGCTCCGGCGCCCGCCCCGACCCAGGAGCCGGCGGCACCCGCCACCGGTTCATAAAGGCGGAACTTTCGCCGCTGACCCACGGTCACAGCGATCATCTCCTCCTGTTGTTCGCTTGCGCCGGTCGTGTCCACACGACCGGCGTTTTGTTTTCATGTAGATGAGATCCGTCCCCCTCAGCCCTGACGAGACCCCGATCGATGAGCCGTCGTCCGTTCCTGCAGTCACTGCTTCTGCTTGCCCTGCTGCCCGCCGCGACGCTGGTCTCCGGCGCGATGGCGGCCGATGCCGCACCGGTCCCGGTCGAGGGCAGCGATTACGAGGTCATCGACGGCGGCAAGCCGTTTGCGCCGGTGAAGGGCAAGGTCGAGGTGGTGGAGGTGTTCGGCTACACCTGCCCGCACTGCGCGCACTTCCAGCCGCAGATCGCCAAGTGGCAGGCCAGCAACGCCAGGCAGGTCAGCTTCGTGCCGATGGCGGCGCCGTTCGGCGGCTTCTGGACGCCCTACGCCAAGGCCTTCTATGCCGCGCAGGAGCTGGGCGTGGCCGACCGGAGCCATGACGCGATGTTCCTGGCGCTGCACACCGACGGCACCCTGCCGTTGCGCAATCCGTCGGTCGACGAGATCGCGTCGTTCTATGCGCGGTACGGCGTCGACGCGCAGCGCTTTGCCAGCACCTACGACAGCCCGCAGGTGCAGGCACGCATGGACAAGGCCGAGCAGTTCATCCGCAGCAGTGGCGTGGAGAGCACGCCGACGCTGGTCGTGAACGGCAAGTACCGCATCCTCGGCCGCAATTTCGACGACACCCTGCGCATCGCCGACCAACTGGTCGCGCGCGAACGCGCCGCGACACGCTGACTGCGCACCGCGCAATACCGGTCAGCCCCGGCGGCCGGTATTCTTGCGGCAACACCTCTTGCATGGCCCGGACGCACACGCGCGCCGGCCACACCTTCCAGCCATAGCCACCTGCGGAGAATTCGATCCATGACCTCGCGCCTGCCCCACCTTGCCGTGGTTCTGACCGGCCTGCTCGTCCTGTCCGCCTGCTCCAAGCAGGCCCCGGCACCGGCGGATGCCGCTGCCCCGGCGGCCCCGGCGGCCACCACCACGGCACCGGCCGAGACCGCCCCCGCCGCACCAGCGGCACCGACCGAAACCGCACCTGTCGAGACCGCGCCTCCAGGAGCCCCGGCTCCGGCGGCCCCGGCGGCTGCCGCCACCCCGCCGGAGGGCCCGGCACCGGTCGCCGGCACCGATTACGTCGAGATCGCCGGCGGCCAGACCTATGAGCCCACCAGCGGCAAGATCGAAGTCATCGAAGTGTTCGGCTACACCTGCCCGCACTGCGCGCATTTCGAGCCGCTGGTCGAGGCCTGGAAGGCCAAGCAGCCTGCTGACGTGAAGTTCGTGCCGCTGGCCGCGCCGTTCGGCGGTTACTGGATGCCGTACGCCAAGGCGTTCTACACCGCGCAGGCGATGGGCGTGCTCGACAAGACGCACGAGGCGATGTTCAACGCCATCCACGTCGACCACACCCTGCCAGTGCAGCCGCTGCCGACCGACGCCCAGATCGCCGGCTTCTACGCCAAGTACGGCGTCGATCCCAAGCAGTTCGAAAGCACCATGAGCAGCTTCGCGGTCGATGCCAAGCTCAAGCGCGCGGGCAACTTCATCGCCCGCAGCGGCGTCGACTCGACCCCGTCGCTGGTGATCAACGGCAAGTACAAGGTCGTCGGCAAGAGCTTCGAGGACAGCCTGCGCATCGCCGACCACCTGGTCGCGCAGGAGCGCGCCAAGTCCGCTGCCCCGGCCCCGGCCGGCGGCTGACCTGGCAACCACGCCTCGAATGGAGACGCGCCGGCTCCGCCTGCTAAGCGCCAACATCCAGGCGGGGTCGAGCACGCGCGGCTATCACGACTACGTCGCGCGCAGCTGGTCGCACGTGCTGCCGGCCGGCAACAAGCGCGGCAGCCTCGACACGATCGCGCAGCTGGCCGGCGAACACGACATCGTCGGCCTCAACGAGAGTGACCCCGGCAGCCTGCGCTCCGGGTTCACCAACCAGACCCATTACCTCGCCCAACGCGGCGGCTTCGACTACTGGAGCCACCAGCCCAACCGCCGCGTCGGCGGCGTCGCCTCCAGCGCCAACGGCCTGCTGAGCCGGCTGGAACCGCGCGAAGTCATCGACCATCCGCTGCCCGGCCGCATCTCCGGCCGCGGCGTGCTGCTGGCGCGCTATGGCGAAGGCGATGCCGCATTGCTGGTCGCGGTGGCGCATCTCTCGCTCGGCGCGACTTCGCGCGCCGCGCAGCTCGGTTTCATCGCCGAACTGCTGCACGACCACCCGCATGCGGTGTTGATGGGCGACTTCAACTGCTCGATCGACCGGCCGGAAATGCAGGCGTTGTTCCGCAGCACCCGGCTGCAACCGCCCGAGGGCGATGTGCCGACCTTCCCGAGCTGGCGCCCGCAGCGCGCGATCGACCACATCCTGGTCGGCGACGGCCTGCGCACCTCGAACGCGCGCGCATTGCCGGCGGCGCAGTCGGACCACCTCGCGCTTTCGATCCAGCTCGACGTGCCCGACAGCGCATTGCGCTGACGGTGGGAACGGCTTCAGCCGCGAAGCTGCATGTGCCTGGTTGAGTCAGGTGCCGTGCGGCTCGACAACAACCGCCGTGCCATAGCACAGCACCTCTGTAAGCCCGGCCATGAGCTCGGTGGCGTCATAACGGACAGCGATGATCGCATTGGCGCCCAGCTGCCTGGCGTGCTGCACCATGTCGCGATAGGTCTCGTGACGAGCCTGCTCGCAAAGTTCCGTGTAGATGGTGATGTTGCCGCCGAAGATGGTCTGCAACCCGCCAAGAAAGTTGCCGACGATCGAGCGGGACCTGACGGTAATGCCGCGCACGAGACCAAGATTGCGAACGATCCGGTAGCCCGGGAGCTCGAACGCCGTCGTGACCATCGAGTCGTTCAGAAGTGACGCTGTCGAACGGATTGCAGCGGAGTTGTATGGGTCGGTCATTGGTTTTCCTTGGCCAGTTCCAGTCAGCGCAGCCCGACTAAGCCGGACCATCTTCTTCATGTCTTCCAACGAGTGAATGCTGCGGGAGGGCGACGGCTAATCAACGGCAGGGTCGAGGAAGATGGGCCCGACCGCGAGGTCGCTGGCATCGGCAGTCAGATCGGATGGAAATGGTGCGCAAGGCGGAGTGTTCTTGAGTGCCGCTACCAGTGACCCATCGGCCGATTCCATCCTGGAAACTGCACCGCCCTTCTTTACCCTGCCAATGTAAGGGACATCCACCACCCTTCCCGAGTGGTCAATCGTGACTTCCACTGTGACTGGCTGCATCAACACCGTCTTGGGGATGGCTGACGCAATGTGACGAGAGCACTGCAAGGCGTAAAGATTCTTCCGCTCTCGCTCTTCCACTGCTTTGACCCATTGCCTGTCGGAAGCAGCACTGTTCTCCGCGACACGCCGGTTGGATGCTTGTTCGGCGATCGATGCCCGATGATCCTCCTGCGTTGCCGCACGGAACACCATTCTCAGCTCACGTCGGAATTCCGCTTCGAATCCACGATACGGGAACGGGCTGGACCTGCGTACGGTTTCCGTGATCGCGTCTCTTCCTGCCTCGCTGAACTCACATTCTGGATAGAAGTCGACTGCCAGTACTTCTCCGCCGGGCAACTGCTTGATCCGGGCAGCACACGCTGAGCCGGAAACCAGCTCGTCACCCTCGGACCTGGACTCCCATTGTCTCTGGACGACCGTGTATACGGCCCGCGCATACTCCGTGGCCGCCGTTTGCTGAGCACGCGGGAAACCGCACATCGACAAGAGGACCACCGGAACCATGGCCAACGCCAGCGTCTTGGCCGAGAACGTCTTGAACACTGCGCGCTCCCGCATTTCAGTTCCAGAAGAACGTGCAGGCCGTTGGTCGCTGTGTGCTGCTTGGTTCCCGCTCGCGCACGAAGCTGGTGCCCTGGAGGGAAATCTTCTCGACCCTCACATAGCAATAGGCCCGATCCGTGCTGTAGGTCAGCTCATATTCGGAACCCACCTGGGGTAGGAACGATCCGCTGACATAGCAGACACCGTTGCTTTCCCCACCAGCGGCGGTGAAATGGAAGCGCGCCCCGGCATTCACGGTGGTCTCGAAATACTGGCCGGGTTGATAGGTGGCGGCGGGGTCCTTGGTCATCCCCAGGTCGCCGGTCTTCTTCGTCCCGCCTCCGATGTTGAGGAAGCCCCCTCCCATGCCTACCACCTTCTTCGGCGTCCCTCCACACGCATCGCCATCGTGCGCATACACGTTGAACGCAGAGCCGATGTCCTTGTGCTGAGCGGCAATGAAACGCACGCTGGCGGCGCCACCAGGGGCGAAGGCAGGACGTTGATAAGCGGGGTTGCACCCCGATACGGCCAGAGCCACGAAAAGGAAAGCAAGATTTCGCATTGTCCAGGCGCCCCCTGCGCCAGATCGAATCCACGTGCAGAGCCGAGGTCCGCGCTCCCTTCCGTCATCCCCATGATGGAAGTGCAGGTTGCATTGTGATGCCAACCCCACGCGCTTCCAAGCGGCCAATCCCGAAGAGGTGATCGCGGCGTGGACGCTTGCGGTGTCTCAGCCCGCGGCCGCCTCGGCCGGCTCCTCCGCCTTGGCGGGGTAGATGAGCAGATAGAGCAGCACCAGGATGCCCCCCACCGGCGCCAGCAATCTGGCCAGTTGCTCCTGCGACCAGTGACGGGCGGTGCGCAGTTCGGACCGGATCCGGCCCGTTTGCCCTCACCCCAGCCCCTCTCCCGCGAGCGGGAGAGGGGCTCGAGAAGCACTTACCATCAGAAGCGATAGTCGGCGCTCACGTACCAGAACGCACCGGGCAGGTCATAGGTACCGGCGTCGTAGCCGTTGAGCGAGCAGGTCAGGCACACCGGCGGCTCCTTGCCGAAGATGTTGTTGACGCCGACCGTCAGCTTCAGGCCTTCGGTGAACGCATTGGACCAGTTGAACTGCGCATCATTGAACGTGGTCGACCCAAGCTCGTTGAACTCCACCCCGCCCAGGCAACCAGGCGCATTGGCGACGGGCACGTTGTCGCACGACTCCTTCACCGACGAGATGTAACGCAGCGTCCAACCGGCGTTGAAATCGCCCTTGGTCCAACCCAGCTGCACGTTGGTCTGCCATTCCGGGATCGCACTGTCGTCGACCTCGATGCCGACCTCGCGCTGCGAACGGTTGCCGTCGACGTCGATGGCCTCGTAGTCGTTGACGTAGGTCGACTGCAACGAAGCATTCAAGCGGCCCCAGCTCCACTCCGGACCGGCCCAGTTGGCCTTGATGTCCACACCGTCGGTCTTGATCGAACCCAGGTTGTCGAGGAAGTTGTTGGGCGGAAGCAGGTTGCCACCGGCACCGCGGGCGAAAGGCGTGCAGTTGATCGAATTGACCCCGCCCTCGCGCAGACAGGTCGTCAGCAATGCCTGCAGGTCGCGGGCCTGGATCGCATCCTCGATCTCGATGTTGTAGTAGCCCACTTCGAAGTCGAGGCGGTCCGACCACGCCTGATCCGAACCCCAGCTCGGCGCATAGACCACGCCGACGGTCCAGCTGTCGGACGTCTCCGGCTGCAGATCGGGATTGCCGCCGGTGAAGGTGGTGATCTGCGTGTTGGCCTGGACGAAGTTCGGCGGCGCGCCCTGTGCCGCGCAACCTGCCGCCAGGTCAGGCGATGCCGGGCCCGGACGACCGGTCGAACCGCAGGGATCGACCAGCGTCGCGCCGAACTGGGTAAGGCCGAACAGCTCGCCCAGGTTCGGAGCGCGGAAGCCGGTCGAGTAGGTGCCGCGAAGGACGATGTCCTCGATCGGCTGCCAGCGGAAGCCGAGCTTGCCGGTCGTTTCGTTGCCGAAGGTCGAGTAGTCGGAATAGCGGACCGCGGCGCTGACATCGAGGGATGCCAGCAGCGGGAAGCTGAACTCGGTGTAGATCTCGTCCACTTCGTACGAGGCCGACACCGGCGATGCGAACGAGTCCTGCGATTCGCCGGTCTGGCGCAGCGGATCGGGGTTGAAGTCGCCGCGGTAACGACGGTGCTCCACGCCCGCGGCGAAGCCGGCAGTGCGATCGCCGATGTTGAACAGATCGCCGGTGATATTGCCCTGGAACAGGTCCAGCACCTGCTTGCTCGAGTCGATCTGGCGCGTGCGGATGTAGTCGATCTGGTCCTGCGTCATCGGCCGGCCCTGGCCGCCGAACAGATCGAGCGGCGTGCAGCCTGCGACCAGCGCGCAGATCGCCGGATCGCCCAGCGCGAGCTTCATCTTGGCCACGTTGTAGCCGTTGAGGAACTCCTGCGTGGCCTTGTTCTCGGAGTGGGCGTAATTGACGTCCCAGCCGAGCGTGCGGTCGCCGATGCCGAACGTACCGTCGAGGCCGACGTTGAAGTAGGTCGTGTCGACATCCTGGTGGAAGATGCGCGGACCGACTTCGACCGGACGCTTGGTCACCACCAGCAGGTTCGAGTTCGCATCGAGCGTGTAGCCGAACGGATTGAACGGGTTGTCCTGGTGGATGCTGATCGTGTCGGCGATTCCGCCGGTGCCGGCGCCGGGGCCGACGAAGATCGGCTCGGGTGCGGCCTGGTTGGTCGAGGTGCGGTTGTTGTACAGGCCCTTCACGTGCAGGCGGACTTCATCGCTCAGGTCATAGGTGGCGCTGGCGAAGATCGACTTGCGCTTGCTCGGCGTGAGCAACAGGTTGTATGGCGCGAAGTTGAAACGGTCCGGCAGGTCGAACTGGTGGTAGGTGCCGCCGTTGGGGCTTTCGGGATCGAACACCGGCGTGGTCGTGCCGTTGTTCAAGGTCATGTCGTACCAGTTCGCGGTGTCGGCATCGCAGCCGCCGACGCCGGTGGTCGCACGGGTCGGATCGCAGAAGAAGAAGCGGCCCTGCGGAATACCCGAGCTGCCGCCGGTGACGCCGGTTCCCGGCGTCGGGAACCGCGACTGCTCCCAGCTGCCCGATTCGATTTCCTGCTGCTCGAAATAGCTGGCGGTGAAGATGCCCGACCAGCGCTCGCCGCTGCCGCCGATGGTCAGACTGGCTTCGGTGGTCTCGCCGCCATCTTCGTACTCGCCGTAATAGGCATGCACTTCGGCGCCGTCGAACTTGCGGCGGGTGATGATGTTGACCACGCCGGCGATGGCGTCGGAACCGTAGATCGCCGAGGCGCCGTCTTCCAGCACTTCGATGCGCTCCACGATTGCCAGTGGAATGGTGTTGAGGTCGGCGCTGCCGCTCACACCCGAGGCGGAGGACTCGTTGACCCAACGCACGCCGTCGACCAGCACCAGGGTGCGCTGCGAACCGAGGTTGCGAAGGTCGACCTGGGCCGAACCGGCGCCAATGCCGCCGCCGTCGGGCGGATAGCCGAAGTTGCCGGACGAGTTGAACTTGGCGTTGAGCGCCTTGCCGCTCGAACTGAGCTGCTGCAGCAGGTCGCCCACGCTCTGCAGGCCGGTGGCCTCGATCTTGGCGCGGTCGAGCACGTACACCGGCTGCGCGGTGACGACGTTGGTCTGCTTGATGCGGCTGCCGGTGACGGTGACCGTGTCCAGGGTCGTGGCCGATCCGGGCTGCGCGGGTGCCGCCGCATCCTGCGCGGCCGCGAGACCAGGCAGGCTGAGCAGCAGTGAAAGTTGTATGGCTCTGGTGAGGGACTGCCGGCGTAGTGCTTTCATCGGACTCTCTCCAAAAGAAGAAAAAATCAGGCTGAACAGCTGTACGCGCCCACCCCCCTACAGGCGGCGTCCCTGAGTTGTAAACAATTCGTAAAGCCGCCACAAGCGGCAAAGAGTCAGCGTCACTTTCGGCACGGTGGGCCGAAAGGGCCGGAATTTCGGGCGTTGTGGGCCATCAGCACCCGAATTCCAAACCGTCTGAGCGACTTCGGTATGGAAACTCGGCGCGAAACTGGGATCCGTCGCTCGTTTCGTTGAGATGCGCGGGACAGGCCGTACGTCGGGAGGTCGAGAATCGATCAGCCGCCGAGCACCAGGCTGGTGCCGACCAGGGCGAGGAAGCCGGCAAACACCCGCTTGAGGGTGTCGCCGGGCAGGCGGTGAGCCAGTCGCATGCCATACGGCGCCGACAACACCGATGCGGCCGCCACGCCGATCGCTGCCGGCAGGTAGACGTAACCGATCGCATGCTCCGGCAATGCGCCGGCGGGCGCGTGCAGCGCATAACCGATCGCACTGGCCAGGCCAATGGCGACGCCGCAGGCCGAGGAGGTACCGACCGCGCGCACCGGCGCGATGCCGCGCCAGACCAGCAACGGCACGGTCATGCTGCCGCCGCCGATGCCGACCACTGCCGATACCGCACCGATGCCGATGCCGGCTGCCGTCATCGCCGCGCCGGTCGGCGCCGGCAGGTTGGCATCGGCCTTGCTGCGGCTGCGACCAAAGGTGAGCTGCGCTGCAGCGAGGAAGCAGTAGCCGGCGACGATCCAGCGCAACACGCTGTCGTCCACGCGCACCGCCAGGCCGCTGCCCAGCCAGCCGCCAAGCAGCAGCCCCGGCACCATCCACGCCACCGTCGGCCACAGCACGCTGCCGCGCGATGCATGCGCGCGCGCCGATGCCGCCGCGGTCAGGACGATGCTGGCCAGCGAGCTGGCCAGCGCCGCATGCATCGCTGCCTCCTTCGGAATGCCCATGCCCGGCAGCAGCCACGCGAGTGCCGCCACCAGCACCAGGCCACCGCCCACTCCGAGCAGACCGGCGAGGACGCCGGCGATGCAGCCGAGCGCGAGGAAGATGAGCAGTGCGGTGATCATTGGACTCCTTGAGAATTTTCTTGCAGACGACAACGGCAACTGACTGCATCGCACGTCGCGGCGACGGCCACTTCACAACGCTGGGCTATAGTCCCACGCATGCTCCCCCGCCCGTTCACAATCGTACTCGCTGCGTCCATTGCAGCGGTTGCCGCGACTGCCTGTGCACAGAGCACCGCAGCGGCACCGCCGGTGCAATTGCCCGCATTGCCCAAGGCCACCGTCGATCCGCAACTGCCACGCGTGCGTGCCGCGCTGGAGGCGGCCGAACTGGGCCGCTTCGACGGCGGCCAGTTCGCCGACATCCAACGCCATCCGCTCTACGGCTGGGTCGAGTACGCCAACCTGCGCCGCGACATCGACAATCTCGGTGCCAGCCAGGCGCAGGCGTTCCTGTCGCGCTACCGCGGCCAGGCCGTGGCCGAATCGTTCCGCGAAAGCTGGCTCACCGCGACCGCACGCCGCCAGGACTGGGCATCGTTTCTTGCCGCGTGGAGCCCGCAGATCAAGAGCCCGGCACTGCGCTGCGGCGAACTGAGCGCACGCCAGGCGCAGGGCCGCACCGATGCCCAGTGGACGAGCGATGCACAGGCGATCTGGCGCAGCACCGGCAAATCGCTGCCGGACGAATGCGACGCGCCGATGGCGGCGCTGGCTGCACAAGGCGGCCTTACGCCGGAACTGCGCTGGGAACGCATCGACCTGGCCGCCGCCGAATGGCAGCCGGGCGTGATGCGCGCCGCCGCACGCGGCCTGCCCGCCGATCAGCTGGCCCTGGCCAACGACTACGCCGCCTTCCTCGACGCCCCGCACGAGCGCGCGCTGACCTGGCCGAAGACCGCGCGCAGTCGCGCCATCGCCTCGCAGGGACTGGCGAAGTTCGGCAAGGCCTCGCCGGCATCGGCCGAGGCGATCCTGCCGCGCTATGCCGATGCGCTGGGCCTGAGCGACGAAGAGAGCGGTCGCGCGCTGTACCAGATCGCGCTTTGGTCGGTGGCGTCGTACGAACCCGATTCGGCGCGCCGCCTCAACGCCGTGCCCGAAGTCGCCTACGACGTGCGCCTGCACGAGTGGCGTGTGCGCGAGGCGATGGCGCGCTCGGACTGGCCGGCCGCGCTGGCCGCGATCAACAAGATGGGCGCCAAGCAGCGCGCCGACTCGCGCTGGATGTATTTCGAGGCACGACTGAACGAGCGCGCCGGCAGCAAGGCCAGTGCCGACCGCCTGTACCGCGAGGCGGCGAAGAAGCCCGATTTCCACGGCTTCCTGGCCGCCGACAAGCTCGACCTGCCCTATGTGCTGTGCCCGTGGCTGCCCGATGACAGCGCCTCGGCGCAGGCGGCGATCGCGCGTGATCCGGCGATCGTGCGGGCGATGGGACTGTTCCAGATCGATCGCGTCGGCTGGGCGGTGCGCGAGTGGGACGATGCACTGTCGCGTTTCAACGACGAGCAGCGTCGCATCGCCGTGGAGGTCGCGCAGGGCAATGGCTGGTTCGACCGCGCGGTGTTCTCTCTGGGCAAGGGCAATGCCGACGAGCTGCGCCTGTACGGCCTTCGCTTCCCGCTGCACCACGAGGCGACGATCCGGCGCGAGGCGGCGAGCAATCGCCTCGATCCGGCCTGGGTCGCGGCCGAGATCCGTGCCGAGAGCGTGTTCTATCCGCGTGCGCGCTCCAGTGCCAATGCGATGGGGCTGATGCAGATCCTGCCGGGCACCGGCGCCGGCGTGGCCGGCCGCATCGGTCAATCCTGGGGCGGTGCGGAAAGCCTCTACGATCCGGACACCAACATCATTCTCGGCACCGCCTACCTGCGCGAGCTGCTCGACAAGTACGGCGGCCAGCCGTACCAGGTGATCGCCGGCTACAACGCCGGGCCGTCGCCGCTGTCGCGCTGGCAGTCGCAGCGGCCGGGCATGGACCCGGACTTCTGGATCGAGACGATCAGCTACAAGGAAACCCGCGAGTACGTGGCCCGCGTGCTTGCCTTCAGCGTCCTCTACGACTGGCGGCTCAACGGAGACGCGGCCAGGGTCAGCGACCGCATGCGCGGTCGCGCCGACGGCAAGCGCACGCAGTTCGTCTGCCCGCAGCCGGCATCGCCGGCCGCACCGGCGCCGGCGCAAGCGCCCGCCCAACCACGGCGCCCATCACAGCGCTGAAGGCCTTGCGACCTTAAACTCGCGGCATGGCACAACGTCACGTCGTCGTCCTGGGTGGAACCGGTTTTGTCGGCCGGCATCTCGTCGCGCGCCTGTTGCAGGGCGGCGACCGCGTCACCGTGCTCAGCCGTGGCGTCGACGCCGGCAAGCGTGCGCTGCGACCGCAGGGTGCGAGCCTGATCGAGGGCGACGTCAGCGACCGTGGCTTCCTGTCGGCCGTGCTCGACGACGCCGATGCCGTGATCAACCTGATCGGCATCCTCAACGAGAAAGGCGATCGTGGCGACGGCTTCGAACGCGTCTTCGTCGGCATCACCGAGTCGCTGATCGCGGCGATGAAGGACATGGGCGTGCGCCGCCTGTTGCAGATGAGCGCGCTCAACGCCGGCCACGGCGACAGCCGCTACCTGCAATCACGCGGCCGCGCCGAACAACGGGTGCGCTCATCGGGTCTCGACTGGACCGTGTTCCGGCCCTCGGTGATCGCCGGCCCCGGCGATGGCCTGTTCTGCCGCTTCGACGGCCTGCTGCGATTCGCCCCGATGCTGCCGATCGGCCGCGCCGACGCCCGCTTCCAGCCGGTGTGGGTCGGCGACGTGGTCGAAGCGTTTGCGCGCGCACTCGATGACCGCCGCAGCATCGGCGACAGCTTCGATCTGGTCGGCCCGGACGTGATGTCGTTGCGGCGCATCGTGCGCCTGGCAGCGCGTGGGCGCGGCCGCTATCGCGTCGTCCTCGGCCTGCCTCAGAAGCTCGGCCAGCTCCAGGCCAGCATCGGCGAGTTCATCCCGGGCAAGCCGATCAGCCGCGACAACTGGCGCTCGCTGCAGCTCGACTCGGTGAGCTTCGAGGATGGGCTGCGCAGACTCGGTATCACGCCGACTGCGATCGAGCCGAAGCTGCCCGAGATACTCGCCGGCTGCTGACCTGGAACGATGCCGTCATCCCCGCGAAGGCGGGGACCCAGTGACGTTGTCCTGAACGTGACGAAAGCAAAGTCCCTGGGTTCCCGCCTTCGCGGGAATGACGGGCAATGGCTAAGATCACTCGCATGAAGACCTATCTAGTCGGCGGCGCCGTCCGCGACCGCCTGCTCGGCCTGCCGTCCGGCGACCGCGACTGGGTCGTCGTTGGCGAGACACAGGCCTCGATGGAGGCGGCCGGTTTCCGCGCTGTCGGCCTCGACTTCCCGGTGTTCCTGCATCCGCAAACCGGCGAGGAGTACGCGCTGGCGCGGACCGAGCGCAAGAGCGGTCGCGGTTACCGCGGCTTCGTCGTCGATGCCGATCCCTCGGTGACGCTCGAACAGGACCTGCAGCGCCGCGACTTCACCATCAACGCCATCGCCCAGGACGAACACGGCCAGCTGGTCGATCCTTACGGCGGCGCGCGCGACATCCAGGCGCGTGTGCTGCGCCATGTCGGGCCGGCATTCGCCGAGGACCCGCTGCGCGTGCTGCGTGCCGGGCGCTTCATGGCCCGCTTCGCACCGCTCGGCTTCACCGTCGCGCCGGAAACGATGGTGCTGATGCGCACGATGGTCGAGTCCGGCGAGCTGTCCGCACTGGTGCCCGAGCGCGTCTGGAAGGAACTGCGGCGCGCGATCACCAGCGCGGCACCGTCGGCGTTCCTGCGCACCCTGCACGATGCCGGCGCGCTCGCCGCGGTGCTGCCGGAGGTCGATTCGCTGTACGGCGTGCCGCAGCGCGCAGAGTTCCACCCCGAGGTCGACACCGGCATCCACATCGAGCTGGTCTGCGACATGGCCGCGCGACTGGCGCCCGGCGACGAGCTGATCGGCTTCGCCGCGCTCACCCACGACCTCGGCAAGGCGCTGACGCCCGCGAGTGAGCTGCCGCGTCACGTCGGCCACGAACATGCCGGCGTCAAGCCGCTCAAGGCCCTGTGCGAGCGCCTCAAGGTCCCGACCGAACACCGCCAGCTCGCCGAGGCTGTGTGCCGCGAGCACCTCAACGTGCATCGCTTCGACGAGCTCAAAGCCAAGACCGTGTATGAGCTGATCACGCGTTGCGATGGCTTCCGCAAACCCGCGCGCATCGCCCAGTTGGCCATTGCCTGCGAGGCCGACAAGCGCGGGCGCACCGGGCACGAGGGTGACGACTATCCGCAGGGTCGCGCGCTGCGCAAGGCGCATGCGGCGGCGATGGCGGTGCGCGCCGATCAGGTGGCGGCGGGAATGAGTGGGCCGGCGGTGGGCGAGGCGATGCAGAAGGCGCGGATTGAAGCCATCGCTGCGGCGACCGGGAAGCGCTAGAAGCGCGAGCAAAAGCGCCCTCATCCGCCCTCCGGGCACCTTCTCCCGCGAGCGGGAGAAGGGACTGCTTAAGCCCTTCTCCCGCTTGCGGGGTGAGAGGACACAGCTTGCGAGCCATTGGCTCGCGTGTCCTCGAACGCCCGAGCGCTATGCGCTCGGGCCGGGGTGCGGGTTGGGGTGAGGGCATGACGGCGAAGCAACGTCACTGGGTCCCCGCCTTCGCGGGGATGACGACATAGAGCCCCTCTCCCGTTTTACGGGAGAGGGGTTGGGGTGAGGGCCGCCGAAGACCGGGAAACAAAGCGCCGAAGCGTCGTCCGCCGGGCCGCAGACGCAAGCCCAACGCGCAACAGCACCAGCAAAGTTCAGGACGACAAGCTGGGAAGACCCCACAAAAAGCAACGCCGGGCGACCTCCCCGTCGCCCGGCGTTTCTCTCCCCTTTCGGTTCCTTGGATCCGCAAGCGGAGCCGGCCCCGCAAGGCCGACTCCCCACCACCGGGCGTCAATCAGGCTGACTAGAACCGGTAGTCGAAACGGACGTAATAGCTACCGCCGTTCATGCCGAACGGCATCGTCTCCCAACCGTACTTGAAGCCCAGCTGCGGGAACGGTGCACCGGTCACAGGATCCCACTTGTCCGGGTACTGATCGAAGATGTTGTTGCCGCCGACGGTCACCGCCATCGAGTCATTGATGGCATAGCGCACCTGCGCGTCGAACAGCCACTTGCCGTCCCAAGTCTGCTTGATGCCCGGCGTGAAGCCCTCGCCGGCGACCGAGCCGTAGTAGTTGGCGCGGCCGGTCAGCTGCCACGGACCGTCTTCCCAGATTCCCTGGAACACATGGTGCGCGCCCGGCTGGCCCTCTTCGAGCAACGTCACCTGGGTGTCGTCGAACAACTGCGTCGGCGACAGGATCGGCGACTGCGAACGGCGCGAGCGCACTTCGGTCTCGTTGAAGTGCACCAGCGCCGTCAGGTTCAGCGTGCTGCCGCCGGCGAAGGTGGTGTTGTGGTTGACGGTCAGGTCGACGCCGGTGGTGCGGGTGTCGATGGCGTTGGTGAAGAACAGCACCTGGCCGACGCCGATCGGGTCGAGGATGGCGTGGATCGGACAGTTGCTGTTGTCGGCCGCGCAGGCATTGCCGTCGGTACCGACCGACTCGGGCGCGATGTTGCTGGAGAAGATGATGCGATCGTCGATGTCGATCTGGAACACGTCCAGGGTCACCGACAGGCGGTCATTGGGCGTATAGACGAAGCCCAGCGTGCCGCTGGTCGAGGTCTCTTCCTGCAGCGGTTCGATGCCGAACGCACGCGTGACGTCGCTGTCCTGGCGCGCGGTCAGCGTGTCGGTCAGGATGCCGTCGGCGTTGAGGTTGGTCGAGCGCTGGCTGTAGAACAGCTGCTGCACGCCCGGGGCGCGGAAGCCGGTCGACAGCGTGCCACGCACGGCGAAGGTCTCGGTCGCGTCGAAACGCGCCGACAGCTTG
The DNA here is from genome assembly GCF_057656135.1 of Lysobacter sp. Soil_N_23. NCBI lineage: Bacteria > Pseudomonadati > Pseudomonadota > Gammaproteobacteria > Lysobacterales > Lysobacteraceae > Lysobacter > Lysobacter sp. Soil_N_23. The sequence continues at coordinate 193,489 of NZ_JBDGKY010000003.1, forward strand.
CCGGTGGTGGTGTTGCCGAAGTCGGAGTAATCCTCGAAGCGCACCGCCGCGCCGAGCAGGAACTTCTCGCTCAGGTTGGTTTCGGCATCGAGGTAGACCGCCCAGCTGTCGCGACCGTCATCGACCGCTTCGGTCGGCGAGAAGCCCGGGAAGCCCTGCATGCCCGGCTGGGCGATCTCGCCGGTCTGGCCGACGATGACGATGTCGCGGTCGTTGTTGCGGCCATAGGTGTACGACACCGGATCGCCTGGACGGATCTTGTAATCGTCCTGGCGCCATTCCAGGCCGGTGGCCAGGTACAACGGCGTGCCGCCGATGCCGTCGACATAACCGCTGAAGTCGAGGTTGAACGTGGTCTGGTCGCTCTGCAGCTCGCCGGTGTCGGCCGAGGTCGGCGAGGCGCCGAAGATCGCGCTGTTCGGGTCGGCCGGATTGATCGGCTCGTACCACCAGCTGACGTTGACCGAGTTGCCTTCCTCGAATCCGAACTTGTTGCGCGCGGTGACCACCGACACGTCCCAGTCCCAGCGCTCGTTGATCGGCTGCTTGAAGCCGACCGCGATCGAAGCGTCCTCGACCGTGGTCAGGATCTGGGGCAGGAAACCATCGGGATAGAGGTCCGGTACGGTGCGGTTGTCGCCGGCACTGCGGAAGAAGCCCGACGAGTCGCCCTCGCGCTTGGAGGCGCCACCGAACAGGTACAGCTCGCCACCGGCCAGCGGCAGGCCGCTGTTGAACCACAGGTAATAGTCCTTGGCATCGGCATCGCCCAGGCGCTGGGTCACGCGCGGCGGATCCACGCGCAGGCTGTCCGGACCGGCGCGGTTGGTCTCGTTGCGGTTGCGCGCTTCGGCCGACAGGTTGATGAAGCCGTCGCCACCGACCTTGAAGCCGGTGTTGACCGAACCGTGCAGCATCTCGCCATCGCCGGCGTAGTACTGCGAACCTTCCACCGAGATGTCGGTGTGGTCGGTCTGTTCCTTGAGGATGATGTTGATCACGCCGGAGATGGCGTCCGAACCGTACTGTGCCGCGGCGCCGTCGCGCAGCACCTCGACGCGTTCGATCGCCGACACCGGGATCGAGTTGATGTCGGTACCGGCCGAACCGCGACCGATGGTCTGCTGCACATTCACCAGCGCCTGCTGGTGGCGGCGCTTGCCATTGACCAGCACCAGCACCTGGTCCGGACCCAGCGCGCGCAGCGTCGCCGGACGCAGGATGTCGGTACCGTCGCTGACGAAGGTGCGGGAGAAATTGAACGACGGCTCCAGCATCTGCAGGATCTGGCCGAGCTCCATCGCGCCGGTGGCGTTGAGCTCTTCCTTGCCGATGACGTCGACCGGTGCGGCGGTGTCTTCGGCAGTGCGGCCGCGCACGCGCGAGCCGGTGACCTGGATGCGGTCGAGGGTGGTGGCCTCGGAACGGACTTCGGCCGAGGTGGGTTCCTGGGCCAGGACGGCGGGGCTGAACAAACTGGCGGCCAGACTGGCCGTGACGGCCAGGGCCAAACGATTGCGGGTAATGGCAGGCATCTGTGGTTCCTTCACTCAGGGTGGGCGGACTCCCCCTGTTGAGCCCGCTCCGAGCTTTAACCATCTCTTAACCTTTGCGCAATACCCTCACTCGCCTTGCCGTGTTTGCCGTGATGGCGATCTTGTCGCCACTTGACGGCGGTCACACTATCGAAACCGGGTTTCCAGCCATTGCAGACCCCGCGAAACCGGGGTGGCGGCCAGGATCAGCCCGGCCAGCACACCCAGGGAATTGGCCAGGGCGTCGGCCGAGTCGGCCTGGCGGGAGGCGGTCAGGGCGCCCTGGGCGATTTCCAGACCGACGCCCAGGGCAATCAATCCAGCCGCCATCAGCGCCTGTGGCCGCCGCCGCTCGATCAGCATCACCCCGTAGGCGCTCAGGACCAGATAGGCGAAGAAGTGCTCGAACTTGTCGACGCCGTCGAACGGCGGCGGCGGCAGGTCCGAGGCAGCCAGCAGCGAGGTCACCACCACCGCCGCGATCATCAATAACCACACGAGCAGCCACAGCCAAGGCCAGCGCAGGTCCCGCAGCAACTTCGTCCCGGGCGGTCGCGTCACAGGCGGAAGCTCAGGTCACCGGCAAGGAAGGCCGCGCCGAACTCGACGCCCTTCTCGAAGCCCATCACCTGGAAGCGCTCGCCCATCTCCGACGGCAGGGTCAGGCGCTTGACCTCCTGGGTCCGGCGCAGGCGCTCGCCTTCGTCGGCGATGCGCTCGATGCGCGCGAGCACACCGGCCAGACCGTTGCCGAGCAGGAAGCTGGCCTGCGAGCAGTAGCCGGCGAAATCGAAGCCGGCCGACACGCCAGCTTCGGCCAGCGCGGTGAAGTCGACCGACGCGGTCAGGTCCTGCAGGCCCGGCCACAGCAGCGGCTCGTTGTGCATGCGGTGGCGGTAGAAGGCGCGCAGCGTTCCGTCGTTGCGCTCGGGCAGGTAGTACTCGCTGCGCACGTAGCCGTAATCGACGAACAGCATCGCGCCGCGGCGCATGCCGCCGGACACCGCCTGCACCCAGTAGGGCAACTGCGGCAGCGTCTCGGAGCGGAAACCGGGCTCTAACTCGCGCCCGAGGTTGCGTTCGAGGTGGCGCACGGCATTGCCCAGGAACGCGTCGGCCGGGCGCAGCACGCGGATCAGCGCACCGTCCTCGATCGCCACATGCTCCTCGTAGACCTCGCCGGCCTCCATGGCGAAGCGCGGCGTCGGCAGGGCATCGATGACTTCGTTGGCGAACAGCACGCCGTCCCAATCGTCGTTGAACGGCGCGTCGAGCCATTCGACCAGTTCGAACAGTGGTGGCGTCAGGCGCTGCTGCAAGCGCTCGCGCTGGCGCTCGCGCAGCTGCGCGCTGGGTTCGAGGATGGCGTAGCGGTCGGGCAGCGCATCGAGTTCCATCAGGCGCTTGAGGGCGACCTCGGCGAAGGCGCCGGTGCCGCCGCCCAGTTCGAGGAAGCGGCCGCCCGCACCGATCTGCCGCAGGACCGGGGCGAGGCTTTCGGCGACGCAGGCGGCGAAGATCGGGCCGATCTCGGGCGCGGTGACGAAGTCGCCGCTTTCGCCGAACTTGCTGGCGCCGGCGCTGTAGTAGCCCAGGCCGGGCGCGTACAGGGCCAGCTCCATGAAGCGCGAGAACGGGATGGCCCCGCCGTTGCCGGCGATCTGGGCGCGGATGAGGGTGTCGAGGCGGGCGCTGTGCGCCAGCGCGTCGGCGTCGGGGGGAGGCAGTGACGACATGGACGCGATTATCCCCGACTGCCCGCAGGAAAGGCGCTGCCCACGTAGGAGCGAGCTTGCTCGCGAAAGCTCGCCCCCTAGCAACCCCGGTTCGCCAGCACCCCGCCACCTGCATAGAATCGCCCCCATGCCAGCCCCCCGCCCCGTCGCCCTGATCACCGGCAGCGCCAAGCGCATCGGCGCGCAGATCGCGCGCACCCTGCACGGCACCGGCTACGACCTCGCCCTGCACTACCGCAGCTCGCGCGCCGACGTGGAGGCGTTGTCCGCCGAACTGGAAGGTATCCGCGCCGGCAGCACGCAGCTGTTGCAGGCCGACCTGGGCGAGTTCGACCGCCTGCCGGAACTGGTCGCGCAGACGGTGGGCCGCTTCGGCCGGCTCGACGCGCTGGTCAACAATGCCTCGAGTTTCACCCCGACCCCGCTCGGCACGGCGACGCCGGCGCAATGGGACCAGGTCTTCGCCAGCAATGCGCGCGCACCGTTCTTCCTCGCGCAGGCGGCCGCGCCGCACCTGCGCGCTGCGCACGGCGGCATCGTCAACCTCACCGACATCTACGGTGAGCGTCCCTTGCGCGGGCATTCGCTGTACTGCATGGCCAAGGCGTCGCTGCTGATGATGACGCGGTCGCTGGCGCTGGAGCTGGCGCCGGAGGTTCGGGTCAACGCGGTGTCGCCGGGCGCGATCCTGTGGCCGGAAGAGTCGGCCAATGTCGCTGCACAGGAGGCGATGCTCGGCCGCACACCGATGGGCCGTACAGGCACGCCGGCGGAAGTCGCCGAAGCCGTGCGCTGGCTGCTGGTGGATGCGCGCTACAGCACCGGGCAGGTGCTGCATCTGGATGGTGGAAGGCTGCTGAACGCTTGAGCCCCCTCTCCCTGGCGCTTCGCGCCTGTCCCTCTCCCACAAGGGGAGAGGGCAAGACAGCTACTCCCCCTCTCCCCTTGTGGGAGAGGGACAGGCCACGAACGTGGCCAGGGAGAGGGGACGCTCCGGTTTACTTCGCCGCGAACGCCTGCTCCAGGCGCAGGCTCTGGAACTCCGGCGGCGTCTCGCCCTGCGTCGCGTAGCGGTACAGCGCAGCCGAGTAGATGCCTGACAGCGCCGCCTGGTAGACACCCAGCAGCAGCAGCGCGATCACGAACACGATCACGATGGCCACCGCCAGGCCAATCGACAGCTGCGCGGCGACGAAAGCGATCAACGCACCGACCAGCCCCACGCCGATCATGATCAGGCTGAAGGCCAGGCCGATGCCGACATTGCCGATGGCGTTCTCGCCCCAGGTGTGGCGCAGCAGGCCGGCGCTCTTCTTCAGCGCCTCGAGCGGACCGATCTCCTCGCTGACCAGCACTGGCGCGACCAGGAAGGTCGCCAGCGTCCACGCCGCACCCAGGCCGCTGCCGAGCATGCGCACGAGGAAGTTGTTCTCCTTGTTGCGCAGCGCCTGCAGCAGCATGCCCACCGTTGCCGCGATCGCGGCATAACCGAGGATCGCCGGCAGTCGCGCCTTGGCGGCGTTGAGGCCGTCAGCGAGCGTGGGATCGCCGCCTTCCAGGCGGATCATCGCCGCGCCGACCAGGGCGCAGTTGAAGAAGATGATCACCGTGTACTGGCAGAAGTAGAAGATGAACATCCAGACCATGCCGGTCACGCCGAAACCGTGCTGGAAGATGCGCCAGCCCAGCATCGGCACCATGAACGTCGCCAGCACCACCAGCGTGGCCAGTGCCGACACGATCGGGAAGATCATCAGTTCCTTGTCCGAGCGCAGTACCGCCGCACTCGCCTTGACCAGCTCCCAACTGCGCGAGAACTTCTCGAACATCGCAATCCCCTTGCCGTCCCCCATGGACCGAGAGCGCATCCTCGGGCCGGGCGGCGGCGAGGGCAAGTGGGGTGGGGGCGAAAACCGGACGGCCGACCCATTTGCTCCAGAGGATTCCCGCGGAATCTCCTCTCACCTCGTCATTCCCGCGAAGGCGGGAATCCAAGGTCGTCGTCTTGTTACCCGTCATTCCCGCGAAGGCGGGAACCCAGCGTCGTTGGCTTTTGCCGCCATCGGCAGTCGGTTCTGGAAGCCGGAGCAAAGTCGCTGGGTTCCCGCCTTCGCGGGAATGACGGTTGAAAAAGGCTGCCGGGTAAAAAAGCGACGTCCTTGGGTTCCCGCCTTCGCGGGAATGACAGTGTCGGGGGTTAGAGCGGAACCGCCTCCCACACCGCGCCATGTTCCGGATGCACCGCCCAAAGCTGCGCCAGCGTCTGGCCGCTGCCGGGCACCACCACATCCGGCGCGATCTCCGCCAGCGGCCGCAGCACGAAGGCATGCTTGAGTTCCGGACGCGGGATGCGCAGGTTGCCGGCGCCTTCCAGCACACGGTCATCGAACAGCACGATGTCGATGTCGAGCGTGCGGTCGCCGTAGCGCGGACCGCTACGGTCGCGACCGTGCAGGTCTTCCAGTTCGTGCAACCAGGTATTGAGCGCCTGCGGTTCCAGGTCGGTGGCGATGATCGCCGCGGCGTTGTGGAAGTCGGGTCCGTCGAAGCCGACGGCGCGTGTGCGATACACCGCTGACAGCACAACGTCGCCGAAGCGCTCGCGCAATGCCACGACCGCGGCGCGCAAGTGGTTGGTGGCGTCGACGTTGCTGCCGAGGCTCAGGTAGGCAAGGCTCATGCGCGACGTCAGCCCGCCGGACGGACGATGGACACGCCGACCGCGCGCGCACCGCGCACCGCGCCGGGTTTGCTGAGCTTGAGGCGGACCTGCTTGACGCCGAACTCTTCGATGATGATCGCCGCCACGCGCTCGGCCAGCGTCTCCACCAGGCCGAAGTCCGACTGCGACACGTAGTCGACGATGCGCTTGCTGACCGCCTTGTAGTTGAGCGTGTCCTCGATGGCATCGCTGGCCGCCGGGACGCGGTTGTCGAAGGCCATCTCGATGTCGAACACGAGTGGCTGGCGGATGCGCCGCTCCCAGTCGTAGATGCCGATCAGCGCCTCGATCTCGAGGCCTTCGATGAAGACGTGGTCCATGGGGGCAATGGCCGGAACGGAATCTGGGGTGGGGAATGTAGCGTTGTCGCGCGGGAACTGCATTCACTCAACGTCATCCCGGCGAATGCCGGAAACCAGAAGGACTCTACCGCCGTCATCCCGGCGAACGCCGGGATCCAGGTCGAAGCGTCGGACAGTACGGTCACCGTGAATACAAGGCCTGCCAGCCTGGATCCCGGCGTTCGCCGGGATGACGGGAGCGGAGGTTACGGCGAACCCACCACGTCCAGCGTCGCCATGTCCCACCGCGGCGTCACCCGCACCGCCAGGTCGCCATGCTGCCCGGCCTGCAACCGCAGCGCACCGGCGAAGGCGATCATCGCCCCGTTGTCGGTGCAGAACGCCGGCCGCGGGAAGCTGACGCGGCCGCCGCGCTTGCGCGCCATCTCCTCCAGCCGCGCGCGCAGACGCTTGTTGGCGCCGACGCCGCCGGCCACCACCAGGGTCTCGCAGCCGGCCGCATCCAGCGCCCGCTCGCACTTGATGGCCAGGGTCTCGACGACCGCATCCTCGAAGCCGCGGGCGATGTCGGCGCGGGTCTGCTCGGCCTGGTCGCTGTCGCGCCAGGCCAGCAGCACCTGGGTCTTGAGGCCGCTGAAGCTGAAATCCAGTCCGGGCCGGTCGGTCATCGGCCGCGAGAACCTGAATGTCCCCGGCCGGCCCTGTTCGGCCAGCGCGGCCAGTTGCGGCCCGCCCGGGTATGGCAGGCCCATCAGCTTGGCGGTCTTGTCGAAGGCCTCGCCGGCGGCATCGTCCAGGGTCTCGCCGAGCAGGCGGTACTGGCCGATCGCCTCGACGTGGACCAGCTGGGTATGGCCACCGGAGACCAGCAAGGCCACGAACGGCGGCTCCGGGCGACCACGCCCGGGGTCGTCCTCGAGCAGCGGCGCCAGCAGGTGGCCCTCCATGTGATGGACGCCGATCGCCGGAACGTCCAGCGCCCAGGCCATCGAGCGGGCCACGCCGGCACCGACCAGCAGCGCCCCGACCAGGCCGGGGCCGGCGGTGTAGGCGACGCCGTCGAGGTCGGAGGTGGTCATGCCGGCCTCGGACAGGGTCTGGCGGACCAGCGGCAGCAGCTTGCGGACGTGGTCGCGACTGGCCAGCTCCGGCACCACCCCACCGTACTCGGCGTGCAGGGCGATCTGGCTGTACAAGGCATGCGCGCGCAGACCGGTGTCGGTGTCGTAGACGGCCACACCGGTCTCGTCGCAGCTGGTTTCGATGCCTAGGACTTTCAAAGGTCGGGTTCCGGGGGGATTGGAATGTGCCGGCAGCGCCGATAGAAGCGGTTCCGGACTGAGGTCGAGGGTCAGAGCTGGGACCTGAGCCCTTGATGGGGGAACCATGTTGCACCTTCAAGGCAGCCATCGCTATAATGCGCGGCTCTTCCCCGGCCTGCCCGGGCCGGTTCCCGAAACGAGATTACGTATGCCCAGCGTCAAAGTCCGCGAAAACGAGCCTTTTGAGTTTGCTCTGCGTCGCTTCAAGCGCACCTGCGAGAAGGCCGGTGTCCTGGCCGAGACCCGCAAGCGCGAGTTCTACGAGAAGCCGACCCAGGAACGCAAGCGCAAGGCCGCCGCAGCGGTGAAGCGCCAGGCGCGTCGCGCCTCGCGCGACGTGACCAAGCGTCAGCGCCTGTACTGATCGCCCCAGCGGGCCCCGCGCAACGCGCGGACCCGTCACCGAGCGCATCACACAAGCCGGCCGCGCCCATGCGCCGCCGGCTTTTTGTGTTTCCGAGTTTTTACCTCGCGTCGCCCCAACCGGGCCGGCGCCATGCCAGGGAGCAGCCCGATGAGCCTCAAGACGCGACTCACCGATGACATGAAGGCCGCGATGAAGAGCGGCGACAAGCACAGCCTGGGCGTGATCCGCCTGATCAACGCCGCCATCAAGCAGCGTGAAGTCGACGAGCGCATCGAGCTCGACGACACCGCCGTGATCGCCGTGCTCGACAAGATGGTCAAGCAGCGCCGCGACTCGGTCAGCCAGTACGAGGCGGCCAACCGCGAGGACCTGGCCCAGGTCGAGCGCGAGGAGATCGTGGTGATCGAGCGCTACGTGCCGGCCAAGATGGGCGAGACCGAGATCCTGGCCGCGATCGACGCCGCCATCGCCGAGACCGGCGCCACCGGCCCGGCCGACATGGGCAAGCTGATGGGTCCGCTCAAGGCCAGGCTGGCTGGTCAGGCCGACATGGGCCTGGTGTCGGCGCTGGTGAAGAAGCGCCTGGCGGGCTGATTGCTCTTGCCCCTCCCCCTGCAAGCAGGGGGAGGCTGGGAGGGGGTGTGAGGCGCGCCAGCGCCGAGCATCGCCGCTGCGCGGCTCAACCCCTCCCCAACCCTCCCCTGCACGCAGGGGAGGGAGTAAATCCACCCTCCCGCGCCAACGCAGGACGCGGTACAAAGCTCCGATGGCCCGCATCCCCGACGCATTCATCGACGACCTGCTCGCCCGCGCCGACATCGTCGAGCTGATCGGGTCGCGCGTGCCGTTGAAGCGCCAGGGCAAGGAGTACTCGGCGCGCTGCCCGTTCCATGACGAGCGCTCGCCCAGCTTCACGGTCTCGCCGACCAAGCAGTTCTATCACTGCTTCGGCTGCGGCGCGCACGGCACCGCGATCAGCTTCCTGATGAACTACGACCGCCTCGAGTTCCTCGACGCGGTCGAAGAACTGGCCAAGCGCACCGGCATGGAAGTGCCGCGCGACACCCAGCAGCGCAACGTCAATCCCGACAGCGTCGACCTCTATGCCGCCGTCGAGGCCGCATCGAAGTTCTTCCAGAAGCAGCTCGCCGGCAGCCCCAAGGCGCAGGCCTACCTCGATGGCCGCGATGTCAGCGCCGCGGTCCGCGCCCAGTTCGGCATCGGCTACGCGCCCGACGGTTTCAACGCACTGCGCGATGCGCTCGGCACCGACGCGCGACGCATGTCGCTGCTCGAACGTGCCGGCCTGTTCTCGAAGAACGACAGCGGCCGCGTCTACGACAAGTTCCGCGACCGGGTGATGTTCCCGATCCACGACCGCCGTGGGCGCACGATCGCCTTCGGCGGTCGCGTACTGGATAAAGACGACGGCCCCAAGTACCTCAACTCGCCCGAAACCGCGCTGTTCCACAAGGGCCGCGAGCTGTACGGCCTGTGGCAGGTGCGCCAGGCGCACAACAAGATCGAAAAGCTCATCGTCGTCGAAGGCTACATGGACGTCGTCGCGCTGTTCGAGCACGGCGTCGACTGCGCCGTGGCGACGCTGGGCACGGCGACCACGCCCGACCACGCCGAACTGCTGTTCCGCAACGCACCGGATGTGTACTTCTGCTTCGACGGCGACCGCGCCGGCCGCGGCGCCGCATGGAAGGCGGTGGAATCGGTGCTGCCGCGCATGAAGGACGGCCGCCAGGCGTTCTTCCTGTTCCTGCCCGAAGGCGAGGATCCCGATTCGCTGGTGCGCAAGGAAGGCCGCGACGGCTTCGAGCTGCGCCTGCGCGAGGCCACGCCGTTGTCGAAGTTCTTCTTCGACTCGCTCTCCAGCGACGTCAATCTCAGCACGCTCGAAGGCCGCGGCCGCCTGGCCGAACGCGCCAAGCCGCTGCTGGCACAGATCCCCGACGGCGCCTTCGGCGACCTGATGAAGCAGCGCCTGACCGAGCTGACCGGCGTGGGTGCGCGCGCCAACAGCCCGGAGTCGACCGCGCAGCGCCCGCAGCGCGCGAGCGCACCGACGGCCAACAAGCCCTCGCTGGTGCGCAGCGCAATCACGATGCTGCTGCAGCAACCGGCCATTGCGCTGGCCGTTCCCTCGTCACTGCATTTCGCCTCGCTCGACCAGCCTGGCGTCGGGCTGCTGGTGGAACTGGTGGAGCTGGTGCACGAGCGCCCCGACATCTCGACCGGGCTGATCCTCGAGCACTTCGCCGATCGCAGCGAAGCGCCGGCGCTGACCAAGCTGGCGACTGCGCGCGCGGTGGAGACCACGGCGGCGACACCGCTCGATGCACGCGTTCTCGACGATGCCGACAAGCGCCAGCAGTCGTTCCTCGATGCGGTCTCGCGACTGGAGGAGCAGGCGATCCAGCAGCGCATCGAGGCGCTGCAGTCGCGGCGCACCTCGGAGCTGGACGAGGCCGAGAAGCACGAAATGCGCGAGCTGCTGAGCCTGCGCGCGAGCCGGGCGCGGGCCATCCCGCGCGGCTGAAGGCACTGAGCTCCTCTCCCGCTAGCGGGAGAGGGGTTGGGGTGAGGGCAAGCGGCCGACATACATCGCCCCGCTCTCATCCGCCTGCCGGCACCTTCTCCCGCAAGCGGGAGAAGGGCCGCTTCGGCAAGGTCCATCACTCACGAGCCCCTCTCCCGCAAGCGGGAGAGGGGTTGGGGTGAGGGCAAGCGGCCGACACGCACCGCACCGCCCTCATCCGCCTGCCGGCACCTTCTCCCGCAAGCGGGAGAAGGGCCGCTTCGGCAAGGTCCATCACTTCTGTCGCCCTTCGCCGCCACGGTAAGCTCGGCCCTTCATCCCTGGGGACCGACGCGATGTCGCCACGCTTTTCCATCCTCCTGCCCACGCTGCTGCTGGCCTGCGCCCTGCCCGCCGCGGCGCAGTCGCCGTCGCCGCAGTCCACGTCGCCGCAGGTCAGGCGCGAGCAGGTCGGCAACCGCACCAGCGAGAACATCCCGGCGATTCCGCCGGCCCTGGTCGAACAGCTCAACCGCTACCAGAACACCCGCGGTGCGACCTTCGCCGGCTGGACTGGCGACTGCATGCTGATCAGCACGCGCTTCGCCGAGACCGCGCAGGCGCACCGCGTCTGCCAGCCGCTGGGCATGCGCGAACAGCTCACCTTCTATCCCGAACCGCTGGCTGCTATCGAATCCGCACCGGCCGCATCCAAGCTCGAAGGCTTCGTCTTCGGCAAGGACGTCGGCGGCAACGAGTTCTGGCAGCTGCACTGGTTCGACCTGAAGACGCGCGCCACCACGCTGCTCAGCGATGGCAAGGCGCGCAACCAGGGGCCGCTGTTTGCCCATGACGGCAGCCGCTTCGCCTGGAGCAGCACCGTGCGCAACGGCAAGGACACCGACCTGTGGGTGATGGACTTCGCCACGAAGAAGTCGCGCGCGCTGATCACCGAAGGCGGCCTGTGGAATGCGATGGACTTCTCGCCGGACGGCAGGCAGCTGCTGGTGATGAAGTACGTCTCGGCGGCCGAGGCCTATCCGGGGCTGGTCGATGTCGACAGCGGCAAGCTGACGATGTTCCCGGTGGACGGGGGCAAGGCGTCGTTCAAGGGATTCAAGTTCGCACCCGACGGCAAGTCGGTGTACTTCATCTCCAACGAACAGTTGCATGCCGATGAAGGCGTGGGCAAGCCGCAGGAATTCCACAGCCTGCGCTTCCACAACCCGGCCACCGGCAAGTTCGAGGTTCTGACTGCCAACACGCCGTGGGACGTCGAGGACCTGGAGATCGCCGACGACGGCCGCCACCTGGCCTACACCACCAACGAAGACGGCATCTACAAGCTGCACGTGCTCGCCCTGCCCTCGCACAAGCCGGTGAAGTTGCCCGAGCTGCCGATCGGCCTGGTCGTGAACCTGGGCTTCTCGCCCGACGGCAAGCGCCTTGCGGTGACGATGAACTCGGCGACCTCGCCCAGCGATGTCCACGTGGTCGACCTGGGCAAGGCATCGCTCACGCGCTGGACGCGCAGCGAAGTCGGCGGCCTGGATCCGGCGAAGTTCGTCGCCCCGACCCTGGTCCACTACCCGACTTTCGACACCGTCGATGGCAAACCGCGCATGATCCCGGCGTTCTACTACCGCCCGGCCAACGTGCCGGCCGGCAGGCGCATCCCGGTGGTGATCAACATCCACGGCGGCCCGGAAGGGCAGTCGCTGCCGACGTTCAACCCGACGGCGCAGTTCCTCGCCAATGAACTGGGCGTGGCGATGCTGCTGCCGAACGTGCGCGGCTCGGAAGGCTACGGCAAGACCTTCCTCGACCTCGACAACGCCGCCAGGCGCGAGGACTCGGTCAAGGACATCGGCGCCCTGCTCGACTGGGTCGGCCGGCAGCCCGAGCTCGATGCCAAACGCGTCGGTGTGTACGGCGGCAGCTACGGCGGCTACATGGTGCTGTCGTCGCTGATGCACTACAGCGATCGCATCAAGGCCGGCATCGACGTGGTCGGCATCTCCCACTTCGGCACCTTCCTGAAGAACACCGAGAGCTACCGCCGCGACCTGCGCCGGGCCGAGTACGGCGATGAACGCGACCCGCAGATGGCGCAGGTGTTCGAGCAGATCTCACCGCTCAACCATGCCGACCGCATCGCCTCCAAGCTGTTCGTCGCCCAGGGCAAGAACGATCCGCGCGTGCCCTACAGCGAGGCCGAGCAGATCGTGAAGGCGGTGCGCGGCAACGGCCAGCCGGTCTGGTACCTGCTGTTCGACGACGAGGGCCATGGATTCAGGAAGAAGTCCAACGTCGACTACTTCGGCGCCGCCTCGATCCTGTTCTGGCAGCAGAACCTGATCGGCGCGGAGTGATCGGTTCATGATCGGTGCCGTGATCGAGTCTTGATCCAACGCCGGGTCGACGTCGCCGACGTTGACCCGGCCGCGACACGCAGGCGCCTAATCTGGCCACATTCACCGGAGTGTGGCCATGCGAATCCTGTGGTTGGTCATTCCCCCTGCTTTCCTGCTAGTCAGCTTGCTGGTCGGCGGGTGCGCGAAGCATTCCACCACCACCGTCCCTCTCGCCATTCAGGCACCGGCGCCGATGAACGAGAAGGAGCGCGCGCAGGCGGCACTGGCGGCCTTCCTGGCCGCACGCGGGATCCGTGAGATGCCGGCGCACCGCGACGGCAGCGTCGATCTCGACGGCGATGGCATCGATGACCTGCTGATGCTGCTGGACGACCCGAACTGGTGCGATGCCGGCGGCTGCACGCTGCTGGTATTCCGCGGCGACGCGGCCGGCTATCGGCTGGTCAGCGACTCGGTGTCCACGCGTGCACCGATCGCGGTCGCCGACCGCCGCAACCGCGGCTGGCGCGACCTGCTGGTGACGGTCGGCAGCGAGGGCGAGTCAGGCCAGGTCGCACTCGAATTCGACGGCACGCGCTATCCGAACGATCCGACCATGGGCGCGCTGCTGGATCCGGCGCGCCTGGTCTCGGCCAAGCCAGTCATCGTCGGCTCGCCGGCCGCCACCGCCGCGGCGTACTAGCCGCATCGATGTAGGAGCGAGCTTGCTCGCGAACAGCCGTGGAGTCCCTGAGGCGCTGCTCGCGAGCAAGCTCGCTCCTACAAGACACGCGTTCCGCTTATTGCGCGGCAGCGTCCTTCACCACCACGCCGCCCTTCATCACGAACGGCACCGACTCCAGCAGGCTCACGTCCCGGGTCGGATCGCCGCTGACGGCGATCAGGTCGGCCCAGCGATTGGCCTCGACCAGACCCACGTCCTCGCGACCCAACGCCTGCGCGGCGTTGACCGTCGCCGCCTGGATCGCCTGCGCCGGCGTCATGCCGTAGCGGACCATCACCGCGAACTGCTTGCCGTTGTTGCCGTGCGGATAGACGCCCGCGTCGGTGCCGTAGACCATCTTCACACCGGCCTTGTTGGCCTTGCGGAAGTTCTCGCGCTGGATGTCGGCGACCTCGCGGTCCTTGCGCAGGTTGTCTTCCAGCACGCCGTTCTTCTTGCCTTCGGCCTGGGTGTAATCGGTGTTGTAGATGTCCATCGACAGCCACGCGCCACGCTCGCGGGCGAGGCGGATGCCTTCGTCGTCGATCAGGCTGGCATGCTCGATGGTGTCGATGCCGGCGCGGATCGCGTCCTTGATGCCGTTGGCCCCGTGCGCATGCGCGGCGACCTTCAGGCCCCACAGGTGCGCCTCGTCGGCCACCGCCTTCATGTCCTCGAAGCTCATCTGCTGCTGGCCCGGCTCGGTGTTGCGCGAGAACACGCCGCCGGTGGCGCAGATCTTGATGACCTGGGCGCCGTACTTGCGCAGCTCGCGCACGCGCTTGCGCGCTTCTTCCGGGCTGTCGGCGTTGAACTCGCTCTGCTGGTGCATCGACGGCGGGAAGAAGGTCGAGTCGCAATGGCCGCCGGTGGCGCCGAACGCATAGGCGGCGGTGACCACGCGCGGGCCGACGACCTTGCCCTCCTCGATGGCCTGGCGGAGGCCGACGTCGTTCCAGGCATCGGAGCCGACGTTGCGCACGGTGGTGAAGCCCGCCATCAGGGTGCTCTGCGCGTGCGGCACGGTCAGGATCGACCAGAAGCGGTCGTTGAACTGCAGCCCGGTGTAACCGCCGTAGCTCGGGTCGCTGTCGAGGTGCACGTGCATGTCGATCAGGCCCGGCAGCAGGGTCATGCCGGGCAGGTCGACGCGACGTGCGCCGGCCGGCGCGGCATCGCCGGCATGGCCGACGGAGACGATGCGGCCATCGCGGATCAGCACCTGCGGGCTGTCGACATAGCGGCCGTTGCGCGCATCGAACAGGCGCTGCGCCGTCACCACCACTTCGCCCTTGCCTTCGGCGGGCTGGCCTGGGGTGACGGGTTGCGCCGGCGCGGCGCCGGCGAAAGCCAATGCAACAAACAGCGAGGACAACGACAGGGTCAGGCGGTCTCGCTGTTTCAGCATAAGGGACTTCCGCTTAAGGGTTGAAGAGGTTGGATGAGCCAATCCGCTGCGCGTCCATCATGCCGCGGGTTGCAGCCACGGCCGCAACCAGTGGTCGACCAGCAGAAATGCGAACAGCGCCATCAGGTAGACGATGGAGTAGTTGAAGACCTTCATCGCGTACAGCTCATCAGGCGGATTCATCAGTTTCCACGCGTGCCACAGGAACACCGCGCCCAAGACCAGTGCGCCGCCAAGATAGAAGTTTCCGCTCATCTCAGTCAGGCGGGGCAATACGGTCACGACCACGAGAAGGACCGTGTAAAGGAGAATCTGCAAACGCGTGTATTCGACCCCATGCGTGACCGGAAGCATGGGCACCATCGCCCGGGCATAGTCGGCACGGCGGAAGATCGCCAGCGCCCAGAAGTGCGGCGGCGTCCAGACGAAGATGATCAGCACCAGCAGCAGCGCATGCGGCCAGTCCCACTCGCCGCGCATGCCGGTGATCGCCGCCCAGCCCAGCAGCGGCGGCGCCGCGCCGGCGATGCCGCCGATGACGATGTTCTGCGGCGTGGCGCGCTTGAGGAACACGGTGTAGACCACCGCGTAGCCGATCAGCGAGGCGAACGTCAGCAGCGCGGTGATCGTGTTGACCCACACCACCAGGATGGTCATCGACAGCGCGGCCAGGATCAGCGCGAACACCAGCGCCTGCGCCGGCGTGATCTGGCCGGCGACGATCGGGCGCCACGAAGTGCGCGCCATCTTGGCGTCGATGCGCGAGTCCAGCAGCTGGTTGATCGTCGCCGCGCTGGAGGCCGCGAGCCAGATGCCGAGGAAGCCCAGCACCGATTCCTTCAGCGGCGGCAGTCCCGGCACCGCCAGGAACATGCCGACCAGCGCGGTGAACACGATCAGCGCGACCACGCGCGGCTTGGTCAGGTCCCAGTACTGCTTGACGGTGCCGTGCGGCATGGGAGCTTGGGGCATAGACGTTGCCATCACGGCTCCGGCGTGCGCAGGCGCGCGAGCAGCGAGACCAGCACGAACAGCAGCAGCACCGCGCCGGCGTTGTGCAGCACGGCCACGGTCAGCGGCAGGCCGAGCTTGACGTTGCCGATGCCCAGGCCGACCTGCACCAGCACCAGCAGGCCCAGCAGCGTCGCCCAGCCGCGCATGCCCGGCGTGCGCGCCAGCTTGATCGCCAGCCACATCAGGTACACGAACACCACCAGCGCCATCGCCCGATGCGCGAGCTGGATGGCGATGCGCGCCTCGCCGTCGAGGATGCCGCCTTCGTAATCGACGCCGATGCCGCGCCACAACACGAAGGCTTCGCGGAAGTCGTGCGCCGGCATCCACTGGCCGACGCAGCGCGGGAAGTCGTTGCCGCAGGCGAGCGCGGCGTAGTTGGCGCTGGTCCAGCCGCCGAGCGCGATCTGCACGCCGAGCAGCACGATGCCGGCGATCACCAGCCGGCGCACCGTCACCGCTTCGGCCAGGCGGATCGGCAGGTCGGTTGCGCGCCAGGCCATCCACAGCAGCAGCGAGAACGTCAGCAGCCCGCCGAGCAGGTGGCCCATCACGACGATGGGCTTGAGCAGCCAGGTCACCGTCCACATGCCGAGCAGGGCCTGGAAGATGATCACCGCCAAGGTGATCACGGCGACGCGGGCCAGGTCGAGGTTGCTCCAGCGCAATGCGGCGAACAGCAGGATCGCCTCGCCGGCGATTGCCAGGACCGAGGCGGCGACGTGTTCGCCGTGCATGTACATCGCTATGCCGATCGCCACCAGCGCGGCCGCGGCCAGCACCTGGGCGATGCCGTAGCGGCGTTTGCGCGCGGCCAGCAACGCCAGGGTCAGGGTCAGCACGCCCAGCGCGCCGGCGATCATGCGGTGGAACTGCTCGCGCCAGGCCTTGTGCACTTCGACCGGGCGGATGGCGGTGGCGGCGTGGTCGACGATCTCGTGGGCGACGGTCGGCCAGGCGGCACGGCCGTAGCAGGTCGGCCAGTCCGGGCAGCTCAGGCCGGCGTTGGACAGGCGCACGAACGCGCCGAACACGATCACGCCCAATGCCAGCGCGACGGCCAGCCAGGCGATCCGATGGAAGTGACGATAGGTCGCCGGCCGGTATTGCACCGCACGCGGGGCGCGGCTGTCGGCGGGCTTGGAGTCCACGGCTTGGTTCATGGTTGGCGTCTTGATGAGATCACTTCAGCTTGAGCAGCTTGGCGACATCGGCGCGCAGCCCGGCCGGATCGAAGCCGGGAGGGTAACGCAGAATGACGAAGCCGTACGGGTCGACGACGTAGACGGGCAGATCGCCTTCCTTGCCGGGCACGCGCTCGTCCAGGCGCGGCAGGCCCGCGCGCAGGCGGGAGTCGGGCTGCAGCAGCTTGAGCGTGGCCGGTGTCGGCGTGCCCGCCGGCCATTTGCAGTCGGCCGTGGCGCACGACCACAGCACGTGCACGTCGCCGGCATCCTTGCCGAACAGCTGCCACACCGTGTCGATGTCGTGGGCGAGCTTGCTGCACCCGGCATCGCAGTCGGGTGGCGGCGCAACCACTATCCGCCACGTGCGCTCGCCGCTCTTCCAGGTGTACTCACCGCCATCGAGCAGGCGCGGCGACAGCGCGCGCAGGTCGCCCGGCGGCTGCAGCAACTCACCGAAGTTCTTGCTGCCCTGCGGGCGCCAGCCGGAGAAACGCAGCAGCCCGGCGACCAGCATGGTGCCGAAGAACAGGCCGAAGATCAGCAGCAGCGCGACGCGGTTGCGGTTGCGCTTGCGGTCGTGCTCGTGGGCGTTGGGTTGGTCTTGCATGTTCGTCCTTCAGGCCTGGCGGCGCTTTCGGAAAGTCAGGATCAGTGCGGTGGCGAGTACCGCCAGGGCCAGTGCGAACCACTGCACGGCATAGCCGCGGTGTTTCTCCGGCGGCAGGGTGTTGGGCAACAACTCCAGGTCGCGCTCGTAGCCCATCTTCATCGCCGGATCCAGGCGCAGCACCCGCGGCGCCAGCGGCACCGACAGACCGGTGGCCTTTTCCATCGCACCCAGGTCGACGCGCGTCATCAGCCAGGCCTCATGGTCTCGACCCAGCGCCGGTCCCAGTGCCAGCCCGGTCGACGGCGGCGGCGCCAGCAGGCCGCGCAGTTCGAGCGTGCCCTCCGGTCGCGGCACCTGCGGCAGCTTGCGGTCACCGGGCAACGGCAGCCAGCCAAGGTCGACCAGCAACGGGCCGCCGTGTCCGGGCACGAAGATCCGGTAGGCGCGCACGCCCGCCTGGCCATTGCGCTGCTGGTTGTCCAGCAGGAACACGTCGCGATGGTCGAACTCGCCGCGGCCCAGCGCCCAGTCGTAGGCATGGGCCCGCGTGACGTCGTCGGCCACGGCCAGCGACTGCGGATCGCGCCGTTCGAGCACCTTCGCGGCGGCATCGAGCATCGCTTCCTTCTCGACGGCGCGGTGCGTCTGCCACAGCCCCAGGCGCACGAACAAGGCGATGACGAGCGCGGCCAGGACCCAGCCGACGACGAGGTTGCGGCGCCTGCTCACGCGTTCGCTCCGCGCGGCTGCGATAATGAACGCCTCGCCCTGCCATGGAGCCGACTGGAGGCCGCCATGAACGATTCACTCAAGACCCTGGTGATCATCGCCTTCCTGATCGTCATTCTCTGGAACCTGGGCGCCGGCCTCTACTACATGCTCGTGGACAAGGGCGAGAGCAAGCGCACCGTCAATGCGCTGACCCGCCGCATCGCGCTGTCCATCGCGCTGATACTGCTGGTGGTGCTGGCCAACTACATGGGCTGGATCAAGTTCCACGGCGTCGGGAGCTGAGGGCAGAGCGACAGCGGGAACAGGGAACGGGGAACCGCAAAAGCAAAAGAGCGACGGCATGCCGTCGCTTTTTTGCGTGAGGCAACCCAGCGGCAGCGGTCTTGGCTGTTCCGGTTCCCTGTTCCCGGTTCCCTGTTCCCGCTTCTGCTCCGCTTACAGCACGTAAACGAACAGGAACAACCCCAGCCAGACCACGTCGACGAAGTGCCAGTACCAGGCCACCGCTTCGAAGGCGAAGTGGTTGTCCTTGGTGAAGTGGCCCTTCAGGCAACGGAACCAGATCACCGCCAGCATGATCGTGCCCAGCGTGACGTGCGCGCCGTGGAAGCCGGTGAGCATGAAGAAGGTCGAACCGTAGATGCCCGAGCCCAGCGTCAGGTTCAGTTCCTTGTAGGCGTGGATGTACTCCTCGGCCTGGAAGAACAGGAACAGCGAGCCGAGCAGGACGGTCAGGCCGAGGAACACCAGCAGCTGCTTGCGATGGCCGGCCTTCAGCGCGTGGTGCGCGATGGTGACGGTCATGCCTGAGGTCAGCAGGATCAGCGTGTTGAGCAGCGGCAGGCCCCAGGCCGGGATGGTCTGGTAGACGCCACCGATCGCGCCCGGGCCGTTGCTCGGCCATGCGGCGCTGAATTCCGGCCACAGCAGCGCGTTGGTCATCACGCCGTCGCCGACGCCACCCAGCCATGGCATCGCCAGCTGGCGGGCGTAGAACAGCGCGCCGAAGAAAGCGCCGAAGAACATCACTTCCGAGAAGATGAACCAGATCATCCCCATGCGGAACGAGGTGTCGACCTGCTTGTTGTAGTGTCCGCGCACCGACTCGCGCACGACGTCGCTGAACCAGTAGAACAGCACGGCGACCATCAGCGCGATGCCGAAGAAGAACACCGGCTTGCCCCAGCTGACCTCGTTGAACCAGCTGGCGAGGCCGATCATGGTGGTGAACAGCGCGATCGAACCGAGGAACGGCCAGCGGCTGTGATGCGGCACGTAGTAGTGGCTGGCGTCTGGCGAATGGGCTTGGGCCATGGCGGCGTTCCGTCTGAGTGGTGCGATTACGAGGAAAGGGGCAACGTCACGGTGCCGACACCGGCGTGGTCGCGGCCTTCGCCGTGCCTTGCGCCTGTGCGGTGAGCGTGTCGTTCTTGAAGAAGGTGTACGAGAGGGTAATCGTCTTCACGTCGGCCGGCAGGTTCGGATCGACGATGAAACGCACCGGCATCTCGCGCGCTTCACCGGCCTGGAGGGTCTGGGCGGTGAAGCAGAAGCATTCGGTCTTGCTGAAGTAGCCCGAGGCGCGCGCCGGCGCGACCGACGGCACCGCGCTGCCCACGATCGTGCGCTGCGCGGTGTTGCGGGCGTGGTAGGTGGTCTCGTACTGCTCGCCGGGCACGACCTGCATCGTGACCTGGTTGGGGGTGAAGTCCCACGGCAGCTTCGAGTTGACGCCACCGTCGAACTGCACGGTGATCACGCGCTTGGCCGCCGGCGTCCTGGCGTCGGCGACGCCTTCCGCCGCGGTGCGCTCCAGGCGGATGCCGAAGACCTTCTCGCAGGCGATGCGGTACAGCGGCACCAGCGCGAAGGTCAGGCCGAAGGCGAAGATCGCCACGACAACCATCTTGGCCAGGCCGGCGCTGTTGCGCTTGGCCTGCACGGGCGTGTCCTGCGGCGCGTCGCTCATTTGCCGAGCACTCCGCTGAGCAGGAACAGCGCATAGATCGCGACCGCGACCGCCGCCACCCAAATGGCGGTGCGACGCGCCGCCTTGCGGCGCGTTGCAACGTCAGTGGGGTCGTTGATCTGGGTCATGTCGTCGACTGCTTCGATTAATGCGTGATGTCGCCGTGGGCGAGGTCGCCATCGCGGATGACCGGCGGCGTGCTGAAGGTGTGGTGCGGCGCCGGGCTCGGCACGGTCCACTCCAGGCCACGCGCGGTCGGCCAGGCGCGGGCTTCGGCCTTGACGCCGGCCACCTTCGAGCGCCACAGGATGAAGGCCATCATGAAGGGCGTTGCGAACATGCCGAACGCGCCGATCGAGCTGACCAGGTTCCAGTCCGCGAACACCACGTTGTAGTCCGGGATGCGGCGCGGCATGCCGGCCAGGCCCAGGAAGTGCTGCGGGAAGAACAGCAGGTTGACGAAGATCATCGTCCACCAGAAATGGAACCTGGCCATGCCTTCGTTGTACATGCGGCCGGTCCACTTCGGCCACCAGTAGTACACCGCGGCGATGATGCCGAACAGCGCGCCGGTCACCAGCACGTAGTGGAAATGCGCCACCACGAAGTAGGTGTCGTGGTACTGGAAGTCGGCCGGCACGATCGCCAGCATCAGGCCCGAGAAACCGCCGATGGTGAACAGGACCACGAACGAGATCGCCCACAGCATCGGCGCCTCGAACGAGATCGAGCCGCGCCACATCGTGGTGACCCAGTTGAACACCTTCACGCCGGTCGGCACCGCGATCAGCATGGTGGCGAACATGAAGTAGATCTCGCCACCGAGCGGCATGCCGACGGTGAACATGTGGTGCGCCCAGACGATGAACGAGAGGAAGGCAATGGATGCCGTCGCGTACACCATCGCCTGGTAGCCGAACAGCGGCTTGCGGCTGAAGGTCGGGATGATCTCCGAGACCACGCCGAAGGCCGGCAGGATCATGATGTAGACCTCGGGGTGACCGAAGAACCAGAAGATGTGCTGGAACATCACCGGGTCGCCGCCGCCGGCGGCGTTGAAGAACGAGGTGGCGAAGAACTTGTCGGTCAGCAGCATCGTCACCGCGCCGGCCAGCACCGGCATCACGGCGATCAGCAGGAACGCGGTGATCAGCCAGGTCCAGCAGAAGATCGGCATCTTCAGCAGGTCGATGCCCGGGGCGCGCATGTTGAGCACGGTGGCGATCACGTTGATCGCGCCCATGATCGAGCTGATGCCCATCATGTGGATGGCGAAGATGGTGAAGGCGACGTTGCTGCCACCCTGCAGCGACAGCGGCGGGTACAGCGTCCAGCCGCCGGCGGGGCCGCCGCCGGGCAGGAACAGCGTCAGCAGCAGCAGGCTGAAGGCGAACGGCAGGATCCAGAACGACCAGTTGTTCATGCGCGGCAGCGCCATGTCCGGCGCGCCGATCTGCAGCGGGATCATCCAGTTGGCCAGGCCGACGAAGGCCGGCATGACGCCACCGAAGATCATCACCAGCGCGTGCATCGACGTCATCTGGTTGAAGAATTCGGGACTGACGTGCTGCAGACCCGGGACCGCCAGCTCGGTACGGATCACCACCGACATTCCCGCGCCGATGATGAACATGATGAAGCTGAAGATCAGGTACAGCGTGCCGATGTCCTTGTGGTTGGTCGAAAAGAACCAACGCTCGATGAAGCCCTGCTTGTGGGCGTGATCATCGTGATGGGTATCAGCGTGCGTGACGGCCATGGCCTACCTCAGGATTGCGTGACGATCAGCCGGCAGCCGCGACAGCGGCGACGGCTTCGGTGTTCGGGGTGGTGCCTTCCGGCTGCGGCTGTTCGGCCGGGGCAGCGGCAGGCTCGGCAGGAGCGGGGGCAGGCGCGGCGGGAGCCGGGGCCGGGGCGTTCTTGGCCTTCTCGGACGCCAGCCACTGCTGGTACTCCGCCTTCGGCACGGCCTTGACCACGATCGGCATGAAGCCATGGTCCTTGCCGCACAGCTCGGCGCACTGGCCGCGGTAGATGCCCGGCTCCTTGATGTCGGTCCAGGCCTCGTTGACGATGCCCGGAATCGCATCCTGCTTCCAGCCCAGGGCCGGCACCCACCAGGCGTGGATCACGTCGTCGGCGGTGATCACGAAGCGGATCTTGGTCTCGGTCGGCAGCACCAGGACGTGGTCGACGTCGAGCAGGTAGTGCGGGTTCTGGGCGGCGGTCGGGACGGCCTTGCTCTGGCGGACCTCGTCGCTCTTGCGGTCGAGGCGGCTGGTGAAGGCCACGCCCTCGCCCAGGTACTCGTACTTCCACATCCACTGGTAGCCGGTGACCTTGACGGTCATCTCGGCATTGCGGGTGTCGTACATCTTGATCAGCTTGCTGGTCGCCGGGAAGGCCATCGCCACCAGCAGCACCACCGGGACCACGGTCCAGATGATCTCGAGCTTGGTGGAGTGGGTGAAATCCTTGTCCGGCACCGCGCCCTTGGAGTGGCGGAACTTGAACATGGCCACGGCCATCGCGCCGAACACCAGGATGCCGATGATCACGCAGATCCACAGCGCGAGCATGTGGGCCTCGTAGGCATTGACGGACTGGGCGGTGACGCCCCTGCCCATGTTCAGCTGCCACGGCTTAGGGTCGGCCGCCTGCGCAAACGCAAGGACCGGCAGCGCCATCGCGGCGATGCCCGCTGCCCACTGCTTGAAACGACCGACTTTCATCTGTTCGAGCCCCAGAAATATCAACTAGGTAAGTATTGACCGAGCAATCAACCCAGCCAGGCTGATTGTCGTGCTCCGCGGGCTGCCTCTCCCGGCACCGGCCGCGCAACACGCGGGGACCGTCCGGACGGAGGTGGCTGGCGAGCCCCTGACACGTGATTGGGGCCCATCACGCCGGGGCGGACAGCCCCATAGCGCTACGGATAACTGAGAAATGGTAGCGGTCGACCACTGTTGCGGCAACCCGCGCGATGCATGAAGACCTCCACAGACCTTGCAAAAACGGCTCTTTGCCACGGTTGAGGGCGTTTCGGACTTCGGCGGGGCGTCGTCCGCCGGGCCGGGGATCGCTCCGCCCCTCAGGACGCCATCCTGGCTTTATTCGGGGCGCGGGCCATCCATGGCCCGCTGCTACGCAATCCCCGGCCCGGCGGACGACGCTTCGGCGTTTCGCTGCATGGTCTTCGGTGGGCTGGAAATACCGTCATCCCCGCGTAGGCGGGGACCCAGCGACGTTGCCCTGCCGCCGTCGGCGACCCCGTTCCAGCCCGCAGCGCACAGGCCAGCGACGCCCATAGCCTCTAAACTAGTGGGCTCCCCACGGCAGTCTCCCCGGGCCCGATGACCATCAACGCTTCCCCCGCCGTCGCCAGCGATGCCCCGCCGCCCTCACGCGCGCTGCTCAGCCCCGAACTCCCGCCGTCGCCGGCCGCCCCACGTGCCGCAATCACCGCCGGCTGGGTCCGTGACGAAGCCGGGCATGTTCGCGCCCTGCTCGAACTGGCGCGCCTGCCCGATGCCGAGCGCGAGGCCGCCCAGGCCACCGCCGCCGGCATCGTCCAGCGCGTGCGTGCCCGCGCCAAGGACCAGGGCGCGATCGAAGCCTTCATGCGCCAGTACGACCTGGGCAGCGAGGAGGGCGTGCTGCTGATGTGCGTGGCCGAGGCGCTGCTGCGCATCCCCGACCAGGACACCGCCGACAAGCTGATCCGCGACAAGCTCGGCGATGCCGACTGGAAGCGGCACATGGGCCAGTCCGACTCGGTGCTGGTCAACGCCTCCACCTGGGGCCTGATGCTGACCGGCCACCTGGTCGACCTCAACGACGAGACCAAGCGCGACGTGCACGGCGCCTTCAAGCGCCTGCTCGGCCGCGTCGGCGAACCGGTGATCCGCCTGGCCGTGCGCCAGGCCATGAAGATCATGGGCCACCAGTTCGTGATGGGCCGCACCATCGGCGAAGCGTTGGCGCGTTCGACCAAGGGCGCCAACGCCAGCTACCGCTATTCCTTCGACATGCTCGGCGAAGGCGCGCTGACCACCAAGGACGCGCTGCGCTACCAGCAGGCTTACCGCGACGCGATCCATGCAATCGGCAAGAGCGGAAGCTTCGTCGGCAGCGACGTGTTCGCCGCGCCGTCGATCTCGGTCAAGCTCTCGGCGCTGCATCCGCGCTACGAGCATGCCAAGCGCGAGCGCGTGTTCGCCGAGCTGACGCCGCGCGTGCTCGAACTGGCCCAGCTGGCCAAGTCCTACGGCATCGGCTTCACCATCGACGCCGAGGAAGCCGATCGCCTTGAACTCTCGCTGGACGTGATCGCCGGCGCCTACGCCGACGCCTCGCTTGACGGCTGGGAAGGCTACGGCCTGGCGATCCAGGCCTACCAGAAGCGCGCGCCGGAAGTGATCGCCTTCATCGCCGACCTTGCCCGCCGCCACGGCCGCCGCATCCCGGTGCGCCTGGTCAAGGGCGCGTACTGGGACAGCGAGGTCAAGCGCGCCCAGGTCGACGGCCAGTCCGGCTACCCGGTGTTCACGCGCAAGCCCAACACCGACGTCAGCTACCTGGCCAACGCGCGCCGCATGCTCGAGGCCGGCGACGCCATCTACCCGATGTTCGCCACCCACAACGCGCAGACCATTGCCACCATCCACCAGCGCGCCAAGTCGATGGGCCGGGCCAGGCACTTCGAGTTCCAGAAGCTGCACGGCATGGGCGACGACCTCTACGCCGAAGTGATCCCGGCCGAGCGCCTGGACGTGCCGTGCCGCGTGTACGCGCCGGTCGGCAGCCACGAAGACCTGCTGCCGTACCTGGTGCGCCGCCTGCTCGAGAACGGCGCCAACTCCAGCTTCGTCAACCGCATCACCGACGAGGACATCGCCATCGATGACCTCATCCACGATCCGGTTGCCACCGTTTCCGCATTCGACTCCATCGCGCATCCGCGCATCCCGCAGCCGGTCGATCTGTACCGCAGCTACGGCATCGACAGGACCAATTCCATGGGCATCAACTTCGCCAACGACGATCAACTGCGCGCACTCGCCGAGCAGGTCAACCAGGCCACCCGCAGCGACTGGCGTGCCACCCCGCTCGTGCCGGGCGCGACCATCGGCGGCGCCAGCATTGCCGTGACCAACCCCGCCGACCGTCGCGAGACCGTCGGCCAGTGGCAGGCCGCCGACGCCGCCACGGTCGAGCTGGCACTGAAGAATGCCGTCGCCGCACAGGACGCCTGGAACACCCTGCCGGCCGCCAGCCGCGCCACGATCCTCGAATACGCCGCCGACCTGCTCGAGCAGCGCATGCCGCAGTACCTGGCGCTGTGCACGAAGGAAGCCGGCAAGACCCTGCCCGACGGCGTCGCCGAAGTGCGCGAGGCGGTCGACTTCCTGCGCTACTACGGTGGCCAGGCGCGCAAGCTGTTCGCGGCCGAAGCGCTGCCGGGCCCGACCGGCGAGTCCAACACGCTGCAGCTGTCCGGCCGCGGCGTGTTCGTCTGCATCAGCCCGTGGAACTTCCCGCTGGCGATCTTCGCCGGCCAGATTGCCGCCGCGCTCGCGGCCGGCAACACCGTCATCGCCAAGCCGGCCGAGCAGACCAACCTGATCGGCTACTACGCCGTGAAGCTGCTGCACGAAGCCGGCATCCCCGAGGCCGTGCTGCAGTTCCTGCCGGGCGACGGCGCCACCGTCGGTGCCGCACTCACCCGTGACCCGCGCATCGCCGGCGTCGCCTTCACCGGCTCGACCGACACCGCGCGCGCGATCAACCGTGCGCTGGCCGCACGCGATGCCGCGATCGGTGTGCTGATCGCCGAGACCGGCGGCCAGAACGCGCTGATCGCCGACTCGTCCTCGCTGCCGGAACAGGTGGTCAAGGATGCGATCGGTTCGGCCTTCACCTCGGCCGGCCAGCGCTGCTCGGCCGCGCGCGTGCTGTTCGTGCAGGACGACATCGCCGACAAGGTGACCTCGATGCTGGCCGGCGCCATGGCCGAACTGAAGGTCGGCGACCCGGGCCTGCTGTCGACCGACGTCGGCCCGGTGATCGACGAGGACGCGTTGAAGATGCTGGTCGACCATGCGGCGCGCATGGACGTGGAAGCGACGAAGATCGGCGAGGTTGCCGTTGATGCAGACTCCGCACACGGCAGCTTCTTTGCTCCGCGTGCGTACGCGCTGAAGTCGCTGGACCAGCTGCACAAGGAAGTCTTCGGCCCGGTGCTGCACGTGATCCGCTGGAAGGCCGACCAGCTCGATGCGGTGATCGATGCGATCAACGCGACCGGTTACGGCCTGACCCTGGGCATCCACTCGCGCATCGACGAGACGATCGAAAAGATCAGTTCTAGGGTGAAGGTGGGCAACTGCTACGTCAACCGCAACCAGATCGGCGCGGTGGTCGGCGTGCAGCCCTTCGGCGGCCAGAACCTGTCCGGCACCGGTCCCAAGGCCGGCGGCCCGCACTACCTGCCGCGCTTCACCACGGAGAAGACGATCACCGTCAACACGACGGCGGCGGGTGGCAATGCGTCGCTGCTGACGCTGGGCGACTGAGACCCTCTCCCTGGTCGCCTTCGGCGACCTGTCCCTCTCCCACAAGGGGAGAGGGCAACGCGGATGCTGCCAGGGCTGCTGCAATCCTCCCTCTCCCCTTGTGGGAGAGGGACAGGCGCGAAGCGCCAGGGAGAGGGGAAGCAGTTACCCCACCCCCATCCCCTTCAACGCCACCACCACCAGCTGCAGCGCCAGCGCCACCTGCTGCACGGCCAGCACCGCGCCGAAGATCTGCAGCAGCATCGGCCCGACGCCGCGCATCACCTGGCGCACGAACATCATCGCCAGCAGATTGATCGCCATCACCGCCATCACGCCGGCGAGCAGCGTCGTCGAGCGCGAGGCGTCGCTGCTGAGCGCCATCAACGCGATCAGCGCGGCGATACCGTAGGGTGTGACGACGATCGGAAAGACCAGGTGCATCAGCCGCGGCTCGGAATCCGCGGGCGGCGCGGGGTCGCCGTACTGCTCCAGCACCTGCTTGAGCGCGACCAGCAGGAAGACGATTCCGCCGGTCAGTTCCATCACCGGAACCGTGATGCGCCACTTCTGCATCATCGCGCTGCCAACCAGTCCAGCGATCAGCAGCGTGACCGCGCTGATCAGGGCGACCTTGATCGCCATCCTTCGTACCGCCCTGGGCTCCATCGTCGCGGTCGCGCGGTGGAACGGCGCCAGTATCTTCACCGGCCCCAGCATGATGAAGAACAGCAGCATCACGTTGGCCGTCGTAAGGATGTAGACGCTCTCCTGGGGTGCCTGCTGGAGCATCGCCTCACCTCATCGCACGAAAAGCCACACGGCGGTCAGGCCGCCAAGCAGGAGCAGGCCGATGCTGGCGGCGATCGTTCCCCGCTGGTGTGAGATGTACCGCCCGCGCTCGATGTCCCTGCCGACCGCCCAGTACCGGTAGATCGACCAGATCAGCAGCAGCAGTCCGAGCACGACCATGCCCAGGCCGGCGTTGCCGGCGTCACGAAGAAAATGCCGGGAATGCTGTTCGGCGAGTTCCTTCTGCTGGACCAGGTACATGCTGAAGCGGTTGAGGGTGATGCCGAAGCCGACCAGCGACACGGTCGTGCGCAGGTAGCTCAGGTGGGTGCGTTCGTTGGCCAGGTGCGAGCGCAGGTTCGATACCTGCGTGCGGTACACCGAAAGACGTGTGCGATAGATCGACAGCCGCGTCGACGAACTGGCGACGTCCGGCTTGCCATCGATCTCGGAGGCGATATCGGCGGGAAGC
This sequence comes from Lysobacter sp. Soil_N_23, assembly GCF_057656135.1. NCBI lineage: Bacteria > Pseudomonadati > Pseudomonadota > Gammaproteobacteria > Lysobacterales > Lysobacteraceae > Lysobacter > Lysobacter sp. Soil_N_23. The sequence continues at coordinate 221,816 of NZ_JBDGKY010000003.1, forward strand.
TGCGGCGGTGCGGGGACGTCCATGACAGCTCCTGATTGCGATGCAGGGGATTCCGACCGTGCTGCGACGGAACTGCTTCGGATTAATCGACCGCACGAACAGAATTGCGAAAGCATCTGCCGGGGAAAGTTGTAATCGTGTGAAATCGCAACAGATCACGTCCAACCCAACGTCCATGGGTTCCCGCCTTCGCGGGAATGACGGCATCAGAGCAACGACGCTGGGTTCCCGCCTTCGCGGGAATGACGGCATCAGAGCAACGACGCTGGGTCCCCGCCTTCGCGGGGATGACGGGCTTCCAATGACGGTGGAAGCCCCTCTCCCGCTTGCGGGAGAGGGGTTGGGGTGAGGGCCACCGAAGACCGTGCAACGAAACGCCGAAGCGCAGAAGCACAAGCAGGTCCCTCGCTACCCTCGGGACGACGACAGATGACACCAACGCAGAACAAAAAAAGCCCCGCCGAAGCGGGGCTTTTTCATGCAGCAATGAACCGCCCGATCAGAAGTTGTACTTGGCCGAAACGCCGTACAGATTGATCGTTGCGTCGTACTCGCCGAACAGCGTGTGACCGCCTTCGCGCAGGCCGACCTGCGGGTTGCTCACGTCGAGGTAGGTGTAGGCGAAGTTGACCTCGAGGTTCTGGGTCGCCTGCCAGCTGGCGCCGACCGAGTACCAGGTACGGTCCTCGTCCGGCAGGCGCGGGGTGCGCGTGGCGAACGTGGTCGGGGTCTCGTCGTAGGCCCAGCCGGCACGGAAGGTCCATGCCTCGTTGAACTTGTACTCGCCACCGATCGAATAGAAACGCGTGTCGTCCCAGCGGAACTGCTCGATCGAGTTCGGGTCCGGGTTGGTGAAGTCGATGTTGATTTCCTGCAGCGACTTCCAGCCGGTCTCCGAGTAATCGGCCAGCAGCGTGAACTGGTCGGTGAACTGGTAGGACACCGAGACCGTCATCACCGACGGCGTGGTCAATGCGGCCTTGGCGCCGCCGTCCTGGAACAGGACGCGGGTCGTCGGGCTCGCACCGAGCACGGCGGCGACGTTGCCCGGAACGGTCCAGTCGACATTGCCTTCGATGTCGTGGTCGATTTCCGAACGGTACGAAACGCCGATGCCCAGCTTCTCGGTCGGGCGCAGCGTGGCGCCGATCAACCAGCCCATGCCGTTGGAATCGCCTTCAACCTCGGCGTGGCCATCAGCCGCCTGCGGGAGTGCGAACGGCAGCGGGCGCGTGGCCGGGTTGGCGAACAGCAGGCTGCCGAAATCGACCGCCTTCGACAGCGTCACGTCGGCGCGCTCGTAGATCAGGCCCATGCCGACCGAGAACTTGTCCGGGATGATGTCCAGCGCGGCCGACAGGGTCAGGTCGACGGTCTTGAGGTCGGACTTGTCGGCGTAGTAGCGGCCAATCCAGCCAGCTTCGTATTCGGTCTTCAGGCCGAACGGAGCATCGACCTGGGCGCCAAGGGCAATGCCGTTGTCGAACTTGTGGATGAAGGCCATCGACGGGACCGGGATCACGTCGCCGGCGTCGCCGCCGTCACCGCCGGTGATCGGACGGCCCAGGGCGTCCTGACCGTTGCCGGTGAACTCGAACCCGAGGTCGATCACGGTGACGTCAGCCTGGAAAGAGGTGCCTTCGAACTGCGCCATGGCGGCCGGGTTGTTGGAAACAACCGAGACATCGCCCGGGGCGATCGCCGAACCGGCAAACGAGCGGCCCTGTGCCTTGACGCTGTTTTCCTTGATCTGGAACGCAGAAGCGTGGACCTGACCGATTGCCAGTGCGCCGGTGATGCCCAGAGCCAGCGCCGACAGGCGGGTGAAGCGGTGAACGTGTTGCATGCGTGTAGTCTCCATTGGAGTATTTATGTCTTCCGCGGCCGTCATTGCCTTGGCACCCGGCCGATTCGGGCGCCAGATGCGCGCCGGAAACCCCTCCCGACGTACGACGCCGTATGCACTATAGCGCGGCAGTTAACCCGAAGCTAACAATAGCCGGCATGCCCGTCCGCACTTGCACGCAGCCCAAAACGCGGTCCGTCCAGCGCCTCCCGGGCGGGGGGGCCTGAGGGATGTTCGTCTCGATCCCGACCCGCGAGCGCACCCCGCTCCGCTGGGCCACCCCAGCCCTGTTCAGCATCCTCTGGCTGTGCTTCATAGGGGTCGAACTGCTGCCGGACTCCGATCAGCGGCGGCTGCTGCTGGAGTGGGGTGCGCTCTCCGGGGGACTGGCCTCGCCCGACGAGTGGTGGACGTCCCTGCGCACCGGTGCAGCACTGCGCCTGTTCACCGCCTTGTTCCTGCACGCCGACTGGGCGCACCTGCTGGGCAACCTGGTGTTCCTGCTGATCTTCGGGTTGCCGGCCGAGCGGGCGATGGGGCCGTGGCGGCTGTTGATGCTGTTCCTGCTGGGCGGGGCGGTCGCCAACCTCGCGGCGGTGATTGCCATCGCCACGCCCGACCGGCTGATCATCGGCGCCAGCGGCGCGGTGTCGGCCCTGATCGGCGCCTACCTGGCGCTGTTCCCGAGCGCCAAGCTGGGCGTGGTGGTGCCGCTGGGCCTGTTCCTGCAGTTCGTGAAGGTGCCGGCGCCGCTGCTGATTGGTGTGTGGGCGCTGCTGCAACTGCTCTTCACCTTCATCGGACCGGCCTTTGGTGCCGTGGCCTGGTCGGCGCACCTGGCCGGCTTCGCCTTCGGCGGCGCGTTCGCGCTGATTGCGCGTGCCGGCATCGCCCGCCGGCTTCGGCGAAAGCGCGGACTGTAGGCAACACCGCCAGATCCGGCCTGGTGCCTGAGCTTGAGAAGAGGCGGTTCCCGCCCCATTGTCTGGGCAACCGCCGCGCTGGCGCAGGCGGATCTTCCTGTCGGACACCCCTGCACCATGGCCAAGCCGCTCTACAAAGTGACCTTCCTCAACGCCGGCAAGGTGTACGAGCTGTATGCCCGTCACGTCGGTTCCGGTGCGCTGTGGGGTTTCACCGAAGTCGGTGAGCTGGTGTTCGACGTCCACGACGGCGTGGTGATCGATCCGACCGAAGAGCGCCTGCGCGACGAGTTCGGCAACACCCGCGTGCTGCACCTGCCGATGCACAGCATCGTCCGGGTCGAGGAAGTCGAGCGCAAAGGCCAGTCGGCGATCCGTGATGCGACCACTGGCGAGAAAGTGGTCACGCCGTTTCCACTGCCGGCAAAACCACGCTGATACCACCGACCCTGTAGGAGCGAGCTTGCTCGCGACCGGGCCTGTCCGATTGCCGGACGTGCCTTCGCGAGCAAGCTCGCTCCTACGACAACGTGGTTATTGCTTTGCTGCCGGCTTGGCGTTGCTTGCCACCGGCGGCTTCTTCAGCTCGACCAGCGCCGCCGTGATCGGCGCATCGCCATCGAGCACGTCGCCAGCATTGTCGCCTGGCTGGCCATCGCCTTCCTCGTCGCCACGCAGGTGGCCCGGCAGGCTCGCCTCGCTGAGGTTGCGCACGCTCTTGTCGTCCTCCTTGGGCGGATGCAGCACCACGTCGGGGGTGATGCCCAGCGCCTGGATCGACTTGCCACTGGGCGTGTAGTAACGCGCGGTGGTCAGCTTGACCGAGTCACCGTTGTCCAGCGGCAGCACGGTCTGCACCGAGCCCTTGCCGAAGGTGCGACTGCCGACGATACGGGCACGGCCGTTGTCGCGCAGCGCGCCGGCCAGCACTTCGGCCGCGCTGGCCGAACCGGCATCGACCAGCACCACCAGCGGCGCGCCTCCGAGGCGGTCACCCGGCGTGGCGGAGAATTCGGCGTCGCTGATGGCGATGCGCCCGCGCGTGCTGACGATCTTGCCGCTGTCGAGCAGGTCGTCGGCGATCTGCACCGCCGATGTCAGCAAACCACCCGGGTTGCTGCGCAGGTCGATGACCAGTCCGCGCAGCTTGCCACCACCCTGCGCCTTGAGGGCCTCGATCTTGGTTTCGAAGTCGGCCGCGGTGTCGGCCTGGAACGCGCTGATGCGGATGTAGCCGTAACCGGGCTCGAGCATCTTGCTGCGCACGCTGGCGATGCGGATGGTCTCGCGCTGGATGGTCACGTCGAACGGTTTGTCCTTGCCTTCGCGCACGATGGTCAAGGTGACCTTGCTGCCGGCGCTGCCGCGCAGCGGGCCGGAGTTGTCGCCTTCGTCGGGCTTGAACGGTTTGCCGTCGATCGCGGTGATGACGTCGCCGGCCTTGATGCCGGCGCGCGCCGCGGGCGTGTCGTCGATGGGGGCGATCACGCGCAGGCTGCCGTCGGGCTGGCGCATCAACTCGACGCCGACGCCGTCGTAGGCCCCGCGCGACTGCTCCTCGAAACTTTCCGCGTCGTCCTTGTCGAGGTAGACGCTGTGCGGGTCCAGGTCGAACAGCAGGCCGCGGATCGCCGAGTGCATCAGCTTGTCGTCGCCGACCGGTTCGACATAGGCCTGCTTGACCGCGTTGTAGACCGACACGTAGCGGCGGATCTCTTCCAGCGGGACCTTGGACTCGGTGGTCTCGGCGTCGGGCGATTCGATCGGCGCTTCCGCAGCTTCGGGCGGACCGGCTTCAGGCGCAGTCTCCTGTGCCGCAGCCGGCAACGCGACCGCAACGGCCAGGGCAAGCGGAACCAGAACCAGATGGCGCAGGGACATGCACGAAACTCCGCGATGGGCGTAGACCCGAACCAGGTCTGACAGGACTTCATTGTTCGGTGGCGTGGGCCGTTCGGGGAATGGCCACGCTGGCGACGATTATGGGCACGTTGGCGGCGGGCAATGGAAGCCTTTCGTTAATCCGTCGGACCGGCGGCGACGTGCATTCAGCGTCAGCGCCGCAGCCAGGTGCCCGGGTTCACCGGCGCTCCGTTCCGGCGCAGTTCGAAGTACAGCGCCGGCCGGCCCTGGCCGCCGGAATTGCCGACGGTGGCCAGCGTGTCGCCGCGCTTGACGCTGGCACCGACGTCCTTGAGCAGCGCATCGTTGTGCGCGTACAGGCTCATGTAGCCATTGCCGTGATCGACGATCAGCAGCAGGCCGTAGCCGGTCATCCATTCGGCGTAGACCACGCTGCCATCGGCCACGGCCTTGACCGGCGTGCCGGCACTGGCCGCGATCAGCAGACCGTCGCTGCCGCGGCCATCGGGCATGGTCGCGCCAAACCCGGCCAGCAGGGCGCCCGACACCGGCCAACCGAGCCCGCCCACCTGCGGCGCCGGCGCGCTGGCCACCACCACCGGCTTGCGCGTCGGGGGCTCGCCACTGCCCCGGCGCGCTTCTTCGCGAGCGGCGCGTTCGGCGGCTGCGCGCCGTTGCGCTTCGGCGCGGGCGGCGGCCACGCGCAACTTCTTCAGCAGTTGCTCCAGACCCTTGGCATCGCGGCCAAGGGCGCGCTCGCGCGTGCTGCGGTCCTTGTAACGCTGGTCTAGCGAGGCGACCAGGGCAGCGCGCTGCTTGCGATCGGACTGCAACTCGCCCAGTTGGCTGCGCTGCTGTTGGCGCGTGCTGTCGAGTTCGCTCCTGCGCTGGACGATCTGCGCCTGCAGCATGTCGAGTTCTTTCAGCTGCGTGTTCAGTTCGGCGATGCGGCGGGTGCGGTCGCGCTGCAGATAGCCGTAATAGGCCAGCGTGCGGCTGCCCTGCGCGACGCTGTCCTGCGCCAGCAGCAACTTGAGCGGTGCGTCCTGCCCTTGCAGGTAGGCGCCGCGCAGCAATTGCGCCAGTTCCTGGCGCTGGGCCGCCATGCGCGCCTGCAGTGATTCGCGCTCCTGCTGCAGTTGCTGCAGCGAGGACTGTTCGCGTGCCAGGCGCGCCTCGATCTCGCGCAGGCGACGATTGGATTTCCCGACCTTCTCGTCGGCATCGCGCAGCTGGCGCGAGGCATCGCCGCGCTGGCCCTCGATCTCGCGTCGCTCATCGGCCACCGCCTTCAACTCGCGCTGGATCTTCTCCAGCTTGCGCTCGGCCTCGCGGCTGCTCTGCGCGACGGCCGGCATCGCCAGCGCCGCGAAGCAGAAGGCAACGATGGCGAATGCACGCAGCAGTCGCATCGTCGAGGAAGTGGGCATCGGCGCGGTCAGCCCGCCAGCAGGCTCGTGCCGCTCATCTCCGCCGGTTGCGGCAGTCCGAGCAGATCGAGGATGGTCGGGGCGACGTCGCGCAGGGCACCGCCGCTGCGCAGCGTGGCCTTGCGCGGGCCCAGGTACACGAACGGCACCGGACCGACCGTGTGGGCGGTGTGCGGTTGCCCGGTGGTGGCGTCGCGCATCATTTCCAGGTTGCCGTGGTCGGCGGTGACCAGCAGCGCGCCGCCGGTGTCGCGCACGGCCTGGGCGATCGCGCCGATGGCGATGTCTACCGCCTCGGCCGCCTTGATCGCTGCGGCTATATCGCCGGTGTGGCCGACCATGTCGGGATTGGCGATGTTGCAGATCGCAACGTCGATGTCGCCCGAACGGATCGCCGCGGTCAGTCTGGCGGTGACTTCCGGGCAGCTCATTTCCGGCTGCAGGTCATAGGTGGCGACCTTCGGACTCGGCACCAGGATGCGGGTCTCGCCTTCGTAGGGATCCTCGCGACCGCCACTGAAGAAGAAGGTGACGTGCGCGTACTTCTCGGTCTCGGCGATGCGCAGCTGCTTGAGGCCGTTGACGGCCAGCACTTCGCCCAGGGTGTTGCGCAGATCGTCCGGGCCGAACGCGACCGGCGCCGGCAGGCGCGCGTCGTACTCGGTCAAGCAGACGAAGCGGGACAGCGCCGGGCGGCGGGCTTCGAAACCATCGAAGGTCGGCGACACGAACGCCGCGGTCAGCTGGCGTGCGCGATCGGCACGGAAATTCATGAACACGACCGCGTCGCCGTCGGCCATCGGCACGCTGCCATCGATCACGGTCGGGGCGACGAACTCGTCGTTCTCGCCGCGTCCGTAGGCCTGCAGCAATGCCTCCACGGGACCTGTGGTGACGTGCTCGCTGCGAGCTTCGACCATCGCGTCCCAGGCGCGGTGCACGCGGTCCCAGCGCTGGTCGCGGTCCATCGCGTAATAACGGCCGCTGACGCTGGCGACACGGGCATTGCCGAGCTTGCGGCAGACATCGAGCAGGCGCTTGAGGCTGGGCTCGGCCGACCGCGGCGGCATGTCACGGCCGTCGAGGAAGGCGTGCACGGCGACCTTGGCGACACCGGCCTGGCGGGCCAGCTCGAGCATCGCGAAGATGTGGTTCTCGTGGCTGTGGACGCCGCCGGGCGAGAGCAGGCCCATCACGTGCAGCGTGCCGCCGTTGTTCTGCGCCGCCGCGCAGGCCGCGCGCAGCTCCTCGTTGCCGAAGAAACTGCCGTCCTCGATCGCCGCATCGACCCGGGTCAGGTCCTGATAGACGATCCGCCCGGCGCCCAGGTTCATGTGGCCGACCTCGGAGTTGCCCATCTGTCCGTCCGGCAGGCCGACATGGCGGCCCTCGGTGTGAATCAGGGTGTGCGGGGCGCTGGCCAGCAGCGCGTGCCAGTTGGGCAGGGTGGCCTGGGCCAGGGCGTTGTCGGTCGGGTCTTCACGGTGGCCCCAGCCGTCGAGGATGAGCAGGACAACGGGTTTGGGGCGCACGGGGGAGGCTGACACGTCGGGGTTTCCCTGGTCGTTGGAAGGCTTGACGCTACGAAAGGTGACTTCGGGCACGGGCCTGGGCCGGCGCTGGCTGCGATTGTAGCGAAGCGGCGTAAACCCAAGCCGCCCTCACCGCATCTCCTGCATTGAAGCCTGCCTCAATGAAGCCCGCCCCAATACGGAATCCCGAACGATGCGCATTCGCCCAGTTCTCCTCCTCCCTCTCGCCCTCGCCCTGTCCGCCCCTGCTGCCTTTGCCGCCCAGGACATCGACAAGGTCAATGGCAGTATCACCGTCGATGCCGGCCAGCAGGCCGGCAGCCTCGAGACCGTCAACGGCAGCATCAGGATCGGCTCGGGCGCACGCACCGGCGACGCCGAGACGGTCAACGGCAGCATCACCGCCGGCGACAACGTCCAGGCCGGCGGCCTGGAAACGGTCAATGGCAGCATCCGCGTCGGCGAGAAGTCGCGTCTCGACGGCAAGCTCGAAACCGTCAACGGTGGCGTGTTCGTCGACCGCAATGGCGACGTCCGCGGCAGCATCGAGACCGTCAACGGTGCGATCGGCCTGGTCGACACCGACGTCGGCGGCGACATCAGCACCGTCAACGGCGATCTGACCGTGGGCGTCGACTCGCACGTGAAGGGTCGCATCCATTACACCAAGCCGAGCCAGAGCTGGTTCTCGATGAACAAGCGTGATCCGAAGGTGATCATCGGACCCAATGCCGTGGTCGACGGCCCGCTGGTGTTCGAGCGCAAGGTCACGCTGTACGTCCACAACACGGCCAAGACCGGCGCGATCACCGGTGCCACCGCGGTGCGCTACGACGGCGCCCTGCCGCCGGAGTAAGGCAGCTCCGGTCGTCCCGGGCACGGAAGGACCTGCTTTCTGCGTCAGCCGCGCAGAAGCAGGTCCCTCACTTCGTTCGGGACGACAGCAGGGCCGGGATGGCGCGACGAACTGTCGGACCCGGCACGTCGGCGCCTCGGACTTGGGCCCTAGAATGGAAATCCGCACCTGCCGTCTCACGGCCTCTGGTGCGGTTGGTCCATTCCGGAGGTCTCATGTCCCGCACTTCCCTGCTTACCGCCGCGATAGTCGGCACGCTGGCGCTGGCCGCCTGCTCCAAACCCGAGGCCGATGCGCCGACGGTCGCGGCGCCCGCCCCGACTTCTACTGATGCTCCTGCCGACCCCGGCAGCAGCCATCCCTTTGGCGACACGATCAACGCCGCCGACTTCGCCGAACACGTGAAGACGCTGGCGTCGGACGAGTTCGAAGGCCGCGCCCCCGGCAGTGCCGGCGAGGACAAGACCGTCGCCTACCTGGAAGCGCAGTTCAAGCGCATCGGCCTGCAGCCCGGCAACGGCGACAGTTACGTGCAGACCGTGCCGATGGTGGAGACGGTCGCCAACGAAGGCACCGTGGTCAGGCTCGACGTGAAGGGCCAGCCGCGCGAACTGAAGTTCGGCAGCGACATGGTGATCGGCACCCGTACCGGCAAGAACGAAGTCAAGGTCGACGGCAGCGAGCTGGTGTTCGTCGGCTACGGCGTCAACGCCCCCGAGCAGAACTGGAACGACTACGCCGGCGTCGACGTCAAGGGCAAGACCGTGGTGATGTTCGTCAACGACCCCGGTTTCCACGGTCAGGATCCGAAGTTGTTCGAAGGCAAGCGGATGACCTATTACGGCCGCTGGACCTACAAGTTCGAGGAAGCCGCACGCCAGGGCGCAGCGGCGGCGCTGATCATCCATGACAGCGACGGCGCCTCCTACGGCTGGGATGTGGTCAGGAATTCCTGGTCAGGCGCGCAGTTCGACCTGCCGGCCAAGGACGATCCGGAGCCGCGCCTGCCGGTGCAGGGCTGGATCACCGGCGATGTCGCCCGCACCTTGCTGTCGTCGCTCGGGCAGAACCTGGATGAGCTCTACAAGGCCGCCGGCAAGCCCGGATTCAAGGCCATCCCGCTGCAGGCGAAGCTGTCGGTCGACCTGAAGAGCACGATCAGCGAGAAGGCCTCGCGCAACGTGGTCGCACGCCTGCCCGGCGCCAAGCGCCCGGACGAGACCGTCGTCTACATGGCGCACTGGGACCACCTGGGCAACCACGGCCACGAAGGTCATGGCGAAGCGGCCCAGGTTGGCAGCGACACCATCTACAACGGTGCCGTCGACAACGCGACCGGCGTGGCCGGCATCCTCGAGATCGCCGAGGCCTTCAGCAAGCAGCAGCCGCCACCGGATCGCTCGCTGCTGTTCCTGGCGGTGACGCTGGAGGAGTCGGGCCTGCTGGGCTCGAAGTACTACGTCGCCCATCCGACCGTTCCGCTCGACAAGACGGTTGCCGTGATCAATCTCGATGCGATGCCGGTCATCGGCAAGTCACGCGACATGACGGTGGTCGGTTTCGGCAGCTCCGAGCTCGAGGACATCCTCAAGACGGTCGCCGATGGGCAGCAGCGCGTGCTGCATGCCGAAGCGACGCCGGAGGACGGTTTCTACTTCCGCTCCGATCACTTCAACTTCGCCAAGGCCGGCGTGCCGGCGCTCTATGCCAAGGGCGGTGACGACCTGATCGACGGTGGCATGGAGGCCGGCCAGAAGGCGCAGGTCGACTATCGCGACAACCGCTACCACAAGCCCGGCGATCAGTACGATCCGTCGTGGAAGCTCGACGGCGTCATCCAGGACCTGGACGCGCTTTATGGTGTCGGCAAGACCCTGGCGGGCAGCGAGCAGTGGCCCAACTGGTACCAGGGCAATGCCTTCCGCGCCGCCCACGACAAGCTGATGAAACCCGCGGCTAAGTAACGCAGCGACGGTTGCAGCAGCCACAACGGCGCCTCGGCAGTGGGGCGCCGTTGTCATTTCGGATACGCTGGCGCCTCGTTCAGCCGGGGAATGCCATGACGCTTGCCACCGCCTACGTCTGTGTCCTGATCGCCGCTGTGTTGCCCTACCTGTGGGTCGCCATCGCCAAGGCCAGTGGCGAGCGCTACGACAACCGCGACCCACGCCGCTGGCAGGAGCGCCAGCAAAGCCAGCGCTCGCTTCGCGCCAGCGCCGCGCAGCTCAACAGTTACGAGGCGTTCGCGCCGTTCGCCGCGGGCGTGATCCTGGCCCAGCTGGCGGGCGTGCCGCATGCGCAGATCGGCACGCTGTCGATCGCGTTCATCGTTTTCCGTCTGCTGCACGGCCTGCTCTACATCAGCGGCCGGCACCTGCTGCGCAGCGCCGCCTGGTTCGCCGGCTACGCCTGCGTGCTCTGGCTGCTCGTGCAGGCAGCGTTGAACATCACGCCCTGACCTCTCCGAAACCGCGCGCGACGATCCCGCCGCGCCTTGCCTGTCATCCCCCACATGCAAACCCCCGCCGAGACCACCTTGTCCGCCCTGCACGAAACGCTCAGGCGCGATGGCTTCAGCTTTGTCGCCGGCAAGGTGATGCGAGAACTGTTCGAGCAGCGCCATGCACTCGACGACTGGGCGCGCTTCGCCGCCAGTTGGGACGATCTGGCGCCGGACGCCTATCTGGCCAGTGTTGGCCATAACCGACGCCGTCGCTACGCGGTGTTCGCTGCCGGCAGCAGCGGCGCGATCGTGCGCCAGCCGCATCAGCCGCATTACCAGAGTCGCGACTACAACAACCTGCAGGGCGGCATCGAGCGCTGGTTCGAACCGGTGCTGCCGGAGATCGCCGAGAGCTTCAGCCTGCGCACGGTCCTGGAGTTCTGTCGCGACTTCTACGGCGGGCTGTCGCCGGAGGTGGAGGCCTGGCATATCGAACTGCACCAGTTCCGAATCGAGGCCCGTCCAGGCGAACCCGGGCAGCCGACGCCGGAAGGCGTCCACCGCGACGGTGTGAACTACGTCCTGGTGCTGCTGATCGACCGGCACAACATCGTCAGCGGAACCACCACGATCCACGCCGCCGATGGCCGCGAGCTGGGCAGCTTCACGCTGACCCATCCGCTGGATGCAGCGCTCGTCGATGATTCCCGGGTGTTCCATGGCGTGACCGCCGTGGAAGCGCAGGATCCGGAGCAGCCGTCGCATCGCGACGTGCTGGTGGTGACATTGCGCGCCGAGGCCTGAGAATCACCGGAGCCACCCTTCTCCCGCGAGCGGGAGAAGGTGCCGGCAGGCGGATGAGGGCAGGGGCGGCATATCTCGCCA
>NZ_JBDGKY010000004.1:0-230858 GCF_057656135.1 Lysobacter sp. Soil_N_23
GACGCTTCGGTGTTTCGTTGCACGGTCTTCGGTGGCCCTCACCCCAACCCCTCTCCCGCAAGCGGGAGAGGGGCTAAAGAGAACCGTCATCCCCGCGAAGGCGGGGACCCAGCGACGTTGCTCTGGTGCCCGTCATCCCCGCGAAGGCGGGAACCCAGCGACGTTGCTCTGGTGCCCGTCATCCCCGCGAAGGCGGGAACCCATGGACGTTGCTCCCGCACCCGGCCTTGCAACCAGGCGGTGAACGGCGGAACCAACAGTCAGTCAGCGCTCCAGCAGATCCAGCTTGCCCGGCTTGCCTTCCCATTCCTTGGCATCGGCCAGGGCATCCTTGCGCGTGGTGATGACCGGCCAGGCCTTGGACAGCTCGGCATTGAGGGCGACGAACGCCTCCTGTCCGGCCGGCACGTCGTCCTCGGGGTAGATCGCGTTGATCGGGCACTCCGGCTCGCACAGCGTGCAGTCGATGCACTCGTCCGGATCGATCACCAGGAAATTCGGGCCCTCGTGGAAGCAGTCGACCGGGCACACCTCGACGCAGTCGGTGTACTTGCACTTGATGCAGTTCTCGGTGACGACGAAGGGCATGGCGATGGTTCCGTGAAATGAAGGGCCCTGGCGGGCATTGCGTATTGTAGCGATTTGGGCGGAAACACCGCAGCTGCTCCAAATACTCTCCCTGTCCCTATCCCCATACCTTGCTGCCCCGTCATCCCGGCGAACGCCGGGATCCAGTCCGAAGGGTCACGCGGGAAGGGATGCTGCCGGTGAAGGCCTGGCAGGACACGTAGGCTCTGATGGGCTGCCAGCCTGGATCCCGGCGTTCGCCGGGATGACGTGCACCACAAAGAAAAAGCCCACGCATCGCTGCGCGGGCTTCGGAATTGGTACACCCTACGGGATTCGAACCCGTGTTGATGCCTTGAGAGGGCACCGTCCTAGGCCTCTAGACGAAGGGTGCAGATGAAGCGGGTTGAACGGGCCGTGTATCAGTCTGCCCCCCGGCGCGAGGCTCTCAACCCAGCGCGGCTTGCTAGTATATGCGGCGCCGCTGCCCCGGGCAATGGCCTCCCACACCCAAAATGGACTGCGGCAACGCCCGCTCGATGGAATCCGACAACCAAATCCAACTCAGGCTGCAAACCATTCCACGCGACCAGCACAATGTGTCGCGCCGGGATATCAGCCCCAATGCCCTGCGAGTGCTGTATCGCCTGCGCGAGGGTGGCTTCGACGCCTTCCTGGTCGGCGGCGCGGTCCGTGACCTGCTGATCGGCGGCCACCCCAAGGATTTCGACGTGGCCACCAACGCCACGCCGGAGGAGGTCAAGGGCCTGTTTCGCAACTGCCGGCTGATCGGCCGTCGCTTCCGGCTTGCCCACGTGGTCTACGGCCGCGAGATCATCGAGGTGGCGACGTTCCGCGCCAACACCGACGACGGCAGCGGCGACCGTGAGCTGCACGAGGGCGGACGCCTGCTGCGCGACAACGTCTACGGCACCATCGAGGACGACGCGGTCCGCCGCGACTTCACCGCCAACGCGCTGTATTACGCGATCGAGGATTTCTCGGTGCGCGACTACGTCGGTGGCTTCGAGGATGTGAGCAACCGCCTGATGCGCCTGATCGGCGACCCGGAGACGCGCTACCGCGAGGATCCGGTGCGGATGCTGCGCGCGGTGCGCCTGGCGGCCAAGCTCGATTTCGAGATCGAACCGGCAACTGCGGCGCCCATCCCGGTGCTGGCACCGCTGCTGCGCGAGTCCGCGCCGGCGCGCCTGTTCGAGGAGTGCCTGAAGCTGTTCCTGTCGGGCAATGCGGTCAAGAGTTTCCTCGGCCTGGAGCGCCACGGACTGTTGCCGGCGCTGCTGCCGGAGACCGCCGCGGCTCTGAAATCCAACCGCAGCGGCGCGCTGCGCAAGATGGTGCTGGAAGGGCTGAAGAACACCGACGCGCGCGTCGCCAACGACGAACCGGTCTCGCCTGCGTTCCTGTTCGCGCTGCTGCTGTGGCCGGCGTACTGCCGCGCGCTGATGGCGTTGCAGGCGCAGGGCATGCACACGGCCGAGGCGCAGCGCCGCGCCGCCGATCGCGTCACCGTGCACCAGCTCGAGACTATCGCGCTGCCGCGCCGCTTCTCGTTGCCGATGCAGGAGATCTGGCTGCTGCAGTCGCGTTTCTCGCTGCGCCAGCGCAAGCGCGTGTTCCGCACGCTCGCCCATCCGCGCTTCCGCGCCGCGTTCGATTTCCTCGGCCTGCGCCTGACCGCGTCGGACGAGCATGCCGAGGACGTCGCGTTCTGGCGCGAGGCGCAGGCGAATCCCGGCGATGCCGTGGCCATCGCCGAGCTGGAAACCGAGCGCGCCGCGCAGGCCGATGACGCGGAAGAGCCGCGCAAGCGTCGCCGCCGTCGCCGCAAGCCTGCCACCAATCAGGAATGAGGCGGGCAGGGCGGAGCCTCCGGCAATGACAGTCACGGCGTTCGTCGGCCTGGGCAGCAACCTGGGCGACAGCATTGCCGCCCTGCGCGCGGCCTTCGTCGCGCTGGCGGCGATCGACGGCACGCGCCTGTTGCAGGCCTCGCGCCTGTACCGCACGCCGGCGTGGGGCGTCACCGAGCAACCCGATTTCGTCAACGCCGTGGCGATGCTGGAAACGCAGCGCACGCCGCAGCAGCTGCTCGCCGACCTGCTCGCCATCGAGCGCGTGGCCGGTCGCGACCGCCGGGCCGATGGCAGCGATCGCTGGGGCCCGCGCACGCTAGACCTCGATCTGCTCCTGTACGGCGACGCGGTGATCAGCGAACCGGGCCTGCATGTCCCGCACCCGCACCTGCACGAGCGCGCCTTCGTGCTGGTGCCGCTGCTCGAAATCGCACCCGGCGCGGTCATCCCCGGCATCGGCCCGGCGCAGCAGGCGCTGGCGAAGATGGAACCGGAGGAGGTCGAGGCGGTAACGTATGCGGATTCTCTGAACGATCGCCCGTAGCCGCCCACTGGCTGGCTGCAGCCATTGCACCCCTCCCGGGTCCAACCCCGTGCCTCGCTAACCCGCGCCGACAACTGGTACCCCACGCCATGTACAGCGGAACCCCCAACGACAAGCCCTGGACCGTGCCGGCCCTGGCCGACGCCAAGCGCGACGGTCGCCGTCTGGTGATGCTGACCTGCTACGACGCCGGATTCGCCCGCACCATGGACGCCGCCGGCGTCGACCTGGTGCTGGTCGGCGATTCGCTCGGCATGGTGGTGCAGGGCCACGACAGCACGCTGCCGGTGACCACCGCCGACGTCGTCTACCACACCGCCTGCGTCGCCCGCGGCCTGGCTAGGGCGCTGCTGATTTCCGACCTGCCGTTCCAGTCCGACGCCACGCCCGAACGCGCGCTCGACGCCTCGGTGCAGCTGCTGCAGGCCGGCGCGGCGATGGTCAAGCTCGAGGGAGCCGGGCACAAGCTCGATGTCATCCGCTTCCTGGTCGAGCGCGAGATCCCGGTCTGCGCGCACCTGGGGCTGACGCCGCAGTCGGTGCTGCGCCTGGGCAGTTACAAGGTCCAGGGCCGCGACGAGGCCGCCGCGGCCCGCCTGCGCGCCGACGCGCGCGCCGTGGCCGAGGCCGGCGCCAGCCTGCTGGTGCTCGAATGCGTGCCTACGCCGGTGGCCGCGTCGATCACCGCCGACCTGACCATTCCCACCATCGGCATCGGTGCCGGCCCGCAATGCGATGGCCAGGTGCTGGTGCTGCACGATCTGCTTGGCGTCAACTCCGGCCATCGCCGGCCGCGCTTCGTCAAGGATTTCCTCGCCGAGGGCGGCTCGGTAGCGGGCGCTGTCCAATCTTTCGCCCAGGCCGTTCGCGACGGCAGCTTCCCGGATGCCGAACACTCCTATGCCTGACCGCCGCACTCCCGTCACTTCCGGCGCGCACGTCGCAAATCTTCGCAACGCAAGCTCCCGTAATGCGACCTCCCGCAAAGGCGCCATGATCGAGACCATCACCGACCTTGCCGCGCTGCGCGCGCGGGTGGCGCAGTGGCGACGCGAAGGATTGCGCGTCGCCCTGGTGCCGACCATGGGCAACCTGCACGAAGGCCACTACTCGCTGGTGCGACTGGCCCGCCAGCATGCCGATCGCGTCGTCACCAGTGTGTTCGTCAACCCGACCCAGTTCGGCCCGAACGAAGACTTCTCCCGCTACCCGCGCACGCCTGAAGCCGACGCGCTTGGGCTGGGAGTCGCAGGTTGCGATGCCATGTGGTTGCCGACGGTCGAGACGATGTATCCCTATGGCGTGGAGGCGACGGTTCGCGTGCAGGTGCCGGGCGTCAGCTCGACTCTGGAAGGCGCTCATCGCCCGGGGCATTTCGACGGCGTCGCCACCGTGGTCTCGCGCCTGTTCAACCAGGTCCAGCCGGACGTGGCCGTGTTCGGGCGCAAGGACTACCAGCAGCTGGCGGTGATCCGCTACATGGTCCGCGACCTGGCGTTCGCCATCGAGCTGGTCGGCGCCGACATCGTCCGCGAGGACAATGGCCTGGCGATGAGTTCGCGCAACCAGTACCTGTCTGTGGACGAGCGCCGCACTGCGGCGGCGATCCACCGCTGCCTGCTGGCCATGCGCGACGCAGTCGAGGCCGGCACGCCGCGCGCGGTGGTCGAGGCCGAGGCGGTCAAACGGTTGGAGGCGGACGGTTTCGTTCCTGACTACGCCGTGATCCGCCGCCCGGACCTGACCGAGCCGGCGGACGGTGAGGGCGGCGCCCGGGTCGCCCTGATCGCGGCCCGGCTGGGCCGGACGCGGCTGATCGACAACCTGGAGTGGTGAGTCCCTCGGGCCCAACCGTCGCCGGAACACTCCGTTCCCCGTTCCCGCCCCATCACGCCCCGTTCCCGCTTTCCGCTCTATGTTGCACCGCGCCATGCGCTGCTAGACTTGCGGTCTGACGCGTCCGCATGCCCGCGGCCGGAGCCACACACATGCAACTGAACGTACTCAAGGCCAAGATCCACCGCGCCACCGTGACCCACGCCGAGCTTCACTACGAAGGCTCGTGCGCGATCGACGGGCGCCTGCTCGACATCTCGGGTATCCGCGAGTACGAGCAGATCCACATCTACAACGTCAACAACGGCCAGCGCTTCGTCACCTACGCCATCCGCGGCGAAGAGGGCAGCGGGGTGATCTCGGTCAACGGTGCTGCCGCCCACTGTGCGCAGCCCGGCGACCTGGTGATCATCTGCGCCTACGGCGTGTGCGACGAAGCCGAGGCGGCCAAGTACAAGCCGACCCTGGTCTACGTCGACCGCCACAATGCGTTGACGCATACCAACCGCTCGATGCCGGCACAGGCAGCCTGACCTGCCCATGGATGCCGATGCCCGTCTGAGCCGTCTTCGCGCCCAGGCAGGGCGCGTCATCCAAACCCCGCTGAAGGACCTGGTCGCCGCAGACCCGGCGCGCGCGCAGCAGTTCGCCGTGCGCGTCGGTCCGGTCTACGCCAACTTCGCCCGCCAACACTACGACCGTGACGCGCTGGCGTCGCTGTTCGAACTGGCCGAGCAGGCCGGCGTGCGGCAGAAGCTGCAGGCGCAGTTCGATGGCGAGAAGATCAATGTCACCGAAGGCCGCAGCGTGCTGCACACCGCGCTGCGCGGCGACGTGTCGGCCGCGCCGGTGGCGCGCGCTGCGCACACGCAGGCGCTGGAAGCGCGCGCACGCATGCGTGCGCTGGTCGATGCACTGGCGGCCAGCGATGTCACCGACATCGTCAGCGTCGGCATCGGCGGCTCCGACCTCGGTCCGCGCCTGGCGGTCGATGCGCTGAGCGGCGCCGCGCCGGGGCGCTTTCGCGTCCACTTCCTGTCCAACGTCGACGGCCACGCCGCGCAGCGCGTGCTGGCGGGTCTCGATCCGCGTCGTACCGCCGCGGTGCTGATATCCAAGACCTTCGGCACCCAGGAGACGCTGCTCAACGGCGCGATCCTTCGTGACTGGCTGGGTGGAACCGAACGGCTGTATGCCGTGTCGGCCAACGTCGAGCGCGCCGCCGAAGCCTTCGCCATTCCGCCCGAGCGCATCCTGCCGATGTGGGACTGGGTGGGGGGTCGCTATTCGCTGTGGTCGGCGGTGGGTTTCCCGATCGCGCTGGCGATCGGCATGGACGCGTTCGAGGCGATGCTCGATGGCGCCTCGCAGATGGACGCGCACGTCCTGAACACGCCACTGCCGCAGAACCTGGCCGCGTGGCACGCGCTGACCGCGATCTGGAATCGCAATGGCCTGGGTTACGCCACGCAGGCCGTGCTCGCCTACGACGAGCGCCTCAAGCTGCTTTCGAACTACCTGCAGCAACTGGTGATGGAAAGCCTGGGCAAGTCGGTGCGCACCGACGGTTCCGCGGTCATGGTCGACACCGTGCCGGTGTGGTGGGGCGGTGCCGGCACCGACACCCAGCACAGCTTCTTCCAGGCATTGCACCAGGGCACCTCGATCGTGCCTTCGGATTTCATCGGCGTCGTCCGCTCGGATGCGCCGTACCCGGACAACCACCGCGCGCTGCAGGCCAACCTGCTGGCGCAGACCGAAGCCTTTGCCAATGGCCAGGCCAGCGACGATCCGGCGCGTGCCTATGCCGGCGGCCGGCCTAGCACGATGATCCTGCTCGACGCACTGACGCCGCAGGCCTTCGGCGCGCTGCTGGCGCTGTACGAGCACAGCGTTTACCTGCAGTCGGTGATCTGGGGCATCAACGCCTTCGATCAGTTCGGTGTGGAGCTGGGCAAGCAGGTGGCGAGCCGGTTGCTGCCGGCGCTGGCCGGCGAAGCGCAGGCGGACGATCAGGTGACGCGGGAGTTGCTGGCGCAACTGCGCTGACGCAACCCGTCATCCGCGCCATCACGTCGTCCCGGCGAACGCCGGGACCCAGGCCCGCAGCCTCTCCGCCTCGTCACCGTCATCCCGGCGAACGCCGGGACCCAGGCCCGCAGCCTCTCCGCCTTGTCACCGTCATCCCGGCGAACGCCGGGATCCATTTGCTGTTGCTTCTTCGCGGGCAAAGGCAACGTCACTGGGTCCCCGCCTTCGCGGGGATGACGGTGTGGGCGCGGGGATGACGGTGACGGGGCGGGGATAACGATAAGGCCGTTGCGGGACGACGGATCAACCTGCCTGATGCCGCCGCAACGCCCATTCGATATGTTCCCGCACCATCGGGCTGGCCGAGTCGCGTCGCGCCTTCAGCGCCGAGATCACCTCCGCGCTGCCGCGCGCATTCCCCAACGCAACGGCGATATTGCGCAGCCAGCGCTCATGCCCGCTGCGTCGTATCGCGGTGCCTTCGGTGCGCTGCAGAAACTCGGCCTCATCCCAGGCGAACAACTGCACCAGCGTCGCGTTGTCCAGATCGTTGCGGGCGCGGAAATCGGCCTCGTCGGTCCGCTTGGCGAATTTGTTCCAGGGACAGATCAGCTGGCAGTCGTCGCAGCCGAAGATCCGGTTGCCGATCGGCGCACGCAACTCTTCCGGTATCGAGCCTTCGTGCTCGATGGTGAGGTAGGCGATGCAGCGGCGCGCGTCGAGCCGGTAGGGTGCAACGATCGCCTGGGTCGGGCAGATGTCGATGCACTTGCGGCAGGTGCCGCAGTGCGCGCTGGCCGGGGTGTCGATCGGAAACGGCAGGTCGACGTAGATCTCGCCGATGAAAAAGAACGAGCCGCCATCCTTGTCGATCAGGCAGGTGTGCTTGCCGATCCAGCCCAGCCCGGCATTGCGCGCGAGCGCGCGTTCGAGCACCGGCGCCGAGTCGACGAAGACGCGGTGACCGAACGGGCCGACCTCCTCGGCGATGCGGTCGGCCAGGCGCTGCAGGCGCTGGCGCATCAGTTTGTGGTAATCGCGGCCGAGGGCGTAGCGGGCGACGTAGGCGCGCTCGCTGTCGTCCAGCGTCGCCCACGCTTCATCGCTGTCGCGGCCGTAGTCCAGTCCGACCGAGATCACCCGCACGGTGCCGGGATGCAGCTCGCCCGGGCGCGCGCGCAGTTCGCCGTGGCGGGCCATCCAGTCCATCGAGCCGTACAGGCCCTGCGCCAGCCAGTCGCGCAGGTGCGCTTCGTCCTGGCCCAGCTCGATATCGGTGATGCCGCAGCGCTGGAAGCCGAATTCGCGTGCCAACGAACGCACGCGCTGCGCCAGCGCGGCGTAGTCGGGCGTCGCGACGGGTGGGACGGTCGGCAGGGCGGTGCGGGGCTTCACGATGCACAAGTATAGAATCCCGTGATGCCGCACGATGACGCGCTCTTGGATAACGTGCCCTTCGCCGACGCGCTTTACGATGCCGCCGCGCTGCGCGCGGTCGAGGCGCGTGCGGCGCAGGCGCTGGGCGATCCCTTCGAGCTGATGCAGCGGGCCGGTCGGGCCGCCTGGCGCGAGTTGCTGGCGCACTGGCCGCAGGCGCAGCGGATCGTGATCGCCTGCGGGCCGGGCAACAACGGCGGCGACGGCTACGTGCTGGCGCGGCACGCGCGCCAGTCCGGTCGCCAGGTGCGGGTGGTGCATCTGCCCGGCCAGTCGCCGGGCGGCGAGCTGGCGCGGCGCGCGGCGCAGGATTACTTCGCTGTCGGCGGCGCGGTCGAACTGTTCGAAGGCACGCTGCCGCCGGCCGACGTGGCGGTCGACGCACTGTTCGGCATCGGACTGTCGCGTGAACCCGATGAAGCCACCCAGGCGCTGATCGTCGCGATCAACGCACACTCGGCGCCGGTGCTGGCGCTGGATGTTCCCAGTGGCATCGATGGCGACCGCGGTTGCGTGGTCGGCAGCGCGGTCATGGCCGCGCGCACCGTCGAGTTCATGGCAGGCAAGGCCGGACTGCGCACCGGTGCCGCGCTCGACCACGTCGGTGCACTGTCGCTGGCGACGCTGGACATGCCGGCCGAGTGGTTCGACGGGGTGGTTGCGCACGCGCAGCGACTGACGCCGATTGCCCTCGCGCGCTGGCTCGCGCCGCGCCGCCGCGACAGCCACAAGGGCAGCAACGGTCGCGTGCTGTGCGTGGGTGGCGAGCTCGGCAGTGGCGGCGCGATCATGCTGTGCGCGCACGCTGCGTTGCGCACCGGTGCCGGACTGGTCGAAGTGGCGACGCGCGCGCAGCATGTCGCGCCGTTGCTGGCACGCCTGCCGGAAGCAATGGTGCACGAAGTCACCGACGCGCAGTCGCTACAGTCGGCGCTCGATCGGGCCGATTCCATTGCACTGGGGCCGGGCCTCGGGCAACACGAGTGGGGACGCGGTCTCTACGAGCGTGCGGTTGCCAGCGCCAGGCCGTTGCTGCTCGATGCAGATGCGTTGAACCTGCTGGCGACGCATCCGTTCGCGCTGCCTGCCGATGCGGTGCTGACGCCGCATCCGGGCGAAGCCGCGCGCCTGCTCGGGATCAGCACCGCCGAGGTGCAACGCGATCGTTTCGCTGCTGCCAGGGCGTTGTGCGAACGCTATGCGTGCGTGGTTGTGCTCAAGGGCGCAGGCAGCATCGTGGCCGCCGCGCATGAATCGCCTCGCGTGATTGCCGCGGGTAATCCCGGAATGGCGGTCGGCGGCATGGGCGATGTGCTCAGTGGTGTCATCGCGGCCTTGCGTGCGCAAGGGCTTTCCGCGTTCGATGCGGCAAGCACGGGTGCGTTGTTGCATGCGGCGGCGGGCGATGCGGCCGCGCACGAAGGTGGCGAACGCGGACTGTTGCCAAGCGACCTCATGCCGTGGCTTCGCCACTTCGTCAATCCGGAACGTTGATGCATGTTGCAGGGGAGCGTGGCTGCGATGAATGAATTCCTGTTGGCCGATGCCGATGCGACCGACGCACTCGGCGCGATGCTTGCACACACGCGGCCAGCCGATGCAGTCGTGCACCTGCATGGCGATCTTGGCGCGGGCAAGTCGACGCTTGCGCGCGCAATGCTGCGCGCGTTGGGCGTGCACGGTGCGATTCGCAGCCCGACGTACACGCTGGTCGAGCGCTATCCACTCGCAGAAGGTGGAGAAGCGTGGCATCTGGACCTGTATCGCATCGCCGATGCAGGCGAACTCGAGTTCCTCGGTCTCGATGGTGCCGAGGTGCGCTTGTGGCTGGTCGAATGGCCCGAGCGCGGCGCAGGGGCGCTGCCGGCGGCGGACCTCACCGTGGACCTGGCCATGCACGGCACGGGCCGCCAGGCCCGCCTGCTGCCGGGTTCGGCGGTCGGGGAGGCGTGGCTGGGGCGCGTGGCCGTGGGCCATGAGGTTGCGTCCGACTCCTGAACGGTTTCACAGGAAAGTCCGGCAGGTCTTGGATTCGTAAGGGAAAAGTGCTTGCAAATTCATCGGCTCGGTGGTTGACTACCGGCCATGCGCGTAAAGGCCGCCACCGTCCAGAAGTTTCTGCTCGGCCTAGCGCTGCTCGCTGCCCTCGCCTGGAATCTGGCGCATGCCAGCGAAATCAAAGGTTTGGAGCTGAGCGCCGGAGCCACCGGCACCCGCGCCGAGATCGCCCTCGATGGCGCCGGCGAATTCAAGGTGATCAGCCTCAAGGGGCCCGACCGTCTGGTCGTGGACCTGCCGGCATCGACCCTGGCCCGCAATTTCCGGCTCCCCGCCAGCGCCGGCGTCGTCAAGTCCGTGCGCACTGGCGAGCCGGCCCCGGGCACCTCGCGCATCGTCTTCGACCTCTCGCAACCGGTGACGGTGCTCAAGCCGCGCATCGAGCAGGGCGGCAATGGTCCACGCCTGGTGCTGGAGTGGCCGGGAGATGGCGCCGAGCCGATCGAAGGCATTGCCACGGTCGCCGCGCCGGTTGCACCGGCGCCGTCGCCTGCCTCCACGTCCCCGATGCCGACCTCGCCGTCGCTGCCGGCTCCCACGGTGAGTGCGCCGTCCGGCGCCGTGACCACCGCGTCGGCCGTAGCGACCACGGCCGCGCAGGCGCCGTCGCCGGGCGAGGTCAGCGCTGCATCGTCCGAAGCCACGACCCGGTTGATCACGGCCATCGTTGCCGGTCGCGGCGGTGCCGCCGATGCGCCGGCCGCTGCAACGACCACCGCACCAGCGACCGCCGGCGTCGCAAAGGACCCTGAGCCGGCTCCGGTCGCTGCCGCGCCGTCGACGCAGGCAACCACGGTTGCCACCGGCGTGCCCACCCGGATCGCCACCGGCCAACCGACCCTGATGCCCGGAGCGTCGGCTGCGGCCAGCAACGCCCCGTCGGTGTCGACGATCGCACCCGCGCCCGGCCAGGCACCGGTCAAGACCATGAAGGACGTGATGCGTGGCCGCGGCATGCGTCCGCTGGTCATCGCCATCGATGCCGGTCACGGCGGCCAGGACCCCGGCGCGCTCGGCCCCTCGGGCAAGCGCGAGAAGGACGTCACCCTGGCCATCGCCCGCGAACTGGCGCGGCAGATCAACGCCACTCCGGGCCTGAAGGCGCACCTGGTGCGCGACACCGACGTGTTCATCCCGCTGCCGCGACGCGCGCAGTTGGCGCGCCAGGCCAAGGCCGACATGTTCATCTCGATCCACGCCGACGCCGCCGAAAACCGCTCTGCCAAGGGTTCGTCGGTGTACGTGCTCTCGCTCAAGGGCGCGTCCTCGCAACGTGCGCGCTGGCTGGCCGACAAGGAAAATGCCTCCGACCTGATCGGTGGCGTGCGCCTGGAGCAGACCAGCAACACCCTGGCCTCGGTGCTGCTCGACCTGACCCAGAGTGGCCACATGAAGGCCTCCGAAGATGCCGCCGGGCACGTCCTGGACGGCCTCAAGCGCGTCGGCAGCAACCACAAGCCGCATATCGAGCGCGCCAACTTCGCCGTGCTGCGCACCTCGGACATGCCGGCGATGCTGGTCGAGACCGCCTTCATCTCCAACCCGGACGAAGAGCGCCGGCTGACCGACCCGGCCCACCAGCGCAACCTGGCCCGCGCGGTGCTCGATGGCGTCAATACCTATTTCACCCGCCAGCCGCCGCCGGGAACGCTGTACGCCGCGCGCGCCGATGCCACCTACGTGTCTGCCGACGCGGGTGCCGGTGGCGGCAGCCCGTAGGAGCGAGCTTGCTCGCGATAGGCTGCCGGCTACGGTGGTCGCGAGCAAGCTCGCTCCTACGACGATGCACCCCCGGAAGTGTCGCCGCGTCGGCTATCATCACACCCGACTATTCCGACGACGCAGGACTGCGTCGCCCACGCCGTGACGATCCGCCAACTCCCCGACACCCTCATCAACCAGATCGCGGCCGGCGAGGTCATCGAGCGCCCGGCGTCCGTGGTCAAGGAGCTGGTGGAGAATGCGCTCGATGCCGGCGCGCGCCGCATCGACATCGACCTGGAAGAGGGCGGCGTCCGCCTGATCCGCATCCGCGATGACGGCGGCGGCATCGCCGCCGACGAGCTGCCGCTGGCGATCCAGCGCCATGCCACCAGCAAGATCGCCTCGCTCGACGACCTCGAAGGCGTCGCCACGCTCGGTTTCCGTGGCGAGGCGTTGCCGTCGATCGCCTCGGTGAGTCGCTTCGCCCTGACCTCGCGCCGCATCGGCAACGACCACGCGGCAACGCTGGACGTCGAAGGCGGGCGCATCGGCGCGATCGTGCCCAAGCCGCATCCGCAAGGCACCACGGTCGAGGTCCGCGACCTGTTCTTCAACGTGCCAGCGCGTCGCAAGTTCCTCAAGGCCGAGCGCACCGAGCTGGGCCACATCGAGGAATGGCTGCGGCAGCTGGCACTGGCGCGCCCGGATGTCGAACTGCGCGTCTCACACAACGGCAAGCCGTCGCGGCGCTGGAAGGGCGAGGGCGATCTGCTCTCGGAAGTGCGCCTGCACGAAGCGCTGGGCGAGGAGTTCGCGCGCAACGCGCTGCGCGTCGACCACGCCGGCGGTGCACACACGGAGGGCTCGGGCCACGGCCTGCGCCTGCACGGTTGGATCGCCCAGCCGGCCTACAACCGCGCCAGCGCCGACCAGCAGTACCTGTACGTCAACGGCCGCGCCGTGCGCGACCGCAGCATCGCCCATGCGATCAAGCAGGCGTATGCCGACGTGCTGTTCCATGGCCGCCAGCCGGCGTACGTGCTGTTCCTCGAACTCGACCCGCGCCGCGTCGACGTCAACGTGCATCCGGCCAAACACGAGGTCCGCTTCCGCGACGCGCGCCTGATCCACGATTTCGTCTATCGCACGCTGCAAAGCGCATTGGCCGAGACCCGTGCCGGCACGACCGCGATCGGGTCCGGCGCTCCGATGGGAGGGGCTCCAGCCCCGAACTGGGCGACGGCAATGCCTGTCGGGGCTGAAGCCCTTCCCACAGGTGCTTCGCCCGCCTTCTGGCGCCAGGAGCAGTCGCCGCTGCCGATGCAGGTCGCCGAGGCGCGCTCTGGCTATGCCGCGCTGTACGGCTCGGCGCAACAGGCATTCACCCCTTCCGCATCGATGCCGATGCCGCACAGTGGCGACGCCACGCTGCCGCCGCTGGGCTATGCGATCGCGCAGTTGCACGGCATCTACGTGCTGGCCGAAACCGCCGAAGGCCTGATCGTCGTCGACATGCACGCCGCCCACGAGCGCATCGGTTACGAGAAGCTCAAGAGCGCGCACGACGGCGAAGGCCTGCGCACCCAGCCGCTGCTGGTGCCGGCGACGCTGGCGGTGTCCGAGCGCGAGGCCGAGGTGGCCGAGCGCGAGGGCGAGACGCTGGCTGCACTCGGTTTCGAAGTGACCCGCAGTGGCCCGCAGTCGCTGACGCTGCGCAGCGTTCCTGCCTTGCTGGCCCATGGCGATGTCGAAGCGCTGTTGCGCGACGTCCTGGCCGACCTGCGCGAGCACGGCGAATCCAGGCGCGTGGCCGCCGCCCGCGACGAACTGCTGGCGACGATGGCCTGCCATGGCGCGGTGCGCGCCAACCGGCGCCTGAGCCTGCCGGAAATGAATGCCCTGCTGCGCGAGATGGAAGCCACCGAGCGCTCGGGCCAGTGCAACCATGGCCGCCCGACCTGGGCGCGCTTCACCCTTCCCGAAATCGATCGCTGGTTCCTGCGAGGACGTTGAATGTCGGCATTTGCGAAAGGCGTGACTACGAAAGGCGTGACGATGAGAAGCTTGCTGATCCTGGCCGTGCTTGCGGCCGCCACCGCCTGCAGCAAGCCGGCCGAAGACACCGGCAAGGCGGCGCAGGAGCAGGCCACCGAAGTAGCGTTCGCGCGCGACCTGGAATTGTGGCGCGGCCAGCGCGTGGCCGACCTGACCCGGCCCGATGGCTGGACCAGCGTCGTCGGCCTGCACTGGATCGACCCGGGTCCACACTACGTCGGCTCCTCGGCCGGCAACGGCATCACGCTGTCGGTAGGGCCTTCGCACCTGGGCATGATCGACCTGGGCAAGGGCGGGCTGCGCTTCGTGCCGGAGAAGGGCCTGGCGATGACCCTCGACGGCCAGCCGCTGCAGGGCGCCACCGAGTTGCGCGCCGACGATTCGCCGACCGGGCCGAGCGTGCTCGCGTTCGACGAGGGCAAGGGCCTGGTCACGGTGATCAAGCGTGGCGACCGTTATGCATTGCGGGTCAAGCACGCCGATGCCCCTGGTCGCACCGGTTTCCGCGGCCTGGAGTACTGGCCGGCCAGCACCGGCTGGAAGGTCGACGCGCGCTTCGTGCCGCATCCGCCGGGGAAGACCCTGCCGATCGTCAACATCATCGGCACCACCGAAGAAGTGCCCAACCCTGGCGCGCTCGAGTTCGAGCGCGACGGCAAGCAGTACCGGCTGGAAGCGCTCGACGAAGGCGAGGACACGCTGTTCCTGGTGTTCGCCGACCGCACCAGCGGCCATGGCAGCTATCCGGCCGGCCGTTTCCTCGACGCACCCAAGCCGGGCGCCGATGCGCGCGTGATGCTCGACTTCAACCAGGCCTACAACCCGCCGTGCGCGTTCACCGCGTTCGCGACCTGTCCGCTGCCGCCGACGGAGAATCGACTCGACCTGCTGGTCGACGCCGGCGAGAAGACCTACGCGCACGCTGCACCCTGATCTCATCCTCAACCCCTCAACCTCGCGCCCGAAAGCCGAAGGACACCGTTCCGATGCGTCGCCTGAAGATGTTCTGCCTGACCCTGCTGGCTGCCGCCGGACTGGCTTCGGTAGCGCTCGCCGTCGAACGCGTGGCCGTGCCCGAGCGCGCGCCGCAGCCGCCGGCAGGGGCGGTCAAGGCGCCACCGCTGCCGCTGCTGTGGAAGATCTCCGACGCCGACAACTCGGTGTACCTGCTTGGTTCGTTCCATCTGCTCAAGGGCGACGACTACCCGCTGTCGCCCGACATCGACGCCGTCTTCGCCGCCTCCGACAAGGTCGTGTTCGAAGTTCCGCCCGAGCAGATGCTCGATCCGGCGATGCCGCAGAAGTTCCTGACCGCTGCCGGCTACAGCGATGGCCGCACGCTCACCCAGGTGCTGCCGGCGGCGCTGCGCGAGAAGTTCGCCCGCATCCTCGCCCAGCGCGGTGCTTCGATTGCCCAGTTCGATGCCTACGAGCCGTGGTTCATCAACCTGTCGCTGATGCTGGGGATGTCGCAGCAGCTCGGTTTCAGTCCCGAGAAGGGCATGGACCAGTACCTGATGCAGCGCGCGGCGGCCGCCAACAAGCCGACCTCGGGCCTGGAGTCGATCGATACCCAGTTGCAGGTGCTCGACGCCTCGCCGATGGACGAGCAGATCGTCTCGCTGAAGGAGTTCCTCGACAAGCCGCTGGAGATGCCGGGCATGCTCGGCGACGTGCATTCGGCCTGGCGCGACGGCGACGTCGCCCGTCTCGACAAGCTCACCCGCGAGGAGATGCGCGACAAGACCCCGCAGACCTACCGGATGGTGAATGTCGAGCGCAACCAGGCGTGGCTGCCGCAGATCCAGGGGATGCTCGACAACGCGAAGAAGGGCGACACCCTGGTCGTGGTCGGCGCGCTGCACCTGCTCGGCGACGACGGCATCGTCGGCAAGCTGCGCGAGAAGGGCTACAAGGTCGAGCGCGTGTGCTCGGCATGCAGCGAGCAGCAACTGCAGGCGCAATAAGCCTTTCGTAGGAGCGAGCTTGCTCGCGAACAGGCGTTGCAGTTGCTGACGCGGCATTCGCGAGCAAGCTCGCTCCTACAGCGTTGCCGACGCCACCAGCTCGATGCAGTCCACCGGGCAGGCCGGCACGCACAGCTCGCAGCCGGTGCACAGCGGCTCGATGACGGTATGCATGTGCTTGGACGCGCCGATGATCGCGTCCACGGGGCAGGCCTGGATGCACTTGGTGCAGCCGATGCAGTCGGCCTCCACGATCACCGCGACCTGCGCCGGCTTGTGTTCGCCGCGCGTGCGGTCGTAGGGCCTCGCCGCCACGCCCAGCAACCGTGCCAACGCGTGTGCGCCAGCGTCGCCCCCGGGCGGGCAGCGATCGACATCGGCTTCGCCCGCGGCCATCGCTTCGGCGTAGGGGCGGCAGCCGGCGAACCCGCACTGACCGCATTGGGTCTGCGGCAGGATGCGGTCGAGACGCTCGGTCAGGTCGACGTTCATGGCGTTGTGTAGGAGCGAGCTTGCTCGCGAATAGCGTGTCACTGACTGTAACGCCTGTTCGCGAGCAAGCTCGCTCCTACACGAGGGGGCTTAGCGGACCGGCATTCCCGGTTCGGCGCCGCCGTCGGTGTCGAGCAGGAACAGCGAGCCGCCGTCGAAGCCGGCCGACAGGATCATGCCCTCGCTGATGCCGAAGCGCATCTTGCGCGGGGCGAGGTTGGCGATGAACACCACGCTGCGGCCGACCAGCTTCTCCGGTTCGCCATAGGAACCGCGGATGCCAGAGAAGATCTGGCGCTTGCCCAGCTCGCCGGCATCGAGTTCGAAGCGCAGCAGCTTGTCGGAGCCGTCGACGAACTCGCACGCCAGCACCTTGCCGACGCGCAGGTCGAGCCTGGCGAAGTCGTCGATGCCGATGTGTTCGCTCCCTCTCCCGCTTGCGGGAGAGGGCTGGGGTGAGGGCGCGGCGGCTGCAGCCTTCACCGGAGCCACAGGAGCCTGGGCAGCGTTGGCGTTCTCGGGGCTCTGCGATTCTTTGTTCAGCGATTCTTTCGAGGCGTCGATCATGTGTTCGATGTGCTTGGGGTCGATTCGGGTGAACAGCGGCGTGTAGTTGCCGATGCGGTGCGCGAGCAGCGGCGATTCGAGATCGTTCCACTGCGCGACGGGCGCGGCCAGAAACACCTCGGCCTGCGCGGTCACGCGCGGCAACACCGGCTTGAGCGCGGCGTTGAGGACGCGGAACAGGTTCAGGCCCTGCGTGCACACCGACTGCAACTGCGCGTCGGCGCCTTCCTGCTTGGCCAGTACCCACGGCTTGTGCTCGTCGATGTACTTGTTGGCTTCGTCGGCCAGGGCCATGGTCAGGCGCACGGCGGTGGCGGCCTCGTTGCGCGCGTAGGCCTCGGCGATCGGCGCCAGCTGCGCGACAAAATGCGCGTACATCGCCGGATCGGGCAGGGCCTCGGCCAGCCGGCCTTCGAACCGCTTCTCGATGAATCCGGCGCAACGGCTGGCGAGGTTGACGAACTTGCCGACCACGTCGGCATTCACGCGCGCGGTGAAATCGGCCAGGTTGAGGTCGAGGTCGTCGACGCCGCCGCTGGTCTTGGTCGCGTAGTAGTAGCGCAACGCCTCCGGATCCAGGCCGGCATCGAGGTAGGTGCGCGCCATCACGAACGTGCCGCGCGACTTCGACATCTTGGCGCCGTCGACCATCAGGTAGCCATTGACGTGCAGGCGGGTCGGCGCGCGGAAGCCGGCGCCGTGCAGCACCGCCGGCCAGAACAGGCCGTGGAAGTTGACGATGTCCTTGCCGATGAAATGGTGCAGCTCGGCCTTGCTGTCGCGCGTGAGGTACGACCAGAAATCCAGGCCCTCGCGCTCGCACAGCGCCTGGAAGCTCGACAGGTAACCGATCGGCGCGTCGAGCCAGACATACAGGAACTTGCCCGGGTGGCCGGGGATCTGGAAGCCGAAGTAGGGCGCGTCGCGGGAGATGTCCCATGCGCGCAGGCCGCCCTCTGCGTCCAGCCATTCCTGCAGCTTGGCCTTGACGCCGGGCATGGCGACATCGCCGGACAGCCACTCGCGCAGGAACGCATCGAACTGGCCGACCTCGAAGAAGAAGTGCTCGGATTCGCGCAGTTCCGGCGTCGCGCCGCTGACCACCGAACGCGGCTCCTTCAGCTCGCTCGGCGAATAGGTCGCCCCGCAGTTCTCGCAGTTGTCGCCGTACTGGTCCGGCGTGCCGCAGTTGGGGCAGATGCCCTTGACGTAGCGGTCGGGCAGGAACATGCCCTTGACCGGGTCGTACAACTGCTCGACCGAACGCCGGCTGATGTGGCCGTTGTTGTCGAGCTTGGCGTAGATCGCCTCGGTCAACGCGCGGTTGCGCGGCGAGTTGGTCGAGTCGTAGTGATCGAAGGCCACGCCGAACTCGGCGAAGTCACGCTCGTGGCTGGCCTGCATGCCGGCGATGAAGGCTTCCGGCGACTGCCCGGCCTTTTCGGCGGCGAGCATGATCGGCGTGCCGTGGGTGTCGTCGGCGCAGACATACCAGGCCTTGTGGCCGGCCATGCGCTGCGCGCGGCACCAGATATCGGCCTGTGTGTAGCCGACCAGATGGCCCAGGTGCAGGTGCCCGTTGGCATAGGGCAGGGCGCAGGAAACGACGAACTCGCGGGACATGGGGGGCCGGGACGCGTAAAGAGCGGGGGATTATCGCATGCGTCCACCGCCACTCCCTTCTCCCGCTTGCGGGAGAAGGTGCCCGAAGGGCGGATGAGGGTGCTCTTAATGCTCTGCGCGAAGCCAACCGTCACCCCAACCCCTCTCCGCCTGCGGGAGAGGGGCTACAGCAATTACTTGCGCACCCAGGTCTGCGTACGACCCAGCAGCGAGAAGCCCATGAAGCCGCGGACTTCCAGCTTCTGGCCGCCGTCGGTCGGCGTGACCTTCACCGAATAGATCTTGCCGCTGGCCGGGTCGAGGATCTGGCCGCCTTCCCAGGTCTCGCCGTCCTGCTTGATGCCCCAAAGGATCACCATGCCCTTGACCGGCTTGTCCTTGCGATCGCCCGAACACTTGTCGCACACGGGGTTCGGGCCGCGGTCGGACTGCAGGATCTCGGTGACGCGACCGGCAAGGCTGCCGTCCTTGGCCTGGTAGATCTCGACAATGGACTTGGGCTTCTGGGTCTTGTCGTCGATGGTGGTCCAATGGCCGACCGGCACCGGCGTCTGTGCAGACGCGGCGGTCGACAGCAGGCTCAACGGCAGTGCAGTCAGGAACAGCAGGGCAAGCAACTTCGTACGCATGAGTCCCCTCCCAGGGATGTATTCGGCAAGGCCCGCACCGGAGCGCGGTTGCGGACCTTTATACCGCATCCGCAGGCGTACGGACCGGACGTCGAGGGCGCTTTGGCAATGACCCGATGTGGCGGCATCGCGGCCATCGTGGACGGGTTCCGGTGTCCCTGACGCTGTCATTCCGGGGCGAGCTCGCAATAGCACGTAACATGGCGGCCCCGGGCAATGCCGCATCGAAGAAAGATCAAGGTCGCTGTCGTGAGTGAGTCCCTGCAAGCCGTTGTTCCCGTTCTCGCCGCCCTCCGCCTGCCCGACACCGAGGTCACGCTGGGCGAAACCGGCGCCCGCATCCGCGCCGTCGAGGCCGAAGGTCGGGTCGTCGTCGAAATCGCCGCCGGATTCCCCTGCCTCGCGCTGCGGCCGTGGCTGGAAGGCGAGGTCGCCGCGGCCGTCACCGCGGCAGGCCGCCAGCTGGCACGGCTGGAACTGCACTCGCGCATCGTCTCGCATGCCGTGCAGCCCAACGTCACGCCGATGCCGAGCGTGCGCAACCTGATCGCCATAGGTTCCGGCAAGGGCGGTGTCGGCAAGTCGACCACCGCCGTCAACCTGGCCCTGGCCCTGGCTGCCGAAGGTGCCCGCGTGGGCGTGCTCGATGCCGACATCTACGGTCCCAGCATCCCGACCATGCTCGGCCTGTCCGGGCGCCCTGACAGCCCCGACGGCAAGTCCATCGAACCGATGCGCGCGCACGGGGTGGAAGCGAT
Organism: Lysobacter sp. Soil_N_23; assembly: GCF_057656135.1. Classification (NCBI taxonomy): domain Bacteria; kingdom Pseudomonadati; phylum Pseudomonadota; class Gammaproteobacteria; order Lysobacterales; family Lysobacteraceae; genus Lysobacter; species Lysobacter sp. Soil_N_23. The sequence continues at coordinate 20,146 of NZ_JBDGKY010000004.1, forward strand.
GTCGATCGGCCTGCTGGTCGAGCAGGACACGCCGATGATCTGGCGCGGCCCGATGGCGACCTCGGCGCTGACGCAACTGCTCAATGAAACCCGCTGGGGCGAGCTCGACTACCTGATCGTCGACCTGCCGCCGGGCACAGGCGACATCCAGCTGACCCTGGCGCAGAAGATTCCGGTCGCCGGCGCGGTCATCGTCACCACGCCGCAGGACGTGGCCACGCTGGACGCGCGCAAGGCGCTGAAGATGTTCGAGAAGGTGCAGGTGCCGGTGCTGGGCCTGGTCGAGAACATGGCGGTGCATGTGTGCTCCAACTGCGGCCACGCCGAGCACGTATTCGGCGAGGGCGGCGGCCAGCGCATGGCGGCCCAGTACGGCGTACCGCTGCTGGGCAGCCTGCCGCTGGAGATCGCGATCCGCGAACAGGGCGACGCCGGCGTGCCGGTGGTTGCCGCGGCCCCGGACAGTGCCGCGGCCCACGCTTATCGCATCACCGCCCGTCGCATTGCAGTGGAGCTGGCCAGGCGCCCGCAGGTGGCCACGCCGCTGTCGGTGTCGCTGCTCTAGATCGTCTTCCCGGCGAATGCCGGGACCCAGGCTGGCTGCCCCTCAGGCCCCTCGCAGTCGTCCCGGCGTTCGCCGGGATGGCGGGGCCGGGGTAAGGCGCAGGATCGCCGGCGCGGGTCCTCTACAATCCCCTTTCCCTACCCACAGGCCCGCCCTCCCGCATGAGCATCAAGTCCGACCGTTGGATCCGTCGCATGGCCGAGCAGCACGGCATGATCGAGCCGTTCGAGCCGGGCCAGGTCAAGACCGCCGCCGACGGCCACCGCATCGTCAGCTACGGCACGTCCAGCTACGGCTACGACGTGCGCTGCTCGCGCGAGTTCAAGGTCTTCACCAACATCAACTCGACGATCGTCGACCCGAAGCATTTCGACAGCGGCAGCTTCGTCGACATCGAAAGCGACGTGTGCATCATTCCGCCGAACTCCTTCGCACTGGCGCGCACGGTCGAGTACTTCCGCATCCCGCGCGACACGCTGGTGGTGTGCCTGGGCAAGAGCACGTACGCGCGCTGCGGCATCATCGTCAACGTCACGCCGCTGGAGCCGGAATGGGAAGGCCACGTGACCCTGGAATTCAGCAACACCACGCCGCTGCCGGCGCGCATCTATGCCAACGAAGGCGTGGCGCAGATGCTGTTCTTCCAGTCCGACGAAGTCTGCGAGACCTCGTACAAGGACCGTGGCGGCAAGTACCAGGGCCAGGTCGGCGTCACGCTGCCGCGCACCTGAGGCTTGCCCTCACCACAAAGGCTTGCCCTCACCCCAACCCCTCTCCCGCAAGCGGGAGAGGGGCTAACGCATTGCCTTGAGCCCCTCTCCCGCTTGCGGGAGAGGGGTTGGGGTGAGGGCAGCCGTGGCCCTCAGCGCCGCACGTAGGTGACGAAAAACCCCTGCAGGTCGCCGTTCTCGGTGTAACCCACCACGCTTTGCACCTGGTAACCATTGCTGTTGAACGCGCGATGGGCCTGGTTGAGCTCGCTGGCCGAGCCGTTCTTGCGCGCGCCCAGGTCGACATCGACGTACAGGCTCACGGTCTGCTGGCCGTTCTGGGCGAATTCGGCCGCCTTCTTGTCGTATTGGGACTGCGTGGCGGCCAGCGCCAGGGCAGGGGTGATCAGGCACGCGGCCAGCAGGGCAGCGACAACGGTCTTGCGCATCAGGGTGTCCTTCAGTGGGTGGTGCCCGCGGCCAGGCGGACATCGTGTTCGACAGTCAACGCGGTGGCGACCGCCAGGCGCAGGGCCTGGCTCACCACCGACGGCGGCAGACTCGGCGCGCCCGGGTGTCGCGCAGCCTGCGCGGGAGCATACGGAATGTGGATGAAACCGCCACGGACGCCGTGCACAGTTCGCAACGCGTGCATCAGCCCGTAGAACACGTGGTTGCAGACGTAGGTTCCGGCCGTCTGCGAAACCTCGGCCGGGATGCCGGCCGCGCGCAGCGTCGACAGCATCGCCTTGATCGGCAGGTCGCTGAAGTACGCGGCCGGGCCGCCGGCGACCACCGCCTCGTCGATCGGCTGCGCGCCGGCGTTGTCGGCAATGCGGGCATCGTCGACGTTGATGGCCACGCGCTCGAGCGCGATCTGCGCGCGGCCGCCGGCCTGGCCGACGCAGATCGCCAGCACCGGTGCGGTCTCGTCGAGCGCGCGGCGCAAGGATTGCAGCGAAGCACCGAACTCCACGGGCAGGCAGCGCGTGGCGATGCGGTGGCCGAGGATCTGCTCGCCATCGAGCGCGGACACGGCCTCCCAGCTTGGATTGCTGTCTTCGCCGCCGAACGGGGCGAAGCCGGTGAGCAGGACGGTGGGGATCGAGGCTGTCATGGGGATACCGTCATTCCCGCGCAGGCGGGAACCCAGTGTCTTTCGGTTTGCGCCAAACCCGCAACAGGCAACGACGCTGGGTTCCCGCCTGCGCGGGAATGACGGGAGCAAGGTTCACTTGAATGCCAACCAGTACATCAGCACCAGATTGACCAGCATCAACGGCACCGCCGTCGCAATCTGCACCCGGATCACCGCATTGGGATCATCGAGTTCCAGCAGCGCCGCCGGCACCAGGTTGAAGTTGGCCGCCATCGGCGTCATCAGCGTCCCGCAATAGCCGGTCAGCATGCCCAGCGCGCCGAGGATCGCCGGTTCCGCGCCATGCTGCTGGATGAGCAGCGGCAGGCCGATGCCGGCGGTCATCACCGGGAACGCGGCGAAGGCATTGCCCATGATCATCGTGAACACCACCATGCCCAGCCCATAGGCCAGCACGCAGGCCACTCGGCTGTCGGAGGGAATCACCGCCGACACGATCGACGCCACCGCCTCGCCGACGCCGCTGGCGGCGAACACGCCACCGAGCGTGGCCAGCACCAGCGGCAGCAGCGCCGCCCAGCCCATCGTGTCGAGCAGGCGGCGGCCTTCGCTGGCGGCGCGGATCGGCCGCTCGCGCGTCACCACGACAGCGGCCAAGGCCGACAGCACGCAGGCAAGCGCCAGCCCGATCAGGGTGATGCTGCCCTCGCCGAACAACGGCGTGCCGAATATGACGATGTACTTGCCGAACAGCACGATCAGCACCGTGATCACAGGGATCAGCAGCGCCGGCACGAACAGGCGATGGCCCAGGCGCAACGCCGAGGCTTGGCGCTGCGCTTCGGGCGCTTCGGCGATGTGTTCGCGGCGCATCCGCGTGGCCAGCAGCGCCAGCACGATGACGGCTGCGCCGGCCAGCTGCGAGGGCAGGGGATTGCCAGCCTTGCTGGCCGTCAGCACCAGCTTGCCGCTGGCGAACAACACGCCCAGCAATGACCAGAACGCGGCATGGGCATAGCGACCCTCACGCAGGTTGCTGCCGCCCGCGAAGAACAGGAACAGCGCCAGCAAGATGTAGAAATGTTCAATCGACAGCATGGTTGCTTTCCGCGCGGCCGGCCGTCGAACCCATCCGGCGTGCAAGGCCGCGCTGGAAGAAGACGATGCGCACGGCGTGGATCACGAACGCGGCGATCGCGGTCGGGATCGCCCACAGTGCGATCTGCAGCGGCTCCAGGGTGATGCCGTGCTCGGCGTAGAAGCCCTGGATCAGCAGCACCGCGCCGAAGGCGAGGAACACGTCCTCGCCGAAGAAGCGGCCGACGTTGTCGGTCGCGGCAGCCAGGGCATGCACGCGCTGGATTTCCTCGCGCGGCAGCGTGCCATGCTCCTGCAGGCCGGGGGTGCGGTTGGCCGCCGATTCCGACATCGGTGCCAGCAGCGGGCGCACGGTCTGGGCGTGGCCGGCGATGTCGATCAGGCCGAGCGTGCTCAGCCCCTGGCGCACGCCGAGGTAAACGATCAGCAGTCGCGCCAGGGTCAGTCCGCGCCAGCGCGCGATCCACTGCAGGGCGTGTTCGCGGAGCCCGGCGCGTTCGAGCAGGCCGATGGTCGGCAATGTCATCGCGAACATCAGCAGGGCGCGATTGGAGATGAAGCTGTCGCCAATCACGGCCAGCAGCTCGGGCATCGACTTGCCTGCCGCCAGGCCGCTGACCAGTCCGGCACTGACGACCACGATCACCGGGTTGGCACGCAGGACGAAGCCGACGACGACCCAGGCGACGCCGAGGAGGGGCCAGTAGTTCATCGCGATTCCTTCATTCCGATCCTCTCAACCCGATCCTCTCAACTCGATCCCCGCCAACCCGTTCCCGCACCCCGTCCCGCACCCCGTTCCCGCACTCCGTCATTCCCGCACTCCGTCATTCCCGCGAAGGCGGGAACCCAGTGTCTTCGTGCTTTCCCGGGAGAGGCAAAGTCGCTGGGTTCCCGCCTTCGCGGGAATGACGGGGTGGAAGTGATTTGCAGGTCCACGGCGGTATCGGCCTTCATTGGCTCAGGGCCGTGACAGGCGCGACGACAATCCCATCCGCCTCCAGCGCATCGCGCACCGCCCGCGCGAACAATGCCGCATCGCTGCGGTCACCATGCAGGCAAAGCGTATCCGCGCGCAGCGCCACGATGCTGCCGTCATCGGCGACCACTTCGCCGCGCATCGCCAGCCGCTGCACCTGCACGATCGCCGCATCGAGCGATTCGATCACCGCGCCCTTGCTGCCGCGCGGAAGCAGGCGGCCGCGGCGGTCGTAGCCGCGTTCTGCGAACACTTCGTGTGCGACGCGCAGCCCTAGCGCGCTGCCGGCATCGGTCAGCGCCGAGCCGGACAGGCCGAACAGCACCAGCGCGGGGTCGAACGCCTTGACGGTTTCGGCAATCGCATCGGCGACACCACGATCGTCGGCTGCGACGTTGTAGAGTGCGCCGTGCGGCTTGACGTGGGTCAGGCGCACGCCTTCCTCGCGGGCAATCGCTGCCAGGCGCCCGATCTGCGCACGCACCGCCTGCGCGATGTCGGCAGGCGGCAGCGTCAGGGCGCGCCGGCCGAAATGCTCGCGATCGTCGAACGAGGGATGCGCGCCTGCCGCCACGCCGTGCGTGCGGCACAGGCGCAGCGTCGCGCGCATCGTCGCCTCGTCGCCGGCATGGCCGCCGCAGGCGATGTTGGCCGAACTGACCAGCGGCAGGATCGCCGCGTCGTCGCCGCAGCCTTCGCCGAGATCGCAGTTGAAGTCGATATGCCTGCTGCTCACGTCATGGCCGGATGCGACCTCAGCCGCGCTTGAACAGCATTCCCAGGCCGACCACGATCAGGATCGCCGGCCACCAGGTCATCAGCATCCGACCCAGGCTCATGTCGGTGTAGCCAAGGTTGTTGAGCAGGAAGAGGGTACCGATCACGACCAGCACCAGCGCGCCGACGACATTGGATTTCATGGGATTCCGGAAGGTAAGGAGTTGGAGGGGTCAGACCGCGGGCACGCGCGCGTCGATCATCACGCCGATTCTGGCGACCCGCGCCCGCGTCGCGCAAGCCAGGCGGTAGGCGGTGGTGGCATCGACTGCGGCGAAGTGCAGGGTCTGTCCCGGAACGCACTGCGCCAGGCGCGGCAGGTCGGCGGCGATGACATGGCCCAGTCGCGGGTAGCCGCCGACGGTCTGGGCATCGGCCAGCAGGATGATCGGCTGGCCGTCGGGCGGCAGCTGGATCGTGCCCGGCGCGACCGGTTCGGAGATGCCGTCGGCCTTGGGTGTCGGCAGGGCATCGCCCTGCAGCCGCAAGCCCTGGCGGTTGCTGCTGGCGCTGACCTTCCAGGTACGTCGCGCCAGCGGCGCCGACCAGGCATGCGTCGAAGGCAGGTAGCGGATCGGCGCGCGCGGGTCTTCGTCGTGGCCGGGGTCGATCCACCAGCGCACGCTTTGCAGCCGCTTGCAGTTCAACGGCGGAGCAGCGCCCAGTGCCAATCTGTCGCCATTGCGCAGGGCGCGTCCGTCCAGCCCGCCGAAGCCGCCACGCAGGTCGGTGCTGCGGCTTCCGAGCACCTCGGGTACGTCGATGCCGCCGGCGATCGCCAGCCATGCGCGGGCACCGCCGCGGACCGCGCCAAGTTCGAGCGTGCCGGCCGGTAGCAGCACCGGTCGACCGCAGGGAACCGGCTCGCCGTCGAATCGCGCCGATACGGCGGCGCCAGTGAGGGCGATGCGCAGCGGCGCTTCCAGTTGCAGCGTAGGGCCGTGCAGGGTCAGTTCCAGCACTGCGGCATCGGCGCGGTTGCCGACCAGGCGATTGCCCAGTCGCGCCGCATCGGGGTCGAGTGCGCCGGCATGGGCGACGCCGAGGTGTCGCCAGCCCGTGCGGCCGAGGTCCTGTACGGTCGTGAGCAATCCTGGGCGCAACACGCGCAGGCCGTACCGGGGCGCGCTCATTGGCCGGCGTCCGCAAAACGGTCCGCCTCGATGGCGACGAATCGCACGCGATCACCCGGCAGCAACAGCGACGGTGTCGACCGCGCCGGGTCGAACAGCACTTTCGGCGTGCGCCCGAGCAGGCGCCAGCCGCCGGGACTCTCGCGCGGATAGATGCCGGTCTGGGCGCCGCCGATGGCGACGCTGCCGGCCGCCACGCGTGCACGCGGAGTCGCCAGCCGCGGCAGCGCCAGCGCCGGATCCAGCCCGGCCAGGTATGGAAAGCCCGGTGCGAAGCCGATCATCGCCACGGTGTACACGCCGCTGGCGTGGCGCGCGATCAGCTGCTGCGGCGACAGCTGCAGCTCCGTCGCCGCGGTCTCCAGGTCCGGACCGAACTCGCCGCCATAGACGACGGGAATCTCCACCGTTCGCGCTGCCTGCGCACTTGCGTCAACCACCGGTGCCTCGTCCTTCGCGAGCAATGCCAGCAGCTCCTCGTGGATTCGCGCCGGATCGGCAGCCGGATCGAAGAACACACCCAGGCTGGCGAACGCGGGCACCAGCCCGCGCAGCCAGTGCGGCTTGTGCTCGCCCAGCCGACGCGCAACCGCATGCACTTGAGCATTGAGCTGCGGGTCGAGCCGGTCTCCGAAGCGGAGCAGCCAGGCGTCGTCTGCGAGCGCTTCGATGTCGCAGACCAGCGAACGGTTCACTTCGGCAGGGCGCCCTGCAGTTGCTGGATCCGTGTCACCAGCGCTTCGGGCGTATAGGCCTGCGCGCTGGCGGTGCCCCAGACCGGTCGCGGCCAGGCGATGTCGTCGTGAAAACGCGCGATGACATGGACGTGCAGTTGCGGCACGACGTTGCCCAGCGCGGCGACGTTGATCTTCTGCGGCTTGAACTCGGCCTGCAGTGCACGGCTGGCCGCGCTGATCTCCCGCATCAGCGTGGCCTGCTGCGCCTCATCGAGGTCGATCAGCTCGACCGCATCGGCCACGCGCGGGATCAGGATCAGCCAGGGGTGGTTGGCGTCGTCCATCAGCCGCAGCTCGCTCAAGGCGAGATGGGCGACCGGATGCGTGTCCTCGGCCAGCTGTGCATGCAGTTGCCAGGTGCCTGCACTATCGGAGCGATTACCGGAGCGATTCATCGCAGGTTCTCCGCCAGGAAATCGATGGTGCGGTGCCAGGCCAGTTCGGCGCTGGCGGGATGGTAGACGTGGTTGTCGACATCGCGATTGAAGGCATGGCCGGCGCCGGCATAGACGTGCACGGCCGCGGCGGGGTGCTTGCTGCGGTGCTGTTCGATCACCTCGGCCGGAATGCTGCTGTCGTTTTCGCCGAAGTGGAACATCATCCGTGCACGCAACGGTTCGTCGAGGAAGGGCGCGGTGCGCGCACCGTAGTAGGACACGGCCGGCAGTCCCAGGCGCGTGTTGGCCAGGAATGCCAGGCTGCCGCCCCAGCAGAATCCGACCACGCCAACGCGCAGGCCCTCCCGATGCAGTTCGTCGGCCGCCTCGCTGATGATGTCGACCGCGCGGTCGAATCCCAGGTCGTTGCGCAGGGCAACACCGCGTTGCGTGCTGGCCTCGTCGTAGCCAAGCTCGGCGCCGGGCGCCACCGGGTCGTACAGCGACGGCGCCAGGGCGACGAAACCGGCCGCGGCGAAGCGCTCGGCGACGCTGCGGATGTGGGCGTTGGCGCCGAAAATCTCCTGCAACACGATCACGGCGCCCTTCGAGGGGCCGGTCGGCTCGGCGCGCCAGGCCCTGACCGGGCCATGCGGGGTGTCCAGATCGATCCAGTGGGCCATGGGGGAGAGGTCCATTCAGTTATCGGCGGGCGCTGGCTGCCGGAAGTGTTCAGCTTCGCGGCAGCATCGGCCCGGTTGATTCTAGCGCCGGCGCTATAATCCGCAGCCATCCTGTCGTCCCGAGCGCAGCGAGGGACCTGCTGTAGCCGCCGAGCGCGTGGCCAGCAGGTCGCTCGCTGCGCTTGGCGCGACTGCAACTCGACAAGCCCGGTTCTCTCAATGTCCCTAGCCAATCCCAAAGTCGGTTTCGTCAGCCTCGGTTGCCCTTGGGATACTGTAGGTAGATTCGCGTAAGTCGAATGGCAGGGGTTGATGCATGGCAGCGGATGCGGTCAGTGGGAAGGTCGAAGGCGTCCATGAGTCCGCCGACCCGGACTTCAACTCGATCAATCGGTTTAACCGAGCCCTTTCAGCACATGATGAACGTGGGCTCGCTCTAGCGCTGGCTGCTTTCGCTGAAGACACTTTAGGTCGCCTCCTTCTGACCTATCTGATTGATTGCAAGCAATCCAAGGACTTGGTCGAGGGCTTCAATGCTCCGCTGGGAACCCTTGCGGCGAGGATGAAGGCAGCCTATGCAATTGGCCTTCTTACGAAGGAGCAATACGAGGATCTCGAGGTAGCGCGGAAGATTCGGAACCTGTTCGCACACGACTGGGAGGGTGTCTCGTTGGATCAGCCTGACATCAGGGCCATGATCGGCCAGTTGCACGGCTACAACTTCGATCAAACGCCCATGACGCAGGAACCGCGCGCGCGGCTTCAGCGGTCCATATCGAACGTGCTCACGGAACTCCGCATTCAAATTGCGCAACACAGGAAGCGCGGGAGACGGGCTCCGTTCGTAGGTTTTCGCCTCACCACAATTCGCCCTGGTTCGGACGATGGAGCTAGTGAGTGACCCAGATTTGTCGCATGTAGATTGGACGAGGTTGTTCTCGTCACCAAAGAAAAACCCCGGAAGTTCCGGGGTTTTTCTTTGGTGCGATGAGCGCTAACCTTGCTCGGATGTTTCAGGGGCGGTTAGCACTCGTGAAATACTTACTCTCTTTCGCCGATACTTGCTCTGGCCTGCGAAAAGTGGGACCGAAGGCACGGGCAAAGAAGCTCTCTTGAGTGTGTCGAAAACATGCTGGCGCCAGAATGGCCACACGTTGTGCACGCAGTTGAAGTCTACAAACTCTTGAAATGCCTCTTCACTTGGCGGAGTCAAAACGAAGTAATCCGCGCAAAAGGCTGCTTCCAAGGTGTAGATGGGGTCAGGATTTTCCTGTTCCGTTGGGACTAAGCGAACTCCAAGTCTAACCAAGGCCCGTAGCATTATCTGCTTTTGTTCTTCGCCCTCGACGTCCACTTCGAGAATTTCGGGTTCTACTATTCTGAAAGTCTGAGTGTCGCACTTGTCTGAGGTGTGTTCACCCCAGCGAAATTCGCGGTCACGCCGCAGGGAAGTCTCCCAAAGCGAAATATCGTTCAAGTAGAAGTAACGAGTTACCTCGCTAGCGTCGACCTTCTTTGGCGCCTTCCTCGACGCGATAGATTTCTTAGTTGCCATGGGTGACTTCGCACGTTTCCCAATGCTCATTTGCAGCAAGGTGCTTCACCGCTCCATAGCTGCGCATGACCGCGGTTGCACTAGCGTGCCTCCTTGGCGCAGGCGCGGGCCTAATCGTTTCCCATGCGGGAACACTCGGAAGTGTGACACCGGCGAATTCCGTTAGAAGCGCTCTTGCTTCTTCGCTTTGGTCAAATACGCGCATCAGCAAGTCCATTGCCTTGGTGTGTATGACCTCGCCTCGCTCATACTTTGAGAAGGCGTTAGTTCCGCCGCCGAAGAGTTGGGACGCAACGCTTTGCGTCAACTCCCATTGCCTGCGGAAAGACTCAATTTTCCCGGAACTCCACAGTCCGAGATGCGCCTTCTTGGCGTCAGCGTAGGCAACCTCATTACGCTTGGCTTGTGCAGGCAGTACAACCTTTTCGCCGCACACCGGGCATTCGGAATAGTGCAGATTTGGGACACGAAGTTGGTGGCCTTCGAAACGAATCGTCCGATCACTCACTCGTGCGGCAAGTGTGCCGGTTTCGCAGGCTGGGCAGATATGCGTCATGTGAAGGCATCCACGTCTTAATACGTTGATTCGTGAAACGACGTTACGTACAGCTGCTCTACGCAGCGTGGCGAAGGGATGCGAAATTTGATGTAGAGGCGGACAGGTCTAGGTTCCGCAGGTGCTTTTTGCGGGGCAGTAACGTAGTCATCGAAGGGCTGTTGTCCGTCGTAGGAAAGCGACTTGCGGTACTCGCTTGGCAGGAGCGCGTCGATGCACGCAAGTGCTTCTTCCTTTGAGAGGCCAAGTTGTTGGTAGTCCGCTTCTGCATCGAAGGAGAACGTCACCTTGTCGTTGGCGACGATCTCCCGGACCCGGGCTAGCGGGTATAGTGGGCCTGCGTGTTCCACTAATCAACCACCATGGTTAGTTCTTTCGGCCCCGTAGTGCGGTCGATACGAAGGATCAAACACTTACGCGCCCCCTAGGCGACTCGCGGTTCAGTTTGTGGGCTGAACGGCTGCTACGCAAGGCCGAGGCGGGTAGGCCACGCAGCTCGGCTAACAGAGTCGGAGGGCCTATCGGAAGGTAGAATGCCGCCCCGGCCTTTTTGGTACCTGCGGGTATCCGAAACGCACGAATCGACCAGTGCCTTGGGGGCGAATCAACCAGTGCCTTGGGCACATCCCAAGCCGCCTGTTGCGATATTTTCAATTAAATCAACAAGATATCATCTTGTTAATCAGTTTCGTCGCCTTGGGCGTGCCCAAGGAAAGTAGATTCGGGTCTTGTAAAAAACCTTATGAAACAACTAGATACGGGAAATCGTCAACCTAGGATAGGCATCGTAAGCCTCGGATGCCCCAAGGCGCTGGTCGACTCCGAACGCATCCTCACCCAGTTGCGCGTGGAGGGCTACGACATCGTCCAGACCTACGACGATGCCGACGTGGTCGTGGTCAACACCTGCGGCTTCATCGACTCGGCCGTGACCGAGTCGCTGGACGCGATCGGCGAGGCGATTGCCGAGAACGGCAAGGTCATCGTCACCGGCTGCCTGGGCAAGAAGCCCGAGCAGATCCGCGAGGCGCATCCGGGCGTGCTGTCGATCAGCGGCCCGCAGGACTACGGCAGCGTGATGAGCGCCGTGCATGCGGCGCTGCCGCCCAGGCACGATCCGTTCCTGGACCTGGTGCCCGACACCGGTATCAAGCTGACGCCCAAGCACTACGCCTACCTGAAGATTTCCGAAGGCTGCAATCACCGCTGCAGCTTCTGCATCATCCCGTCGATGCGCGGCGATCTGGTCAGCCGTCCGGTCGACCAGGTGCTGCGCGAGGCCGAGAAGCTGGCCATGGGCGGCGTCAAGGAACTGCTGGTGATCTCGCAGGACACCTCGGCCTACGGCGTCGACGTCAAGTATGCGCAGCACGAATGGCGCGGCAAGTCCTACCAGACGCGGATGAAGGCGCTGTGCGAGGGGCTGGGCGAGCTGGGCATCTGGACCCGCCTGCACTACGTGTATCCGTATCCGCACGTCGACGACATCATCCCGTTGATGGCCGAAACCGGCGCCAACGGCATGCCCAAGCTGCTGCCGTACCTGGACATCCCGTTCCAGCACGCCAGCCCGCGCGTGCTCAAGCTGATGAAGCGCCCGGGCGCGGTCGACAAGACGCTCGAGCGGATCCAGCGCTGGCGCGCGATCGCACCGGACATCACCATCCGCTCGACCTTCATCGTCGGTTTCCCCGGCGAGACCGAGGCCGAGTTCGAAGAGTTGCTGGACTTCCTCGACGAGGCCCAGCTCGACCGCGTCGGCGCCTTCGCCTATTCGCCGGTCGAGGGTGCCAGCGCCAATGCGTTGCCCGATCCGGTGCCGGAAGAGGTCAAGGCCGAGCGCCTTGCGCGTTTCATGGAGCGGCAGGCGGAGATTTCCGCGGCCAAGCTCGAAGCCAAGGTCGGCACCATCCAGCGCTGCCTGGTCGACGCGCTCGACGGCGAGCTGGCGATCGCGCGCTCGATGGCCGATGCGCCGGAGATCGACGGCCTGGTGCAGATCCAGAACGGCTTCATGGCCGGCCTCAAGCCGGGCGAGTTCGTCGACGTCGAGATCATGGGCAGCGACGAGCACGACCTGTTCGGCGAAGTCGCGTTCGACGACTGAGACGCGCAACGACAATGGCCACCCGAAGGTGGCCATTGCCGGGTTTGCGAGCTGTTGCCGGCGATCCGTGCAGAACGATTGGATCAGAACAATCTGTTCAGAACCGGTATTCGCCGCCGACCGTGAGCGTGTCGACACGCTCGTCACCGAAGAAGAACGGCACCGTACGCGTGTCCCAGTAGCCGGTCACGGCGAAGTTCTTGTTGACGTTATAGCCCATGCCCAGGCCGGCGTACGGGTTCTCTTCCTCTTCGGTGAGATCGATGCCGAAACCTTCATCGGTGAACTGGCTTTCGATGCGCTCCATGCCGGCGCGTCCGGCGACGTAGTAAGCACCGCCCGCAAACTCATGCTTCAGGCGCAGGCCGATGCCGGTTGCGTTCATCTCGATCGTCGAACCCTGGTCGCTGTCCTTGCCGAGCGAGCCGTAATGGGCCTCGACGCCGATCAGCGAGTTGAAGCTGTATCCCAGCCAGCCGTTCATCGCGGTGTCTACGGCGGAGTCGCCATCGACATGCAGCGTGGAATTGCCGACTTCACCGCGCACATAGACTCCCGACCCCTCGGCAGCCGATGCGGCAGTGCTTACACCGGCCATGGCAAGCGCCAGGACCAGAACGTTGAACTTCCCCATTTTTGAAACTCCCCTTGAGAGATGACCCGACGGCACTCCTGTGCCGCAGGGCGAGAGGACGGTATGAGAAATGTTAAAACGGCGTCAACGCGAAATAGTCGTGCGTGACCCGGTGGTGATAGGCATCACACTTCGTCGCCGGGGCGCCACACCATCGGCGTGGACACGATGCCGTGCTCGCTGGCTTCCGCAGCGGTCGCCTCGAAGCCGAACTTGCGGTAGACCGCCAGCGCATGCCGGGAAGCGTTGACCGTGATCGGTGCGGAGTCGTCCACCCAGGTCCGCACGGTTCGCCACAGCCGCCGCGCCAATCCTTGTCGCTGCGCCGCGTCGGCGACGAACAGATGGAACAAATGAGCAGGCGGGCGCAATGCCGCGACGCCGACGAGGACGTGGCCGCGCTGCGCGACAAGGTAGCGAAAGCCCTCGTCCATGCGCCTGGCCGTGGGGTCGGGCGCCAGCATCTGCAGCAGTCGCGTCGCGCCGTCGGGCGTGCAGTCCGGTGCTATCCAGCGAGTGGTCAATTCGCAGACGAGCGCACTGATCGCGGCCGCGTCGGTAACCATCGCCTCGCGCAGCACGACATCTGTCATGCCAGGCTCAGGCGTCAGCATCATCGTAGCTGACGTCGACGATCACGAAGCGCGCGGCGCCGCCGGGCAGCATCGCTTCGAACTCGTCGTCCAGGCGCTTCTTGAGCATCGCCCGTGCCAGCGGCGAATCGATGCTGATCCAGCCCGCGCGCGCATCGGTCTCGTCCGGGCCAACGATGCGATAGCGCTGGCTTTCACCGCTGGCGATGTTCTCGACTTCCACGCGCGCACCGAAGAACACCGCTTCCGGGTCGGTCGGCACGGTATCGACGATGCGCAGGGACGGCAGGCGCTTGCTGAGGTAACGCACGCGCCGGTCGATCTCGCCGAGCTGCTTCTTGCGATAGGTGTACTCGGCGTTTTCGGAGCGGTCGCCCTCGGCGGCCGCCGCGGCCAGTGCCTTGACCACTTCCGGGCGCTTGATGCGCCACAGCTCGTCGAGCTCGGACTTGAGGCGATCGTGCCCGCCGCGGGTGATCAGGGCGGTGCTTTTCTCGGCAGGGGGGCGCCAGCGGGACATCGTCGGGGGAGCGGGAATGGGGCCATCGTTATCGCAGAGCCGTCGACGCTGCTCAAGTACGACCCGGCCGCGGCGTGCACGCGACCCGAAGCGATGAACCTCCCGGCGGCGGCACTCACCGCCGCCGGGCACGGCTTCATCAGGGCTTGCTGACGCGTTCGACCAGCTGTGCCGCCGTCATCGGGCCGGCGGCGAGGGTGTCGGTGTGCGCGGCGACCATCGAGCGGAACTCCAGTCCGCCCTGTGGTCCGACCTTGAGTCCCTTCTTGCTCGCCAGCTCATCGAGCTTGTCGGAGGTGGCGTCATCGACGTCGGGCGAGATCGCAACGTAGTCCCAGCTGTCGCCGTTGAGGTGGGCATACCACTGCGTGGCGCCGACGCCGGCCTCGCGGTCGATGGCTTCGCGCGCGGACATCCATTTGAGGAATTCGAGCTGCTTGCCGGGAGCGACATGGTAGATCGCGACAATGGCGCGGTTGGCCTGCTGGGCGCGGACGGGAAACGCCAGTGCCATGGCCGACGCGCAGGCCAGCGTGAGCAGCAACAAGGGGGTGCGGGACATGGACATCTCCAGGCGCCTCGGGGGCGCAGTGGCCGGAGCGGGGGCGTGTCGGCGCCTCCGGCCGTGATGTCGACACGCACGGCACAGTTCCCCCGAAGCTGGCGCGCGCAGGGGACAACGTGGCGCGGCGGGGCGGGCGGACAAGGGGGCAGTCATTCGCCCGAAAACCCGTCATTCCCGCGAAGGCGGGCTCCCCACACTCGTCATTCCCGCGAAGGCGGGAATCCAAGGACGTGGGCTTTTGCCTCGCGGTTCGCCCAATCCCGTCATTCCCCAAGAACCCGTCATTCCCTAGAAACCCGTCATTAGAAACCCGTCATTCCCGCGAAGGCGGGAACCCAGCGACTTTGGCTTTGTCGTGCTTCGGGTCCTGCTGGCCGGATCGATCAACGGCGAAGGCACTGGGTTCCCGCCTTCGCGGGAATGACGGGTCAGAGGCAACGTCCATGGGTTCCCGCCTACGCGGGAACGACGGGATCACATGCGAATCAGCGCCGACCCTTGCCGCCAAAGATCCCACCCAGCAGGCCGCGCAGGATCTGCTGGCCGATCTGGTTGCCGACCGTTCGCGCGGTCTGCTTGGCCATGGTCTCGACCATCCCCTGGCGGCGCTTGGTGCCGAACACGGCATCCTTCACCGACTGGCTGAAACCGCCTTCGTCGGCATCGTCCTGCTCGCGCGTGCGCGCCGGCGGCGCCTTGGCCTGCTCGGTCGCGGCGGTTGCCTTCTGCGCCAGCGCCTCGGCGGCCGAGTCGCGGTCGATGCGGGTGTCGTACTTGTGCCCGACCGGGCTGCTGGCGCGGACCTGCGCGCGTTCGGCGTCGGTGATCGCGCCCATGCGGCAACGCGGCGGCGCCACCAGGGTCTTTTCCACGGGCATCGGCACGCCTTTCTCCTGCAGCGTCGATACCAATGCCTCGCCGGTGCCGAGCTGGGAGATGGTCTGCGCCACGTCCAGCGCCGGGTTGGCGACGAAGGTCTGCGCCGCGGTCTTCACCGCCTTCTGGTCGCGCGGCGTGAACGCCCGCAATGCATGCTGCACGCGATTGCCGAGCTGGCCGAGGATGTTGTCGGGCACGTCGTCGGGAAACTGCGAACAGAAGTAAACGCCCACGCCCTTGGAGCGAATCAGGCGCACCACCTGTTCGACACGCTGCTGCAGTGCCGGCGGAGCGTCGTCGAACAGCAGGTGGGCCTCGTCGAAGACGAACACCAGCTTGGGCTTGTCGAGGTCGCCGACCTCGGGCAGGTTCTCGAACAGCTCCGACAGCAGCCACAGCAGGAAACTCGAATACAGTCGCGGCTTCAGCACCAGCTGGTCGGAGGCGAGGACGTTGACCACGCCGCGACCGTCGGTGTGGGTGCGCATCAGGTCGGTCAGTTCCAGCGCCGGCTCGCCGAAGAACATCTCGCCGCCTTCCTGCTCCAGGCGCAGCAGCGAGCGCTGGATCGCGCCGATCGACTGCGCGCTGACCAGGCCGTAACTGGTGGAGATGTCCTTGCGCTCGGCCGCGACCAGGCCGAGCAGGGCACGCAGGTCCTCCAGGTCGAGCAGCAGCAGGCCGCGGTCGTCGGCGAGCTTGAAGACGATGTCGAGCACGCCCGACTGGGTGTCGTTGAGTTCGAGCACGCGCGCCAGCAGGGTCGGGCCCATCTCGCTGACGGTGGTCCGCACCGGGTGGCCGAGCTTGCCGAACAGGTCCCAGAACACGACCGGGCTGGCCTGGCTGGCGTAGTCGCCGATGCCGATCTCGGCAACGCGGGCCTGCAGCTTGTCGTTGCTGGTGCCGGCCATCGCCAGGCCGGCGACGTCGCCCTTCACGTCGGCCAGGAACACCGGCACGCCCAGGCGCGAGAAGCCTTCGGCCAGTGTCATCAGGGTCACGGTCTTGCCGGTGCCGGTGGCGCCGGCGACCAGTCCATGGCGGTTGCCGAACTTGGGCAGCAGGTACACCTGGCCGTGGCTGTCGGGCAGGGAGGTCGGGGTGGTGACGGCCTTGCCGATGAGGATCGTGCCTGTGGTCGTGCCTGTGGTGGTGACCATGTCCGGGTCCGTGCTCTCGGGTCAGTGGGGAAGTGCGGACGATTCTATGCGGCGCCGCCGAATGCTGCTCGGGCGCGCACGGACACCGGGAAAGTTTCCCGGCGGGGCGATGCCGGAGCCGAGGCGGGCCGCATTTGCCACGCCTATCCCCATTCACGCACTCCGGCTGCAACAGTGCTTGCCGGCGTTCACAAGGCAACGCTACCCTCCCAGTCCCCCGCTTGCAGTTGTCGTCCATGCCCGCACTGGTTCGTCCTTCCGTCGCGCTGCTCGCGCTCGGTTTCGCCACACTTGCGCCGAGCGCGCATGCCCTCTCAAAGCGTGACCAGGCTGCCGTGGAGGCACTCGACCAGCGCATGCAGGCCGCCGAGGCCCGCTATCGCCAGGCCATCGTCAAGGTCGGCAATGCCGATCCGTCGGGACGCACCGAGGTCGATGCGGCGCTGGAGGACATGGAAGACGTGATGGCCGCCTGCGTGAAGCAGAAGGGCTGCTCGCCCACGACCATGCTGACCGCCTACAAGCGCCTGCTGAAGCAGAACGCCGACCTGGCATCGGGCGACGACCTGCCCGAGGACAACGACGACGAAGGCGCAGGCAGCATCACCGCCGATGTGCCCGAGGCCGCCCGCGCCGCGGCGCTGCTCAGTGCCGACGGCGAGCGCTTCGTCAAGATGGTGCAGTACAACCCGGCCGTGCAGGCCGGCATCCGCCGCTGGCTGACCGACATGCGCCCGGCGCTGATCGACACCCACGAGAACTACCAGTACCTGCGCCAGGCGATGTGGCCGCAGTTCGAGCGCGCCGGCCTGCCCGAGGCGCTACTGTTCGGCGTGATGGCCAAGGAATCCAACGGACGCGTCCATTCGACCTCGCGCGCCGGCGCCGCCGGGCCGATGCAGTTCATGTACGGCACCGGCCGCCGCTTCGGCCTGGGTGAAGACGGTACCGGCTTCGATACCCGCTACGACGCCCGCGCATCGGCGCAGGCGGCGGCGTCCTATTTCAACGAGCGCCTGGGCGAGCTCAACCGCAGCATCGAGCTGTCGCTGGCCGCCTACAACGGCGGCGAAGGCCGCGCGCTGCGCGTCTACAACAGCTCGGGCGGGCGCAACTTCTGGGACGAGTCGGTCTACAACCAGTTCCCGGCCGAAACCCGCGACTACGTGCCGATGGTGATCGCCGCGGCGTGGCTGTTCCTGCATCCCAAGGAATATGGCCTGAGCTTCCCGAAGGTCGACGCACGCGCGGCCGGGCTGCGCCTGAGCAAGCCCAGCTCGATCTACGAGCTGACGATCTGCCTGGGCAGCAATGGTTCGCGTGACGGCTACATGCGCGCGTTGCGCAACCTCAATCCGCGTTACGAGGCCGACCGCTACCTGCCTGCCGGCACCACGCTCAATGCCACCACCAGGATCGTCGGCCTGTACAACCGCTGGTGCGTGCAGGGCCAGCGCGCCGACCTGGCGCATACGCTGGTGATGAGCGATGCCAGCTCGGCGATCGTGCGGACCGGGCCGGTCACGCCGGTGGATTCGAGCGAGGCGGTGTATGAGGCCGAGAGTGCGGGCACCGGTTCGGCCGGCGCGGTGGCAGCGGCCAAGCCGGCATCGAAGAAGGCGTCCAAGCCGGCGTCCTATACCGTCAAGCGCGGTGAAACACTGACCGCGATCGCGCAGAAGTTCCAGTGCGATACCGGCGACCTGGCCAAGGTCAACAAGCTCAAGGCGCCGCGCTATGCGATCAGGCCGGGGCAGAAGATCAAGCTGGACGGCTGCGAGGGTTGAGGCGCATGCGGGCGAGGGGGAGCGCTCACAGCATTTTGCCGTCATCCCCGCGAAGGCGGGGACCCAGCGGCTTCCAGTCGCGTCAGAAGCAACGACACGGGGTTCCCGCCTTCGCGGGAATGACGGGATACGGGGTGCGGGAATGAAGGACGCTTGCTATGCCGCGTCCGTTCGACGCGCCAGCACTTCACCCAGCCGCACCGGCGATTCACCCTTCAGCGCCGGGTCAAGCGCCGCCACGCCCGGCGGCAGCAGCACGATCACGGTCGAGCCGTAGTTGAAGCGCGCCATCTCGGCGAACCGCTCCAGGGTGATGTCGGCGCCGCGGTAGTCCTTGACGGTCACCGTGTCGCCGTAGCGCGGAATCTCCACGCCGCTCCACACCGTCTCCACGCCCGAGACCAGCAGCGCACCGACCATCACCATCGCCATCGGTCCGAAATCGGTGTCGAAGTGGCAGACCAGGCGTTCGTTGCGGGCGAACAGGCGCGGCACGTTCCGCACCGCGGCCGGGCCGACGCTGAAGAGACGACCAGGCACGTGCACGGTCTCGCGCAGCTTGCCGCCCCACGGCATGTGCACGCGGTGGTAATCCTTGGGCGACAGGTACACGGTGGCGAACAGACCGTTGTCGAACGGCTCGGCGGCATCGTCGTCACCGAGCAGCTCGGCGGCGGTGAACGATTGGCCCTTTGCCTGGAAGATGCGGCCGTTTTCGATCGGGCCGCACTGGCTGATGCGGCCATCGGCGGGCATCAGCAGCGAGCGCGGATCGGCGTCGGCAACGCGGGCGCCGGGCTTGAGCGCGCGGGTGAAGAAGGCATTGAAGGTCGGATACGCCTGCGGATCCGGCTCGGCCGCTTCGGCCAGGTTGACGCCAAACTTGCGCGTGACCGTGTCGATCAGCCACTGCTTGATCCACGGCGTGTCCGAGTAGGCCAGCGAGCGCGCCATCGACGACAGCAGGCGATGCGGCAGCACATAGGTGAGGGCAGTGACCAGACTCATTCGGCGCGCGCTCCTGCAGCCGCCTGCGTCAGCGCGGTCATGTCGGCGGCGATCGCCTTCGGGTCGAACGGGGGCTGGACGATGCCGGCCATGCGGCCCTGCGGGTCGAGGACCGCCATCGAGGCACTGTGGTCGACGCTGTACTGGTCGGCCGGCGCGCCATCCGCCGCCGGCACCTTGGCGAAGACCATGCTCAGCGACTTGGCGAAGCCTTCCAGTGCCGGGATGTCGGCGGTGGCGGCCAGGGTGTCGCGGTGGAAGGCGTGGGCGTACTCGCCGACGAGGTCCGGCGTGTCGCGCTCGGGATCGACTGATACGAACAGCACGCGCGGGCGGGTGGCTTCCGGCAGGGCCGCCCACTGCTTCTGCGCGCGGGCCATTTCCGCCAGGGTGGTCGGGCATACGTCCGGGCAATGGGTGAAACCGAGGAACACCAGCGTCCAGTGGCCCTTGAGCTCACCGGGTACCAGCGCGGTGCCGTCGGACTGGCGCAGCGAGAACGAGGGCAGCTCGCGGGCCGGCTCGAACAGGCGCACGGCCTGGGTCTGCGGCCACTTGGAGGCGGTGACCGGACCGAAATGGCGTTGCGCGGCCCACAGCCCCAGGGCGGCGGCGAGGGCGGCGATCAGGATGAGCACGGTGGTGCGGTTGAACATGATGTCTCTTGAACGGCCGCCCCGGCTGGGCGCGCGGGCATGATACCGGTCGCCCGGTATAATCGCCGACCCCCAATGCAAGGCCTCGCCATGTCCGGCTCCGCCACCTTCCAGGCCGTTCAGTTCGAACAGGTCTCGATCATCGACCTGATCCGCTACGGCGGCAGCCGCTTCAACGAGTCGGGCCTCACCTTCGGACACAGCTACGACAACGCCCTGGACGAAGCCACCCAGCTGGTGCTGCATGCGCTGCACCTGCCGCACGACCTGAGCCCGGTGTACGGCACCTCGCGCGTGACCGCGGACGAGAAGGCGCGGGTGCTGGCGCTGTTCGAGCGCCGCATCATTGAGCGCGTTCCGGCCGCCTACCTGACCGGTGAGGCCTGGTTCGCCGGGCTGAGTTTCAAGAGCGACCGCCGCGCCCTCGTGCCGCGCTCGCCGATCGCTGAACTGATCACCGCCGGCTTCGAACCGTGGCTGGGCGGTCGCGAAGTCGAGCGCGTGCTCGACCTGTGCACCGGTTCGGGTTGCATTGCCATCGCCACCGGCCACTACCACCCGTACTGGCAGGTCGACGGCGCCGACATCAACGACGATGCGCTGTCGCTGGCGCACGAGAACAAGGCGCGGCTGCATGCCGACAACGTCACGCTGCGCAAGTCGGACCTGTTCAAGGGCCTGCAGGGCGAGGTCTACGACCTGATCGTGACCAACCCGCCGTACGTGACCAACGACGAGACCGATGCGCTGCCGAAGGAGTACTCGTACGAGCCCGACCTGGGCCTGCGCGCCGGCGACGACGGCCTCGACCTGGCGCTGAAGATCCTGCGCGACGCCCCCGACCACCTCAGCGAGCAGGGCCTTTTGATCTGCGAAGTCGGCGAAGCCGAGCAGGCGCTGGTGGCTCTGCTGCCGGAACTGCCGATGGCGTGGGTGGAGTTCAAGGTCGGCCAGATGGGCATCTTCGTGGTCGAGCGCAGCGATCTGGTCGAGCACCACGCCAGGATCAAGGCGCTGGCGGACGCGCGCGGCTGAGGAGTCCCTTCTCCCGCTAGCGGGAGAAGGGGCCCGGAGGGCGGATGAGGGCGCTCTTGATCTTCGTGGCTGCGGCCACTTCCCACCCTCACCCCAACCTCTCTCCCGCAAGCGGGAGAGGGGCTCGAGTGGCGCTTGTTCCGGCAGCAACCATTTCCGATTGCTAGAGTGCACCGGTCCCGACAACAGGATCCCCCGTGTCCAGCAACACCTTCGGCAAGCTGCTCTCGGTAACCACCTTCGGCGAAAGCCACGGCCCGGCGATCGGCTGCGTCGTCGATGGCTGCCCACCCGGCATCGCGATCGCGCCGGAGGACTTCCGCCGCGACCTCGAACGGCGCGCCACCGGCCGCACCCGCCACACCTCGCAGCGTCACGAGGCCGACGAGGTCGAGATCCTCAGCGGTGTCTACGAAGGCGTCACCACCGGTACTCCCATAGCGCTGCTGATCCGCAACACCGACCAGCGCAGCAAGGACTACGCGAAGATTTCCGAGCAGTTCCGCCCGGGTCACGCCGACTACACCTACTGGCAGAAGTACGGCATCCGCGACCCGCGCGGCGGTGGTCGCTCCTCGGCGCGCGAGACGACGATGCGCGTGGCCGCCGCGGTGATCGCCAAGAAGTGGCTGGCCGACCGTCATGGCGTCGAGGTCCGCGGCTACCTGTCGCAGATCGGCGAGATCGTGCCCGACGGTTTCGACCTGGCGGCGGTGGAGGACAATCCGTTCTTCTGGCCCGACACCCGCCAAGTCACCGAGCTGGAGCTGTACATGGACGCGCTGCGCAAGTCCGGCGATTCGGTCGGCGCGCGCGTCGACGTGATCGCCACCGGCGTGCCGCCTGGCTGGGGCGAGCCGATCTACGGCAAGCTCGACGGCGAACTGGCCAGCGCGCTGATGAGCATCAATGCGGTCAAGGGCGTGGAGATCGGCGACGGCTTCGGCGTGGTCGCGCAGAAGGGCAGCGAGCACCGCGACCACATGACGCCGGGGGGCTTCGCCTCCAACCACGCCGGCGGCATCCTCGGTGGCATCAGCAGCGGCCAGCCCCTGCGCTGCTCGGTCGCCTTCAAGCCGACCTCGAGCCTGCGCCTGCCGGTCGACAGCCTCGATGTCCACGGCAACGTCGTCGAGGTGGTCACCACCGGTCGCCATGACCCCTGCGTCGGCATCCGCGCCACGCCCATCTGCGAAGCGATGGTGGCGCTGGTGCTGATGGACCAGGCGCTGCGCCACCGTGCCCAGTGCGGCGATGTCGAACTGCCGACGCCGCGCATCGCAGGCTCGATCGATGGCTGAAGCGCGGCCGCGGGTGTGGGTGTCGCAACCTCTGTTCGCCGATATCGTCGAACGCCTGCGTGAGCACTTCGATGTCATCGACACCGCGCAGGTGACCCAGCACGGGTCGGCGGCCATTGCCGCTGCGCTGGCCGGTAGCGACGGTGCCCTGGTCACGCTCAACGATCCGATTGGCGCGGCCGAAGTCGCGGCCGCCAGTCGCCTGCGCGCGATCGCCAACGTCGGCGTCGGCTACAACAACCTCGACGTGCCGGCGCTGACCCGTGCCGGCATCCTCGTCACCAACACGCCCGACGTGCTCACCCAGACCACCGCCGACTTCGGCTTCGCCCTGATGATGGCCGCGGCGCGGCGGATCACCGAGGGCGAACGCTGGCTGCGCGAGGGACAGTGGCGGCAGTGGAGCTTCGAGACCCTGCTGGGCGGTGACCTGCACGGCTCGACGCTGGCCATCCTCGGGATGGGCCGGATAGGGCAGGGCATCGCCCGCCGTGCCGCCGGATTCGACATGCGCGTGCTGTACCACAACCGCAGCCGCCTGCCGGAAGACATTGAGCGTGATTGCCGCGCGCAGTACGTGGATTTCGACACGCTGCTGGCGCAGGCCGACCACCTGGTGCTGGTGCTGCCGTATTCGCCGCAGGTGCATCATCTGGTCGATGCTGCGGCGCTGGCGAAGATGAAGCCGACCGCGACGCTGACCAACATCGCCCGCGGCGGCCTGGTCGACGAGGATGCACTGGCCGAGGCGCTGTCCGCCGGGCGCCTGGCCGCCGCCGGCCTGGACGTGTTCGAAGGCGAGCCGGCGGTGAATCCGCGCCTGCTTGCACTGCGCAATGTCGTGCTGACCCCGCATATCGCCAGCGCCAGCCTCGCCACGCGTCGGGCGATGGTCAGTCTGGCCGTCGACAACCTGATCGCCGCGCTGGGCTTCGGCCCCGACGCAGGTCACCCGCCGACACCCGTCAACATTGAATCACTGAAAACCTGAGCCCCTCTCCCGCTCGCGGGAGAGGGGTTGGGGTGAGGGCAGGGCCGCGGCTATCGTGCCTCCCCTCATCCGGCCTGCCGGCCACCTTCTCCCGCAAGCGGGAGAAGGGAGCTCCGTTAGTCGATAATGCAATCACCCCACCCGCCGGAAACATCCCGGCTGCTCCCACCCACCAGGACCACAAGGAACCAATGAACGCCAAGAACTCCTGCAACGTTGCCATTGTCGGTGCCACCGGCGCGGTCGGCGAGACCATGCTCAAGATCCTCGCCGAGCGTCAGTTCCCCATCGGCAAATTGCACGTGCTGGCGAGCGAACGCTCGGCCGGCGAGAAGATCGAGTTCGGTGCGAAGAAACTGGTGGTCGAGGACCTGGCCAAATTCGATCCGAGCGGTGTCGACATCGCGCTGTTCTCGGCCGGTGGCAGCATCTCCAAGGAATATGCGCCCAAGTTCGCCGCCGCCGGTGCGGTGGTGATCGACAACTCCTCGGCGTTCCGCTACGACGACGACGTGCCGCTGGTGGTGTCGGAGGTCAATCCCGAGCAGGTGGCCAACCGCCCGCGCGGCATCATCGCCAACCCGAACTGCTCGACCATGCAGATGCTGGTCGCGCTGGCGCCGATCCACCGCAAGGTCGGCATCGAGCGGATCAACGTGGCGACCTACCAGTCGGTGTCCGGCGGTGGCCGCTCGGCGCTGGAGGAGCTCGGCCGCCAGACCGGCGCGCTGCTGAACTTCCAGGACCCGCAGCCGGATCGTTTCCCGGTGCAGATCGCCTTCAACCTGATCCCGCACATCGACGACTTCCAGGACAACGGCTACACCAAGGAAGAGATGAAGCTGGTCTGGGAGACGCGCAAGATCCTCGGCGACGACTCGATCCAGGTGAACCCGACCGCGGTGCGCGTGCCGGTGTTCTATGGCCACTCGGAGGCGGTCAACGTCGAGACCCGCGAGAAGATCACGGCCGCGCAGGTGCGCGAGATGCTGCTGACCGCGCCGGGCGTGGAAGTGGTCGACGAGCCCAGGGCCGGCGGTTACCCGACGCCGGTGACCCACGCCTCGGGCAACGATCCGGTCTATGTCGGCCGCATCCGCGACGACTTCTCGCACCCGCGGGCGGTCAACCTGTGGATCGTCTCCGACAACATCCGCAAGGGTGCGGCGCTCAACGCGGTCCAGCTGGCCGAGCTGGTCTGGGCCGAGCGCGGCTGAGCATGCGCGACTGAGCACGGCCGGGGGCGGCAAGGCCGCTCACGGACTGCCCGCGGCCCTCAATCCGTCGCCGCGATCGCATTCGGCGACGGTTTCAATTGCCCCTGACCCCGGCGAAGGCTAGAGTCGCCGCCGGGGGACGGCATCGGGATCCGAAGTGAAACAACGTCAAGTGAAACAGCCGGCCAGGCGCGGCTCGCGCACGGTGCTGGCATTGGCGCTGGCCCTTGCCAGCGGCGCCGCGTCGGCGTTGGGGCTGGGCCAGATCGAGGTCAAGTCGCGAATCGGGCAGCCATTCCTGGCTGAAATTCCGATCGTCTCCAACGATCCGTCCGAACTGGAGAACCTGCAGGCGGAGCTGGCTTCGCCGCTGGTGTTCGCCCGCATCGGCCTGCAACCGCCCAGCGGCGTCGTGGCCGAGCTGCGCTTCGCCTCGGCGCTCGACTCGGCCGGCCGGCCGGTGATTCGCGTCACCAGCGACCAGCCGGTGAACGACTCGCTGCTCACCTTCCTGGTCTCGGTCGACTGGGGCCAGGGCAGGCTGGTGCGCGAGTACTCGGCGCTGCTGGACACCCCGCGTACGGTCTCGGCGCCGCTGCAGCCGCAGATCGAGGAGACCGTGGTCTCCGCACCCAACATCGTCGAGCGCCCGCTCGAACCGGAAGTGGCCGCCGCCCCGGCGGACGCGCCTGCCGAGGCCGCCCCGGCTGAAGAATCCGTCGCCGCCGGTCCCGACGGCGACAACAACGACGACACCAACGCAATTGCGCCGACTCCGACGCCAGCGGCGGAACCGGCGACCGCGCCGATGCAGGTCGCCAGCGCGGCGCCGGCAGCCATGCCCGCGGGCGATCTCGCCGGCGAATACTCCGTGCGTCGCGGCGACACCCTTTCGCAGATTGCCGATCGCATGCAGGGCGAGGGCTTCACCCTCGACCAGGCGATGATCGCGCTGCTGCGCGCCAACCCCGAAGCGTTCATCGGCGGCAACATCAACCGGCTCAAGGCCGGTGCGGTGCTGGCACTGCCGGCCGGCGAGCAGATGGCCAGCGTCGATGCGACGCAGGCGCGCCAGCTGGTCAGCAGCCAGGTGCGGCAGTGGCGCGACGCGCGTCGCGCGGTGCCGCAGCCGGCGCTCGAAGCCGGCATCGCCGCCTCTGCGGCAACGTCGCCGGTGGCGGCAAACGCAACGACTGCGACGGCCAACCCGCGCAGCGCCGATGCGCGTCTGGAAATCGTTCCGCCTGGCGCCAGCAGCGCTACCCAGGCGGGTACACAATCCGGCATCAACGCCGGTGGTGAGGGCGACATGCTGCGTCAGGAACTGCAACAGAACACCGAAACCCTCGCCGCGCGCGAGGCCGAGCTGCAGGAGCTCAAGGGCCGCGTCGCCGAGCTGGAGCAACTGCAGAGCAAGCAGCAGCAGCTGATCGCAATGAAGGACAGCGAGCTGGCCGCCGCCCAGCAACGCCTGGCGCAGAGCAACCAGAAGGACCAGGCGATGCAGGCCGGTTCGGCAATGCCATGGCTGATCGGCGGTGGCGTGCTGCTGCTGGTCATGGTCGGTGGCTGGTTCCTGCGCCGTCGTCCGGTCAAGCCGGTGTTCCGCGCGCCGCTGCCGGGCGATGCCGCCGCGGTGACGTCGATCGCTGACTCGTTCGCCGAATCCTCGTTCCCCGAATCGTCCAACCGCGGGCAGCAGCACGCTCCGGTCCAGGCCGAAGCGGATCTGCGCGTCGAGGAAGCGCCGGTGCCGGCATTCGAACTGCAAAGGGCGGCAGCCCCGGCACCCGCCGCAGCACCGGCTCCCGGCACGTCTTCACCCAGCGCGACGGCGCCGGCATGGCACGTCTCATCGGCCGACACCAAGGGCCGCGTCGAGCCGTCGATGGCGACGCAGCCGGGCCAGGAGCGTCTCGAACTTGCCCGCGCCTACCTGGACCTGGGCGACCGCGAAAGCGCCCGCCAGCTGCTCGCCGAAGTGGTGATCAATGGTGACCTGGTCGCACGCCAGCACGCCTCGCGGATGCTGCAGGAACTCGACTGACCCTGCCGGACCCCTCTTGCCGGACTGATCAACTGGACTGAAGCGTGGTCGAAACCGCAACCGCCGTCGACGCCCCCCCGTCGCGGCGCCATGCCCTCGGCGTCGAATACGACGGCAGCGGGTTCTCGGGCTGGCAACGGCTGAGCAAGCATGGCGAGCCGGAGCGGGAGGGCGAGCAGACCCTGCAGGCCGCGCTCGAGCAGGCGCTGACGTTCGTCGCCGGGCATCCGGTCGAGGTGGTCTGCGCCGGTCGCACCGACGCCGGCGTGCACGCCGCATGCCAGGTCGTCCACTTCGACAGCGCCGCGGTACGTGATCCGCGCGGCTGGATGCTCGGCGTCACCAGCCGCCTGCCGCCGCAGCTGTGCGTGCGCTGGTGCCAGCCGGTGCCGGACGACTTCCATGCACGATTCTCGGCACGCGCGCGCCGGTATCGCTACCGCATCCTCAATCGCCCGGTGCGCCCGGCGCTGGGTCGCCAGTACCTGAGCTGGGAACGGCGTCCGCTCGATGCCGATGCGATGGATCGTGCCGCGCAGGCGCTGCTGGGCGAGAACGACTTTTCCGCGTTCCGCACCGTGCATTGCCAGGCGCCGCACGCGATGCGCGAGATGCAGGCGATCAGTGTTCGCCGCGATGGCGAGGTCGTCGAGGTCGAGGTGCAGGCCAATGCGTTCCTGCATCACATGGTTCGCAACATCGTCGGCAGCCTGTTGATGATCGGCAGCGGCGAGCAGCCCGAGGCGTGGATCGCGCAACTGCTTGCCGGTCGCGATCGCACGGTGGCCGGTCCGACCGCGCCGTCGGCGGGGCTGGTGTTCCTCGGCCCGCGCTATCCGGCGCAATGGGGCCTGCCGGCGGAGGTCACGCTGTCAGATGGCTTGCCGTCCGAGGCGGCGCTGTGAGCCTGCGCCACACCCGCATCAAGTTCTGCGGCATGACCCGCGCCGAAGACATCCGCCTGGCCTGCTACCTGGGCGTGGATGCGATCGGGATGGTGTTCGCACAGCGCAGTCCGCGGCGCCTCGAAATCGCGCAGACCGCGGCGTTGAGGAAGGAAGTGGCCGCCGGCATCGAGGCCGTCGCGTTGTTCATGGACAACGCGGCCGAGGAAGTGCGCGGCGTCATCGCGCAGGTGCGCCCGACGCTGCTGCAGTTCCATGGTGTCGAGGACGAAGCGTTCTGTCGCAGCTTCGGCCTGCCGTACATGAAGGCCATTGCCATGGGCGATCAAGCCGGGCAGGGCATCGACTGGTCCGCCCGCTATCCCGATGCGACGGCGCTGCTGCTCGACAGCCACGCCGTCGGCGGTGCCGGCGGCAGCGGCCGCACGTTCGACTGGTCACGCATTCCGGCGCAATTGGGAAAACCCTTCCTGCTGGCAGGTGGCATCGTCCCCGAAAACGTGTTCGAGGCCGTCAGTGTCGTGCGGCCGTGGGGCGTGGATGTATCGAGCGGTATCGAGAGCGCGCCGGGGATCAAGGATGCCGCGCGCATGCGTCGCTTCGTAGAAGAAGTGCGCCGCGCCGACACGCTGTCGTAGGAGCGAGCTTGCTCGCGATCGTGCGTCGGCAGTGTGTTGGTCGCCCGTTCGCGAGCAAGCTCGCTCCTACACAGGCGGGGTAGTGGCCAGTTCGGCGCGCAGCCACCTGGCCAGCCGCGGCACGCGCGGATCGCTGCTGCGCTTGGGCGCGCACAGCGCCCAGCATCCGTCCGTCGCCACGAAGCCCCATGGCGCAAGCAACCTTCCTGCAGCGAGATCCTCGGCCACCAGCGGCTCCGGGCTGATCGCCGCGCCCAGTCCCGCCTGCGCGGCTTCGAGCAGGTAGTACAAGTGCTCGAACCCGGTGCCCAGCCGAAGCGCTGCCGGGTCCAGTCCCATGCGGACGGCCCAGTCCTGCCACGCTTGCGGTCGCGAGGTGGTGTGCAGCAGCGGCTCGCCCAGCAGCGAAGTCGCAGGCGACGTCAGCAGGCGCTCGTGACCTTCCAGTCGCGGGCTCAGTACCGGCCCGATGCGCTCGGCGGCAAGCTCGTGCACCTGCCAATCCGCCGGCCACGGCGCCTGCGAGATCAGCAGCGCCGCATCGAGCCCGCTCAGTTGCGCATCCGGGGCCGTCTCGCTTGCCGACAGGTGCAGCTTGAGATCCGGCAAGTCGCGCGCGAGGCGCTCAATCCGTGGAATCATCCAGCGCGCCAGCACGCTGCCGGGGCAGCCGAGCACCAGCGGTGCCTGCTGGGGCCGGCGACGCAATTCCGCCCAGGCGCCGCGCAGCGGCTCGAATGCCGCTTCGGCGGCTTCGTGCAGGCGCCGGCCCGCCGGTGTCAGTGCCAGGCCGCGACCCTGGCGCACGAACAGCGCCGTCCCGAGCGTCTCCTCCAGCGCCCGCAGGTGCCGGCTGACCGCGCCATGGGTGACGTGAAGTTCGTCGGCCGCGCGGCTGACGCTGTCCAGCCGGGCGACCGCCTCGAACGCGCGCAGGGCATTGAGCGGGGGCAGGTCGCGGCTCATGAGATGTGAGATTTCCTGACAGGTCAGGCCAATTTTATAGGTTTTTGTGGCCAGCACCGTGCGATAAGGTGGGAACCGTAGTTGCAGGCCCAGCTTGCTGGTGGCGCCCCCTCCCCAGTCGCCAGCAAGCTGGACTCCTGCCTGCCTTGCCGCATTGGTTCAAAGGAAATGACATGAGCGTCGTGGACTTCCACGCTTACCCGGACGCCTCCGGTCACTTCGGTCGCTACGGCGGCCGCTTCGTCGCCGAGACCCTGATCGGCCCGCTCGAGGAACTGGCCGCGGCCTATGACGCCGCGCGGGTCGATCCGGCCTTTGTCGCCGAGTTCGACCGCGACCTGGCCCATTACGTCGGCCGTCCCAGCCCGATCTACCACGCCCAGCGGCTGAGCGAGGAGGTCGGGGGTGCGCGCATCCTGCTCAAGCGCGAGGACCTCAATCACACCGGCGCGCACAAGATCAACAACACCATCGGCCAGGCGCTGCTCGCCAGCCGCATGGGCAAGACCCGGATCATCGCGGAGACCGGCGCCGGCCAGCACGGCGTCGCCAGCGCCACGGTGGCCGCGCGCCTGGGCCTGGACTGCGTGGTCTACATGGGCGCCACCGACATCGAGCGGCAGAAGATCAACGTCTACCGGATGCGCCTGCTCGGCGCGACCGTGGTGCCGGTGACCAGCGGTTCGGCCACGCTCAAGGACGCGCTCAACGAGGCCATGCGCGACTGGGTCAGCAATGTGCGCGACACGTTCTACATCATCGGCACGGTCGCCGGCCCGGACCCGTATCCGCGCATGGTCCGCGACTTCAACGCGATTGTCGGCCGCGAAGCGCGCGCGCAGATGCTGGCCGAATACGGCCGCCTGCCCGATGCCGTCACCGCCTGCGTCGGCGGCGGCAGCAATGCGATCGGCATCTTCCACGCCTTCCTCAACGACCGCGACGTGCGCCTGGTGGGCGCCGAGGCAGCGGGCGAGGGCATCGCCACCGGGCATCACGCCGCGTCGCTGGCCGCCGGCCGTCCGGGCGTGCTGCATGGCAACCGCACCTACGTGCTGTGCGACGACGACGGCCAGATCATCGAGACGCATTCGGTGTCGGCCGGCCTGGACTATCCCGGCGTCGGCCCGGAGCACGCATTCCTCAAGGATGCCGGTCGCGCGCAATACGTCGGCGTGAGCGACGACGAAGCGCTGGCAGCATTCCACCAGCTCGCGCGCTGCGAGGGCATCCTGCCGGCGCTGGAATCCAGCCATGCGATCGCGCAGGCGACGAAGCTGGCGCGGGAGCTGCCAAAGGACGCGATCGTGCTGTGCAACCTGTCCGGCCGCGGCGACAAGGACGTGCACACGATCGCCGCGCGCGAAGGGATGTCGCTGTGATCCGGGCTTGCCCTCACCCCAACCCCTCTCCCGCAGGCGGGAGAGGGGCTTTCAACGGAAGAGTCGCGTCGATCCCTTCTCCCGCGAGCGGGAGAAGGTGGCGCGCAGCGCCGGATGAGGGCAGACGGAGCGGCTGCGTGACAGCTATCGCCCACATTTCCACTTGCCCTCACCCCAACCCCTCTCCCGCAAGCGGGAGAGGGGCTTTCAACGGGCTGCTCGCATGAACCGCATAGACATCCGATTCGCTGCATTGAAGGCACAGCACCGCAAGGCGCTGATCCCCTTCATCACCGCCGGCGATCCCTCCCTCGAAGCCACCGTGCCGGTGATGCACGCGCTGGTCGCGGCCGGCGCCGACGTGATCGAACTGGGCGTGCCGTTCTCCGACCCGATGGCCGACGGCCCGACCATCCAGCGCAGTTCCGAGCGCGCATTGGCGCGCGGGGCGGGGCGGTCGTTCGTGTTCGACTGCGTGCGCCGCTTCCGTGAGCGCGACGCCGACACGCCGGTGGTGCTGATGGGCTACCTCAACCCGGTCGAGATCCCCGGCGCCGAGCGCTTCGCCGCCGAGGCGGTTGCGGCCGGCGTCGACGGCGTGTTGCTGGTCGACCTGCCGCCGGAGGAGTCCGCCGAGTTCCGGGTGGCCTTCTCGGCGCACGGCCTGGCCCTGATCCTGCTGGCCTCACCAACCACCACCGACGCCCGCATGGCGGTGCTGTGCGAGCAGGCGCAGGGCTACCTGTACTACGTCAGCTTCGCCGGCGTCACCGGCGCCGACCGGCTCGACACCGGCGCCGCCAACGCGCGCCTGCATGAAATCCGCAGCCGCAGCCGTGTCCCGGTCGTGGCCGGTTTCGGCATCAAGGATGCCGCCAGCGCGGCAGCCATGGCCGCCGAGGCCGAGGGCGTCGTCGTCGGCAGCGCCCTGGTGGCGACGCTGGCCGAAGCAGTCGATCCGGCCGGACAAGCCAAGGCCTTTCTCGAACCGCTACGGGCTGCCCTCGACGCCCTGCCGGCCTGAGCACGCCACTGCGCTAAACTGGCCCGCTCGGCCGGACCCCACTCCGGCACTCACCAAGCCTGAACGGGGAACACCCAACGCATGTCCTGGCTCAAGAAACTCATGCCTTCGGGCATCCGCACCGAGACGGGCGCTTCCAAGCGCCGCAGCGTGCCGGAAGGTCTGTGGGAAAAGTGCGACCGCTGCGGCGCCGTGCTCTACCGTCCCGAACTCGAGGAAAACCTCGAGGTCTGCCCGAAGTGCGGCTTCCACATGGCGATCCGGGCCCGCGTGCGCCTGACCGCCCTGCTGGATGCCGGCAGCACCACCGAGATCGCCGCCGAGCTCGGCCCGGTCGACGTGCTCAAGTTCAAGGACCAGAAGAAGTACGCCGACCGCATCAAGGCCGCGCAGAAGTCCACCGGCGAGCGCGACGCCCTGGTCGCCATGAGCGGCACCCTGAAGCAGCGGCCGCTGGTCGCCTGCGCTTTCGATTTCGCCTTCATGGGCGGCTCGATGGGCTCGGTGGTTGGCGAGCGCTTTGCCCGCGCCGCCGAAACCGCGGTCGAGCTGGGCTGCCCGATGGTCTGCTTCACCGCCACTGGCGGCGCGCGCATGCAGGAAAGCCTGTTCTCGCTGATGCAGATGGCCAAGACCTCGGCCGCGCTCGGCCGCATGCGCGCCAAGGGCCTGCCCTTCATCTCGGTGATGACCCACCCGACCACTGGCGGCGTGTCGGCCTCGTTCGCGATGCTGGGCGACCTCAACCTCGCCGAACCCGAGGCCCTGATCGGCTTCGCCGGCCCGCGCGTGATCGAGCAGACCGTGCGCGAGACGCTGCCGGAAGGCTTCCAGCGCTCGGAGTTCCTGCTCGAGCACGGCGCCATCGACCAGATCTGCGATCGCCGCGAGATGCGCGACCGCCTCGCCACGCTGTTCGCGTTGATGATGAAGCAGCCGCAGCCGGTGGACGAAGAGGTGGGGGCTTGAGCCGCAAGTACTTCGGCACCGACGGCATCCGCGGACGCGTCGGTGAGGGCCCGATCTCGGCCGACTTCGTGATGCGCCTGGGCAACGCCTACGGCCATGCGCTGCCGCGCCGCGACTGGCGCAACCCGGTGGTCATCATCGGCAAGGACACGCGCATCTCGAACTACATGTTCGAGGCCGCGCTCGAAGCCGGCCTGGTCGCCGCCGGCGTCGACGTGCAGCTGATGGGCCCGATGCCGACCCCGGCCGTCGCCCACCTGACCCACTCGATGCGCGCCGACGGCGGCATCGTGATCTCGGCCTCGCACAACCCGCACCACGACAACGGCATCAAGTTCTTCTCCGCGCAAGGCGAGAAGCTCGACGATGCCACCGAGCTGGCGATCGAGGCCGCACTGGAACAGCCGTTCCGCACCGTGCCGTCGGAGCAGCTCGGCAAGGCCGTGCGCACCCGCGACGCGCTCGGTCGTTATATCGAGGCCTGCAAGGGTTCGGTGCCCAAGGGCTTCGACCTGGGCGGCATGCGCATCGCCATGGACTGCGCCAACGGTGCCACCTACCAGCTCGGACCGCTGGTGCTGCGCGAGCTGGGTGCGCGCGTCGATCCCATCGGCATCGACCCCAACGGCATCAACATCAACGACGGCGTCGGCTCGACCCACCCGGAAACGCTGGCTGCACACGTCAAGGCCACCAACGCCGACCTGGGCATCGCCTTCGACGGCGACGGCGACCGCGTGCTGTTCGTCGACGGCGACGGCGTCGTCCGCGACGGCGACGACCTGATCTACGTGCTGGCCTGCGACTGGCAGCAGACCGGGCGGCTGCAGGGCCCCGTGGTCGGCACGCTGATGACCAACTACGCGCTCGAGCGCGCGCTGGCCGAGCGCGGCATCGGCTTCGTCCGCGCCAAGGTCGGTGACCGCTACGTCCACCAGCAGCTGCACGCCAACAACGCCGTGCTCGGCGGCGAGGCTTCGGGCCACTTGCTGTGCCTGGATCGCGCCAGCACCGGCGACGGCATCGTCAGCGCGCTGCAGGTGCTGGAAGTGCTCAGGCGCCGCGGCATGAGCCTGGCCCAGGCACTCGACGGCTTCAGCAAGCTGCCGCAGAAGACGGTGAACGTGCGTTTCCAGGGCGGTTCAAAGCCGGTGGAAGCGCCGTCGGTGCAGGCGGCGCTGGCACAGGCGCAGGCGGCCGTGGCCGGTCGTGGCCGTGCCTTCCTGCGTCCGTCCGGCACCGAACCGGTCGTTCGCGTGACCGTGGAAGCGGACGACGCGACCCTGATGCAGGACACGCTCGACCGCCTCGCCGAGGCAGTGCGCGCCGCGGCCTGAACGCCGCCGCGTCGCCCCTGGTAGGAGCGAGCTTGCTCGCGATTGCGCGAGAAAGTCGCTCCTGCAGCCGCCATCCGGCGGGCCTATCATTTCCCCTTGAACATCGACCCGCACAGGCACGCCCCGTGAACCGCATTCCGACCCTCGACATCCGCCGTTTCAGCCAGCCTTCCAGTGCCGGCGACCGTGACGCCTTCGTGGCCGAACTGGGCGCGGCCTATCGCGAATGGGGCTTCGCCGGAATCCGCGGCCACGGCATTCCGACCGGGCAGATCGACGCGTCCTACGACGTGTTCCAGCGTTTCTTCGACCTGCCCGAGGCGGTGAAGATGCAGTACCACATCGCCGGCAGCGGTGGCGCCCGCGGCTACACGCCGTTCGGCGTGGAGACGGCGAAGGACTCCAGGCATTTCGACCTGAAGGAGTTCTGGCACGTCGGCCGCGAGATCCCGCGCGATTCGAAGTACGCCGACGTGATGCCGCCGAACCTGTGGCCGCAGGAAATCCCGGAGTTCCGTGAGCAGGCCTATGGCCTGTACGAGTCGCTCGACCAGCTCGGTTCGCGCGTGCTCAGCGCGCTGGCCCTGCACATCGGCCTGGACGAGTCGTACTTCGCCGACAAGACCAATTCCGGCAACTCGATCCTGCGTCCGATCCATTACCCGCCGATCACGTCCGACGACGTTCCCAACGAACGCGCCGGCGCGCACGAGGACATCAACCTGATCACGCTGCTGGTCGGTGCCAGCGCCGAGGGTCTGGAAGTTCGCTCGCGCAAGGGCGAGTGGGTACCCTTCACCGCCGAGGCCGACACGATCGTGGTCAACATCGGCGACATGCTGCAGCGCCTGACCAACCACGTGTACCCGTCGACCACGCACCGCGTGGTCAACCCGCCGGGCGAGAAGGCGCGCCAACCGCGCTACTCCACGCCGTTCTTCCTGCACCCGAACCCGGATTTCCTGATCGACGTGCTGCCGTCGTGCGTGAGCGCGGACAACCCGAATCGCTACCCGGAAGCGATCACGGCTCACGGCTACCTCGAAGAACGCCTGCGCGAAATCAAGCTGAAGTGACGTTCTGGCCCGCGCGCAAGTGCGCGGCTTTGCCAGAACGTCATCCCGGCGAAAGCCGGGATCCATGCCCGCACCCCATCAGCAACATCTCGTCATCCCGGCGAAAGCCGGGATCCAGGCCCGCACCCCATCAGCAACGACTCGTCATCCCGGCGAACGCCGGGACCCATCTTGATCTTGCTCCGCGCGCTTGACCGGCAACAGCAAAGTCAAAATGGATCCCGGCATTCGCCGGGATGACGTGAGGGCCTGGATCCCGGCGTTCGCCGGGATGACGGTCATGGTGCGGCGATCACATCGGAATTCCGGCCGCCTCGAGGGCCTCCCGCCACGCCGCCAGCTTCACCGCCGGCGCGATCGACGCATTCGCCGGACTCGTCGATGGCAACCGCACACACTGCAACCCCAGCGCATCCGGTTGCACCCCGGCCAGCCGACGAAATCCACTCTCGGCCTTCGCGCCGTTGAACAGCACCGTCCTGATCCCGCGATGCCCGTCGAAGAAGGCGATGAAATCATTGGCCTGCGCCGTATCGTCGCGGATCGCCGAATCCAGGCTGCCATCGCGCTCGCAGCGATCGAACACGTCCCAAAGCGCAATACCGGATTGCTGCAAACGCAACAATCGTTGCGCATAGGGCAGGGCAGGGACGGCGCCGACCAGCTCGCCCATGATCGACCAGAAGCGATTGTGCGGATGCGCGTAGTACTGGTGGGCCTGCAACGAGGCGGCCCCGGGCATGCTGCCGAGGATCAGCACGCGCGCATCCTTTGCACTGACCGGCGGAAAGCCTTTCAACAGTCGCGAACGGGCGGAGGAGGGTGCTGCCATGGATCGATTCTCGCCGACGTGAGGTAAACTTTGCGCCCTTCGTTCAGAGCGCCGATGGCGCCTGGACCCAGCCAGGAATCAAGGAGTGGCCATGCGCCGCAGAATCGTCGCCGGAAACTGGAAGCTGCATGGCGATCGCCATTTCGCACTGGAGCTGCTCGACGCGCTGGTCGCCACGCCGGCCCCCGCCGGGGTCGAGCAGCTGATCCTGCCGCCGCTGCCTTACCTGGCCGGCCTGATCGCCCGTTACGGCGAGCAGGGCCTGACCTTCGGTGCGCAGGATGTCAGCGTCAACCAGAAGGGTGCCTACACCGGCGAAGTGTCGGCCGAGATGCTCAAGGACGTCGGTGCCCGCTACGGTCTCGTTGGCCACTCCGAGCGTCGCCAGTACCACGGCGAAAACAGCGAGCTGGTCGCGCGCAAGTTCCTGGCCTGCAAGGCCGCCGGCCTGACCCCGATCCTGTGCGTGGGCGAGAGCCTGCGCGAGCGCGAGGACGGCCAGACCGAATGGCGCATCCAGGAGCAGCTCGAGCCGGTGTTCAAGCTCGGTGGCGCGCAGGCGCTGGACGGCGCGATCCTCGCCTACGAGCCGGTCTGGGCGATCGGTACCGGCAAGACCGCGACGCCGGAACAGGCACAGGCCGTCCACGCATTCATCCGTAGCGAAATCTCCGCACACGATGCTAGAATCGCTGGCTCGCTACCGATCCTGTACGGCGGTAGCGTCAAGGCCGACAATGCCGCCGCGCTGTTTTCGCAGCCGGACGTCGATGGCGGCCTGGTCGGCGGGGCCTCCCTGGTCGCGGCCGATTTCCACGCCATCGCGGTAGCGGCGGCACCCTGACGAGTCGCGGACCCGGTCCCATGGGCCAGTCCAGGTTCGTTCCACGAGCTTCAGTGAACTAGCAGAATCCAACGATGCTGTTGTTACTCAACGTCATCTACGTGCTGATCGCGATCGCGATGGTTGCGCTGATCCTGATGCAGCGCGGCGCAGGTGCGCAGGCCGGCTCCGGTTTCGGTGGCGGCGCCTCGGCGACCGTGTTCGGCTCGCGTGGCTCGGCCAACTTCCTGACCAAGGCCACCAAGTGGCTGGCGATCTCGTTCTTCGCGATCAGCCTGTTCATGGCCTGGCAGGCGATGCACCGTGCCACCGGCGACACCAGCGCGGCCCCGGCCGGCGGTGTGATGGCCGAGCAGGTTCCGGCGGCTCCGGCCACAGGCAGCAACAACACGGCAGTGCCGACGGCCCCCGTGGCCCAGCCGGCGCCCGCCAGCAGCGTTCCGCAGGCTCCGGCCGCGACCGACGCTGCTCCGGCACCGGCTCCGCAGGCCCCGGCCGCGACCCAATCGCCCGAGCCGGCAAAGCCGCAGCCCCCGGCTGGCGGCTGAGCGAAGGGGTACCATTGGTTTTCATCGGCCCGGCACGGATCGCCGGGTACGGTCAGCGATGACCGGCAACGACCAGGCCTGCATCGGCCCGGTCGCGTCAGGACGGCACAAGGTTTGATTGCCCAGGTGGCGGAATTGGTAGACGCACTACCTTGAGGTGGTAGCGACGTAAGTCGTGGGGGTTCGAGTCCCCCCTTGGGCACCACACCTAATACAGACACGCAAAAACGTACTGCAGCAAACAGCACCACCGACGCGGGTGCGGCGCGCACGGCGTGCCGAATCTCGCGCGGGGATGACCAGGCGGCAACACGCCGAGCCAAGGTCGCAATGGCGACCAAGCTAAACGAAGCGAGAGAACAACTAGTGCTGGCCGAATACCTGCCGACCCTGCTGTTCCTGATCGTCGCCGGAGGTATCGGCGTCGCCCTGCTGGTGGTGGGCCAACTGCTCGGCCCCCAGCGCCCGACCCCCGAAAAACTCTCGCCGTACGAGTGCGGATTCGAGGCGTTCGAAAGTGCGCGCATGCAGTTCGACGTGCGCTACTACCTGATCGCGATCCAGTTCATCATTTTTGACCTGGAAATCATCTTCATCGTGCCCTGGGCCACCGTGTTCCGCGAACTCGGTGTGATCGGCCTGATCGAGATGGGCATCTTCGCCGGCATGCTCTTGCTCGGCTTCGTCTACGTCTGGAAGAAGGGAGCACTCGAATGGGAGTGATCCAGAATGTTTCCGAGCTGATGCACAACCCGCTGCCCGAAGGGCGGCTGGACGACATCCTGCGCCCGGAAGGTGACAACCCGCTGCTGCAGAACGGCTTCGTCACCACCTCGTTCGATGCGCTGTGGAACTGGGCGCGCACCGGCTCGATGTGGCCGATGACCTTCGGCCTGGCCTGCTGCGCGGTCGAGATGATGCACGCCGGCGCTGCGCGCCT
Source organism: Lysobacter sp. Soil_N_23 (assembly GCF_057656135.1). Classification (NCBI taxonomy): domain Bacteria; kingdom Pseudomonadati; phylum Pseudomonadota; class Gammaproteobacteria; order Lysobacterales; family Lysobacteraceae; genus Lysobacter; species Lysobacter sp. Soil_N_23. Next base: position 58,379 of record NZ_JBDGKY010000004.1, read on the forward strand.
GGACCTGGACCGTTACGGCGTGGTGTTCCGCCCGTCGCCGCGCCAGTCCGACGTGATGATCGTCGCCGGTACCCTGGTCAACAAGATGGCCCCGGCGCTGCGCAAGGTCTATGACCAGATGCCCGGCCCGAAGTGGGTGATCTCGATGGGCAGCTGCGCCAACGGCGGTGGTTACTACCACTACTCGTACTCGGTCGTTCGCGGCTGCGACCGCATCGTGCCGGTCGACGTCTACGTGCCGGGCTGCCCGCCGACGGCCGAAGCGCTGATCTACGGCATCCTGCAGCTGCAGAAGAAGATCCGCCGTGGCACCAACTTCGGCGAAAACATCCAGGGCGTGCGTTGACATGACAGAGACTGTGCAAGCCTTTGTCGATCGCCTCGCTGCCCGTTTCGAAGGCGCGCTGGTCGTCGTCGCCGAACCGCGTGGCGAAGTGACCATCGACGTCGCCGCCGCGCAATGGCTGTCCACCGCATTCGCGCTGCGCGACGAGTTCGGTTTCGAGCAGCTCGTCGACGTCAGCGGCGTCGACTACCTCAGCTATGGCAGCGACGAGTGGGACACCGACGTGTCCTCCGAGGGCTTCTCGCGTGGCGTGGAAGGCAAGAGTGCCGGCCGCTTCGCCTGGGGCGAGCAGGTCAACGGTGCCGCCGCTTCGCCGGAGCGCCGCTTCGCCGCGGTCGCGCACCTGCTGTCGTACCAGCACAATCGTCGCGTGCGCCTGCGCACCTTCGCCGAGAACGATGATTTGCCGGTGGTCGACTCGCTGACCTCGGTATGGCCGGGCAGCAACTGGTTCGAGCGCGAGGCGTTCGACCTGTTCGGCATCATTTTCGAAGGCCATCCGGACCTGCGCCGCATCCTCACCGACTACGGTTTCGTCGGTCATCCGTTCCGCAAGGACTTCCCGCTGATCGGCAACGTCGAAGTGCGCTACGACGCCGACAAGAAGCGCGTGGTCTACGAGCCCGTGTCGATCGAGCCGCGTGTCGGCGTGCCGCGCGTGATCCGCGATGACGCGCGCTACCAGACCGCTGCCGGCGAAGCCGCGCAGGGCGCGGAGGTGAAGAAGTGAGCGCCATTGTGTCCAGCACGAATACCTCGGGCCTCAACAACGCCGAGATCCGCAACTACACGCTGAACTTCGGCCCGCAGCATCCGGCCGCGCACGGCGTGCTGCGCCTGATCCTGGAAATGGACGGCGAAGTGATCCAGCGCGCCGACCCGCACGTCGGCCTGCTGCATCGCGGCACCGAGAAGCTGGCCGAGTCCAAGCCGTTCAACCAGTCGATCGGCTACATGGACCGCCTCGACTACGTGTCGATGATGTGCAACGAGCACGCCTACGTGCGCGCGATCGAGACCCTGATGGGAATCGAGGCGCCCGAGCGTGCCCAGTACATCCGCACGATGTTCGACGAGATCACCCGCATCCTGAACCACCTGATGTGGATCGGATCCAACGCGCTCGACCTGGGCGCGATGGCGGTGTTCCTGTACGCGTTCCGCGAGCGCGAAGAGCTGATGGACTGCTACGAAGCAGTCTCCGGCGCGCGCATGCATGCGACCTACTACCGTCCGGGCGGCGTCTACCGCGACCTGCCGGACCGCATGCCCAAGTACAAGGAATCGCCGTGGCGCAAGGGCGCCAAGCTCAAGCGCTTCAACGAATGGCGTGAAGGTTCGCTGCTGGATTATCTGGAAGCGTTCACCAAGGATTTCCCGGCACGCGTCGACGAGTACGAGACGCTGCTGACCGAGAACCGCATCTGGAAGCAGCGCACCGTCGGCATCGGCGTGGTCTCGCCCGAACAGGCCCTGGCCTGGGGCATGACCGGTGCGATGATCCGCGGCTCGGGCGTCGCCTGGGACCTGCGCAAGAAGCAGCCGTACGCCAAGTACGACGCGGTGGATTTCGACATCCCGGTCGGCACCAACGGCGACTGCTACGACCGCTACCTGGTGCGCGTGGCCGAGATGCGCCAGTCCAACCGCATCATCCAGCAGTGCGTGAAGTGGCTCAAGGCCAACCCCGGCCCGGTGATCGTCGACAACTTCAAGGTCGCGCCTCCCTCCCGCGAGGAGATGAAGGACGACATGGAAGCGCTGATCCACCACTTCAAGCTGTTCTCCGAAGGCTATTGCGTGCCGGCTGGCGAGACCTACTGCGCGGTCGAAGCACCCAAGGGCGAGTTCGGCTGCTACCTGGTGTCGGACGGTGCCAACAAGCCGTTCCGCGTGAAGCTGCGTGCGCCGGGTTTCGCGCACCTGTCTTCGATGGACGAAATCGTGAAGGGCCACATGCTGGCCGACGTCGTGGCGATGATCGGTACCTACGATCTCGTGTTCGGCGAGGTGGATCGTTAATGAAGGCGGGAATGGACAAGCGGGAACCGGGAACCGGGAATGATGCGCGGCGATCGGCTGGTGCGCGATCGGCCGAAGTCTGCTTCCTGTTCCCTGTTCCCTGTTCCCCGTTCCCGCTTCTGGAACAAGACCGATGAAAGCAACCGGAAACTTCGAGGCCTGCCAGCACGTCGACCCGATGGTCGCGTTGTCGGACAAGACCCGTGCCCATATCGACCACTGGCTGGCCAAGTTCCCGCCGGACCGCAAGCGTTCGGCCGTGCTGCAGGGCCTGCACGCGGCGCAGGAACAGAACAACGGCTGGCTCAGCGATGAGCTGATCGCCGCCGTGGCCAAGTACCTCGACCTGCCGCCGGTGTGGGCCTACGAGGTCGCCAGCTTCTATTCGATGTTCGAGACGCAGAAGGTCGGCCACAACAACGTCGCCTTCTGCACCAACATCAGCTGCTGGCTCAACGGCGCCGAGGATCTCGTGCGCCATGCCGAGAAGAAGCTGGGCTGCAAGCTGGGCGAGTCGACCGCCGACGGCCGCATCTTCCTCAAGCGCGAGGAAGAGTGCCTGGCCGCGTGCTGCGGCGCGCCGGTGGTGGTCATCAACGGGCATTACCACGAGAAGCTGGACACCGCTCAGGTGGACGAGCTGCTCGACGGTCTGAAGTGAGGCTAGGACGACCCATGGCGCACTCGCACCACGACTACTCGCAGGGCTACGGTCCGGTCGGCCCGGTTCCGCAGGAGCACAACGTCGTCTACACGACGCTGCACTACGACACCCCGTGGTCGTATGAGAACTACCTCAAGACCGGTGGCTACGCCGCCCTGCGCAAGATCCTGACCGAGAAGATGGATCCGGCCGCGGTGATCGACATGGTCAAGGCCTCGGGCCTTCGCGGCCGTGGCGGCGCCGGCTTCCCGACCGGCCTGAAGTGGAGCTTCATGCCCAAGGGCAGCGGCACCCAGAAGTACATCCTTTGCAACTCGGACGAGTCCGAGCCGGGCACCGCGAAGGACCGCGACATCCTGCGCTACAACCCGCATTCGGTGGTCGAGGGCATGGCGATCGCCTGCTACGCGACCGGTTCGACGGTGGCCTACAACTACCTGCGTGGCGAGTTCCATCACGAGCCGTTCGAGCATTTCGAGCAGGCGCTGAAGGAAGCCTACGAGAACGGCTGGCTGGGCAAGAACGTGCTCGGCAGCGGCGTCGACATCGACATCCATGGCGCGCTCGGCGCCGGCGCGTACATCTGCGGCGAAGAAACCGCACTGATGGAGTCGCTGGAAGGCAAGAAGGGCCAGCCGCGCTACAAGCCGCCGTTCCCGGCCAACTTCGGCCTGTTCGGCAAGCCGACGACGATCAACAACACCGAGACCTACGCGTCGGTGCCGGCGATCATCCGCAACGGCGCCGACTGGTTCCTCAACCTGGGCAAGCCGAACAACGGCGGGCCGAAGGTGTTCTCGGTGTCGGGCCACGTCGCCCGCCCGGGCAATTACGAAATCCGGCTGGGCACGTCGTTCGCCGACCTGCTGCAGATGGCCGGTGGCATGCGCTGCGGCCGCCAATTGAAAGCAGTGATTCCGGGTGGTTCCTCGATGCCGGTGCTGCCGGGCGAGACCATGATGGGCCTGACGATGGACTACGACTCGATCCAGAAGGCCGGTTCCGGCCTGGGGTCGGGCGCGGTGATCGTGATGGACGAGACCACCTGCATGGTTCGCGCCTGCCAGCGCATCGCCCGTTTCTACTTCAAGGAAAGCTGCGGCCAGTGCACGCCGTGCCGCGAAGGCACCGGCTGGATGTACCGCATGCTGACCCGCATCGTCGACAAGCAGGCGACGCTGGAAGACCTGCAGATGCTGCGCGCCGCTGCCGGCCAGATCGAAGGCCACACCATCTGCGCCTTCGGCGAAGCCGCGGCGTGGCCGGTGCAGGGCTTCCTGCGCCACTACTGGAACGAGTTCGAGTACGCGATCGTGAACAAGCGTTTCCTGGTCGACGACCAGCTCGCAGGCACCGTGGTCGAGAAGGTGGCCGCATGAGCGCGCAACCCGTGAACCCGAACGTACCGCCGGACCACGTCTCGATCGAGATCGACGGCATCGCGATGGTCGCGCCGAAGGGCTCGATGATCATCCATGCCGCCGACAAGGCCGGCATTCCGATCCCGCGCTTCTGCTACCACGACAAGCTGGCCGTCGCGGCGAACTGCCGCATGTGCCTGGTCGAAGTCGAGAAGATGCCCAAGCCGGCGCCGGCCTGCGCCACGCCGGTGATGGAAGGCATGAAGGTCGTCACGCGCAGCGAGAAGGCCCTCAAGTCGCAGCGCAACGTGATGGAGTTCCTGCTGATCAACCATCCGCTCGACTGCCCGATCTGCGATCAGGGCGGCGAGTGCGAGTTGCAGGACCTGTCGCTGGGCTACGGCCGTTCGGTCAGCCGCTTCTCCGAGCGCAAGCGCGTGGTGCCCGACGAGGACATCGGTCCGCTGGTCGCCACCGAGATGACCCGCTGCATCCAGTGCACGCGCTGCGTGCGCTTCACCGCGGAAATCGCCGGCACTTACGAGCTGGGCGGCATGTATCGCGGCGAGAACCTGCAGATCGGCACCTTCGACGGCAAGCCGCTGACCACCGAGCTGTCGGGCAACGTCATCGACGTCTGCCCGGTCGGCGCGCTGACCAACAAGGTGTTCCAGTTCAAGGCACGTCCGTGGGAACTGACCGCGCGCGAGTCGCTGGGCTACCACGACGCGCTGGGCAGCAACCTCTTCCTGCACGTGCGCCGCGGCGAAGTGCTGCGCACCGTGCCGCGCGACAACGAAGCGGTCAACGAATGCTGGCTGTCGGACCGCGACCGTTACTCGCACCAGGGCCTGTATGCGCAGGATCGCGCGACCGCGCCGATGGTCAAGGAAAATGGTGAGTGGCGTGACGCCTCGTGGGAAGAAGCGCTGGCTCGCGCCGCAAAAATCCTGCGTGACAATGGTGCCGACAGCCTCGGCATCCTCGCCCATCCGTCGACCTCGAACGAAGAGGGCGTGCTGCTGGCCCGCCTGGCCGAAGCCCTGGGCACCGGCAACATCGACCACCGCATCGGCCAGCACGACCTGAGCGATGCCGCCGTCGCCACGCCGTTCGCCACGCCGGTCAACGACATCGACCACGCCGACCTGATCGTCATCGTCGGCTCCAACCTGCGCCACGAGCTGCCGCTGGTGCACCAGCGCGTGCGCAAGGCCTGGAACCGCGGCGCCAAGGTGCACGTGGTCAACCCGGTCGATTTCGACTTCACCTTCGATATCGCCGGCAAGCACATCGTGGCGCCGTCGCAGATCGCCGCGACGCTGTCGGACACCGCGTTGACCGACGTCGCCAAGAACGCCACGCGTGCCGTCGTGATCGTCGGCGCGCTGGCCGAGAACGGTGCCCACGCTGCCGCGATCCGCAAGGCAGCCGTCGCCTTCGCCGCCAGCACCGGTGCCGCGCTCAACCGCATCCCGCAGGGCGCCAATGCCGTCGGCCTGTCCGACTACGGCGTGCTGCCGATCGCGCGCGATGCGCAGGCGATGCTGGCCGCCCCGCGCACCGCCTACATCCTGTACGGCATCGAGCCGGGCCTGGATTTCGCCGACACCGCGACTGCGTTGAAGGCGCTCAACCCGGCGCAGGTCGTGGCGTTCAGCACCTTTGCGTGCCGTTCGACCCGTGCCGTCGCCGACGTGATCCTGCCGATCGGCCTGTTGCCGGAAATCGACGCCACTCTGACCAACCTCGACGGTCGCCAGCAGGTCGCCGTGTCCGGCGCCAAGCTGCCGGGCCAGGCCCGTCCGGGCTGGCGCGTGCTGCGCGCACTCGGCGGCGAACTCGAGGCCAGGGGCTTCGGTTTCACCGATCTGGTCGGACTGCGCGCGAGCATGAAGATGCGCGACACCCAGGTCGTCGCCGGCAAGGCGCCGTCCACCGCGGGCGAAGGCCTCGAAGTCGCCGCCAGCATCGGCATCTACCGCAGCGATGCGGTGGTGCGTCGCGCCCCGGCACTGCAGTCGCATCCGCTCAACGTCGAGCCCAAGGCCGTGCTCAATCCGCATGACGCCTCCGCCCTCGGCCTGGCCGAGGGCGTCGTCGCCAAGTTCAACACCGCCGCAGGTACCGCGACGCTGCCGGTCGCCGTCAGCGACAAGGTCGCGCGCGGCACGGTGTGGGTCGAAAGCGGACACGGCGCGACCGCGCCGATGTCCGGTCGCGTGCAGGCGGGGAGGGCATAAGCATGCTTTCGACACATGTGATCGATCCGTTCCGCGACTGGATGCTGTCGTTCGGCAACATCGGCGCGCTGCTCTGGATCGTGCTGAAGATCCTGCTGATCGCCATGCCGGTGATCATCACGGTGGCGTTCTACGTGGTCTGGGAGCGCAAGCTGATCGGCTGGATGCACGTCCGCCACGGACCGATGTACGTGGGCCGCGGCATCCTCCAGGCCTTCGCCGACGTCTTCAAGCTGCTGTTCAAGGAAGTGATCCAGCCGACCAAGGCCGAGCCCTTCCTGTTCAAGTTCGCGCCGCTGATCGCGCTGGCCCCGGCCTTCGCGGCGTGGGCGGTGGTGCCGTTCGACTACCAGGTGGTGCTGTCGAACGCCAACGCCGGCCTGCTGTACCTGCTGGCGATGACCTCGCTGGGCGTGTACGGCATCATCCTCGCCGGCTGGGCCTCGAACTCGAAGTACGCCTTCCTCGGTGCCATGCGCGCCGCGGCGCAGGTGGTCTCGTACGAAATCGCCATGGGCTTTGCCATGGTCGGCGTGATGGTCGGCGCCGGCAGCCTCAACCTCACCGACATCGTGATGGCGCAGGCCGGCAACGCCGGCGCGCTGGAATGGTTCTGGCTGCCGATGCTGCCGCTGTTCGTCATCTACTTCATCTCGGGCGTGGCTGAAACCAACCGCGCGCCGTTCGACGTGGTCGAAGGCGAGTCGGAAATCGTCGCTGGCCACATGGTCGAATACTCGGGCTCGGCGTTCGCGCTGTTCTTCCTGGCCGAGTACGCGAACATGATCCTGATCAGCTTCCTGGTCTCGATCTTCTTCGTCGGCGGCTGGCTGAGCCCGTTCCAGGGCCTGGGCATCCCGCTGCTGTCGGCCAACGGCTGGTGGTGGCTGCTGGCCAAGGTGTTCTTCTTCGCCAGCTGCTTCATCTGGTTCCGCGCCTCGTTCCCGCGCTACCGCTACGACCAGATCATGCGCCTGGGCTGGAAGGTGTTCATTCCGCTCACCATCGCCTGGATCTGCGTGGTCGCGTTGATGGCCTACTTCAAAATCTTCGAGCCAGGCGTGTAAGGGACGGGCATGAATCGCATCACTTCCTACTTCAAGAGCCTGCTGCTAATCGAGCTCGCGCAGGGACTTGCCCTCACCGGCAAGTACCTGTTCAAGCCGAAGTACACGCTGATGTACCCGATGGAGAAGACGCCGCAGTCGCCGCGCTTCCGCGGCGTGCATGCGCTGCGCCGTTACCCCAACGGTGAAGAGCGCTGCATCGCCTGCAAGCTGTGCGAGGCGGTGTGCCCGGCGCTGGCGATCACCATCGATTCGGAGAAGCGCGAGGACGGCACCCGCCGCACCACGCGTTACGACATCGACCTGTTCAAGTGCATCTTCTGCGGGTTCTGCGAGGAGTCCTGCCCGGTCGACTCGATCGTGGAGACGCACATCCACGAGTACCACTTCGACAAGCGCGGACAGAACATCGTCACCAAGCCGCAGCTGTTGGCCATCGGCGACCGTCTCGAAGCCGAGATCGCCGAGCGCCGCGCTGCCGACGCACCTTTCCGCTGAGGCCTGAAGCATGGATCTCGCCCAGATCTCGTTTTTCGTATTCGCCGCCGTAGCCACCGCTGCCGCGGTCGGCGTCATCAGCGTGCGCAACCCGGTGCACGCGGTGCTGCTGCTGGTGCTGACCTTCTTCTCGGTCGCCTGCACCTGGATCATCGCCGGAGCCGAGTTCCTCGGCGTGGCCCTGATCCTGGTCTACGTCGGCGCGGTGATGGTGCTGCTGCTGTTCGTGGTGATGATGCTCGACATCGACGTCGCCCCGCTGCGCGAGGGCTACGTGCGCTACCTGCCTGTCGGCCTGGTGGTCGCGGTGGTGATGCTGGTCGAGATGCTGACCCTGATCGGGGTCAAGGCCAAGGTCGCCACGGCATTCACCGCCGACGCCACGACCGGCGGCAACACCGCCTGGCTGGCGCGCGCCTTGTTCACGCAGTTCCTGCTGCCGTTCGAGCTGGCCGCGGTGATCCTGACCGTGGCGGTGATCGCGGCGGTCATGCTGACCCTGCGCCGTCGCCCGGGTGCCAAGCACCAGAGCCCGTCGGCCCAGGCCCGCGTCCGCGCCGGCGACCGCCTGCGCATGGTCAAGATGGATGCGGTGCGGCCGGTCGTGCCCACCGCCGTCGATGCGCCTGCAGAGGAGAGCAAGCCGTGAGCGAATTCTTCGGCGCCGGCCTCGCGCTCGGCCACTATCTCGCCCTCGGCGCGGTGCTGTTCTGCATCAGCGTTGCCGGCATTTTCCTCAACCGCAAGAACGTGATCATGTTGCTGATGTCGCTGGAGCTGCTGCTGCTGGCGGTGAACATCAACTTCGTCGCCTTCTCGCGCGAGCTGTCCGATCCGGCCGGCCAGGTGTTCGTGTTCTTCATCCTGACCGTGGCCGCGGCCGAGGCCGCCATCGGCCTGGCCATCCTGGTCACGCTGTTCCGCAACCGGCGCACGATCAACGTCGCCGAAATCGATTCGATGAAGGGCTGACGCGGTGGACAACGCAATCGTGGGTCACGCACTCGCAGAGCAGCACGCACTCTCCAGGACGGTCCTGCTGGCGATCGTCCTCGCGCCGCTGCTCGGCGCGATCATCGCCGGTCTGTTCCGCCGCCAGGTCGGCCGTGCCGGCGCCCACTGGGTGACGATCATCGGCGTGGCCGTGAGCTGCCTGCTGTCGATCCAGGTGCTGTGGCAGCTGGTCGGGCAGGGCGCCGCACCGTTCAACGAGAACGTCTACACCTGGTTCCAGGTCGGCGGTTTCGAGGCGCACGTCGGCTTCATGGTCGACAAGCTGACCGCGATGATGATGGTGGTGGTCACCTTCGTCTCGCTGCTGGTGCACATCTACACCATCGGCTACATGGCCGAGGACGACGGCTACCAGCGCTTCTTCAGCTACATCTCGCTGTTCACCTTCTCGATGTTGATGCTCGTGATGAGCAACAACTTCCTGCAGCTGTTCTTCGGCTGGGAAGCGGTGGGCCTGGTCTCGTACCTGCTGATCGGCTTCTGGTTCAAGCGTCCGACCGCGGTGTTCGCCAACCTCAAGGCGTTCCTGGTCAACCGTGTCGGCGACTTCGGCTTCCTGCTCGGCATCGCCGGCGTGCTGATGATGTTCGGCACCCTCGACTACTCGGAAGTGTTCGCCAATGCCCCGCGTTTCGTCGGCGCGCAGATGCAGCACTTCTGGCCGACCCTGACCGCCAGCGGCTGGACCGCAGGCATGGCCGGCTGGTCGATGTTCACGCTGATCTGCGTGTGCCTGTTCATCGGCGCCATGGGCAAGTCGGCGCAGGTGCCGCTGCACGTGTGGCTGCCCGACTCGATGGAAGGCCCGACCCCGATCTCCGCGCTGATCCATGCCGCGACGATGGTCACCGCCGGCATCTTCATGGTTGCGCGCATGTCGCCGCTGTTCGAGCACTCGCAAACGGCGCTGAACTTCGTGCTGTTCATCGGTGCCACGACGGCCTTCTGGACCGGCCTGATCGGCATCGTGCAGAACGACATCAAGCGCGTGGTCGCGTACTCGACGCTGTCGCAGCTGGGCTACATGACCGTCGCCCTGGGCGTGTCGGCCTACAGCGCCGGCGTCTACCACCTGATGACCCACGCCTTCTTCAAGGCGCTGCTGTTCCTCGGCGCCGGCTCGGTGATCATCGGCATGCACCACGAGCAGGACATGCGTCGCATGGGTGGCCTGAAGAAGTACATGCCGATCACCTACTGGACGATGCTGATCGGCACGCTGGCCCTGGTCGGTACGCCGTTCTTCAGCGGCTTCTACTCGAAGGACACGATCATCGAGGCCGCCGCGCACAACGCCCACGAAGCGCACAACTGGATCGCCACCTACGCCTACTGGGCGGTGTTGCTGGGTGCGTTCGTGACCGCGTTCTACAGCTTCCGCCTGCTGTACCTGACCTTCCACGGCAAGGAACGTTTCCACGATCCGATTCCCGACCATTACGTCGCGCCGGAAGCGGATTCGAGCGAGCACGAGACCGCCCTGGCCGAAGAGCATGGTCACGGCGGACACGCCAAGCACGACGCCCACGATGACCACGGCCATGGTCACGACGACCATGCCCATACCCCGCACGAATCGCCGTGGGTAGTAACGGTGCCGCTGATCCTGCTGGCGATCCCGTCGATCCTGATCGGGTTCTTCAGCGTCGGGCCGATGCTGTTCGGCACCGATGTCATGGGTCACGCCAAGCAGTTGCCGTTCTTCCTCGGCTCGATCGACGTGCCCGAAGCGCATGACGTGATCGGCAAGCTGGCCGAGGAATTCCACGGTCCGGTCAAGTTCGCGCTGCACGGCTTCACCGCGCCGGCGTTCTGGCTGGCCTTCGCCGGCTTCGCCCTGGCCACGATCATGTACTGGTGGAAGCCGGAACTGCCGGCCAAGGCCCGCAAGCTGTTTGCCTGGCCGGTGCGCGTGCTCGAGAACAAGTACGGCATGGACAACCTGTGGATCGACGGCTTCGCCGGTGGCGGCCTCGGCCTGGGCAAGGCTTTGCGCGCGATCGACACCTACGTCATTGACGGTGCCGCCGTGAACGGCAGCGCCCGCGTCGTCGACCTGGTTGCACGCCTGACCCGCCGGATGCAGTCCGGTTACCTCTACCACTACGCCTTCGCGATGATCATCGGCCTGATTGCACTCCTGGCCATTCTCATCCGTTACTGGCGCTAACCCGACAAGGACCCGACGTGAGCTCCGAGCCCTTGCAGAGCACCTCTTTCCTGCTCAGCCTGCTGATCTGGCTGCCGATCCTTGGCGGCTTCGCCACCCTCGCGTTCGGCAACGAGCGCGGCAGTGCCGCACGCTGGTTCGCCACCGCCGTGGCGCTGGTCACGATGGCGGTGAACATCCCGCTGTTCACCGCGTTCGACATGACCACGCCGGCCATGCAGTTCGTCGAGAACGCGGCCTGGATCCCGGCCTACGACATCCGCTACCACCTCGGCGTGGACGGCATCTCGGTCGCGCTGATCGGCCTGACCACGCTGACCACGCTGCTGGCGATGGTCGGTGCCTGGACCTCGGTCGACAAGCGCGTCAGCCAGTACTACGCCGCCTTCCTGATCCTGGAAGGCCTGATGATCGGCGTGTTCTCGGCGCTGGACTCGATGCTGTTCTATGTCTTCTTCGAAGGCATGCTGATCCCGATGTTCATCATCATCGGTGTCTGGGGCGGCCCGCGTCGCGTCTACGCCTCGATCAAGTTCTTCCTGTACACCTTCCTCGGCTCGCTGTTCATGCTGCTGGGCCTGATCTACCTGTACCTCAAGGGCGGTAGCTGGCAGCTGGCGGACATGTACTCGCTGTCGTTGACCGCAACCGAGCAGATGTGGCTGTTCTTCGGCTTCCTGATCGCCTTCGCGGTCAAGGTGCCGATGTTCCCGGTGCACACCTGGTTGCCGGATGCGCACGTCGAGGCGCCGACCGCCGGTTCGGTGATCCTGGCGGCGATCATGCTGAAGATCGGTGGCTACGGCTTCATCCGTTTCGTCCTGCCGATCGTTCCCGACGCCGGTGCCGAGTGGGCCTGGCTGGTGATCGCGCTGAGCCTGATCGCGGTTGTCTACGTCGGCCTGGTCGCCCTGGCGCAGGACGACATGAAGAAGCTGATCGCCTATTCGTCCGTCTCGCACATGGGCTTCGTCACCCTGGGCATCTTCATCGCCTTTGCCCTGGTCCGCGAAGCCGGCAATACCGAAGGCGCACGCCTGGGCCTGCAGGGCGCCATGGTGCAGATGATCAGCCACGGCTTCGTCTCGGGCGCGATGTTCAGCTGCGTCGGCGTGCTCTACGACCGCATGCACACCCGCATGATCAAGGACTACGGCGGCGTCGCCAACGTGATGCCGTGGTTCGCGGCGTTCATCGTGCTGTTCGCCATGGCCAACTCGGGCCTGCCGGGTACGTCGGGTTTCGTCGGCGAGTTCATGGTGATCCTGGCGTCGTTCCAGCAGCACCCGCTGATCGGTTTCGTCGCGGCCACCACGCTGATCATCGGCGCGGCTTACACGCTGTGGCTGATCAAACGCACCATCTGGGGCGAGGTCGGTAACGCCCACGTCGCCGAGCTGGAGGACATCAACGCGCGTGAAGCCTTCGTGCTGGGCGTGTTCGCTGCCGGCGTGCTGATCCTGGGCCTGTGGCCGAAGCCGCTGACGGACCTGATGGAACCCGCGATTGCGAATCTGGCGACGCAGATCGCCTCGTCGAAGCTTTGAGGTTGTAGCGCATGATCATGCCTGTACGCACCGCCGCCGACCTGATGCCGCTGCTCCCGGAGCTGGTGGTGATCCTGGGCGCGTTCGCGCTGCTGATGCTCGACCTGTTCATCGACGAGCGCCGCCGCGTCATCAGCCACGTCTTCGCCATCGCCGTGCTGGCGGTCGCGACGACGCTGATCGCCTGTGGTGTCGGCGAGCACGGCACTGTCCTGGGCGGCATGTTCGTGCGCGACACGGCAGCCGACGTGATGAAAATCACGATAGGCATCGTCTCGATCCTGGCGATGATCTACACCTGGCCGTACCTGCGCGCCCGCGAGTTGTACAAGGGCGAGGTCTCGGTGCTTATGCTGTTCGCCACCGCCGGCATGATGTTCCTGGTGTCGTCGGGCAGCCTGGTGATGGTCTACCTCGGCCTGGAAATGCTGGCGCTGTGCTCCTACGCACTGGTCGCGATCGACCGCGACAGCCCGCTGGCCTCGGAAGCGGCGATCAAGTACTTCGTCCTCGGCGCGCTCGCCTCGGGCCTGCTGCTGTACGGCCTGTCGCTGATCTACGGCGCCACCGGTTCGCTGCAGCTCGACCAGATCGCCACCGCGGCCCAGGCGAAGATCGCCGACGGCTCGTCGCTGATGCTGATCACCGGTGTGGTCTTCGTCGTCGCCGGCATCGCCTTCAAGTTCGGCGCCGCGCCGTTCCACATGTGGCTGCCGGACGTCTACCACGGCGCGCCGACCCCGATCACGCTGTTCATCGGTTCGGCGCCCAAGCTGGCCGCGTTCGGCATGACCTACCGACTGCTCGAAGTCGGCGCGGCCCCGTTCGAGGACCAGTGGCGCCTGCTGCTGGCCGGCATCGCGGTGCTGTCGCTGGCGATCGGCAACCTCAGCGCGATGGTGCAGAGCAACCTCAAGCGACTGCTGGCGTACTCGACCGTGTCGCACGTGGGTTTCCTGTTCGTCGGCCTGGCCGGCGGCGGTCGCGAAGGGTTTGCCGCCGCACTGTTCTATGCGATCAGCTACGCGATCATGTCGGCGGCAGCCTTCGGCGCGATCGTCGTGCTGTCGCGTCGCGGTTTCGAGGCCGATCGCATCGACGACTACAAGGGCCTCAATGCCCGCAGCCCGTGGATGGCCGGCCTGGTGCTGTGCGTGATGGCCTCGCTGGCCGGCGTGCCGCCGTTCCTCGGCTTCTGGTCCAAGCTCGCCGTGCTGCGCGCAGCGCTGCAGGGCGACATGCTGTGGCTGACCCTGGTCGGCGTGGTGTTCGCCGTGGTCGGCGCGTTCTACTACCTGCGCGTGATCAAGGTGATGTACTTCGACGAGCCGGAAGGCCCGCCGATGGAGCCGAGCAGCGACCGTCCGCTGCGCATCGTGTTCGGCGTGAATGCACTGGCGCTGCTGGCGCTGGGCCTGGCGTGGAGCCCGATCATGGCGTGGTGCCAGCGCGCATTCGCAGGCTGATCCGAAGTTGATTTCGCAGGCCCTGAACAGAAAACTCTGAATCGGGCTTGCGAAGATTCGCGTCACACGTTAACATTGTCGTTCTGGTGCGGGGTGGAGCAGTCTGGCAGCTCGTCGGGCTCATAACCCGAAGGTCGCAGGTTCAAATCCTGCCCCCGCTACCACTATTTGAAGTCCTGCCTGCTCCGCAGGATTTCGCGAAAAAAGCAAAACGGTGATCTCGGTAACGAGGTCGCCGTTTTTGTTTGCCACGAGTACGGCGAGGACTTCTCCGCCCATCAACTCCAGCAGCGCGTCGCGCGCTCTGGCGAGTCTTCCTCGTCCAGGCTGCCGGTGATCCGGTGACATGCCGAGGGCCGGTGCTGCTTGGCCACGGACACGCGCGGCCTCAAGCGGGCATACTGTTCGGGTTGGTGTGTATAATACACACCATGACGAGCGCGGAACTGATCAAGGAAATCGTGAAGGCGGGTTGGGTGCTGGATCGAGTGAATGGCTCCCACCATGTTTTCCGTCACCTGTCGCGCTCCGGAATCGTTGTGGTCCCGCACCCGAAAAAGGATCTCGGCAAGGCCTGATCGCGGCGATTCGCCGTCAAGCTGGACTGTAGGAGGTACCCATGCGCTATCCCATCGCAATTGAACTCGGCGACGACGAGCACGCATTTGGCGTCGTTGTTCCGGACCTGCCGGGTTGCTTCTCGGCCGGTGACACCTTGGACGAAGCCATGACCAACGCCGAGGAAGCCGTTGTGCTCTGGATCGAAGCAGCCTTGGACCAGAACCGCGAGATTCCCGCTCCCTCGCTGGTGGCGCGCTGGGCCGACGATCCTGACTACTCCGGGTGGACGTTCGCCGTGATCACGGTGGACCCTTCAGCGTTGGACGAGACCATCGAGCGGGTGAACATCACGCTCCCGCGCCGCGTACTGCATCGCCTGGACCGGCGCGCCCAGGCCGAAGGCGAGTCGCGGTCGGGATTCATCGCGCGCCTGGCAATCGGGAACGCGGCGTGACTGCCCCATGATCAGGGAGTGGAGCGGCGAAGCGCGGGTTGGTACGGGTGTGCGTAGCCAGGTTGTATCGATGAACCGCCCTAACCTTTGCTGAAGCAAACGAAGCGGTGATCTCGGCAACGAGGTCGCCGTTTTTGTTTTTCGGGCCCGCGGCTTTAGGACGGTTCTCATGGTTGGGGCATCTCGTCGCGTGTTTCCATCGCCTTGACTCGGCAGGCGTCATGGAAGGTCCTGCTTCATTGCAGTCGGAGCCAAAGCTGACGTGCAGGCATCAAGTCAGGACGACGCCCGCCGCGCGACCAGTGCTGCGTGGACTTCGCCAGGATGGTCGCGAGGTGGGAAGGGTGATGGCGGAATTGAAAGTTGCTGCGACAGGCGGCCTGGAGACCGGATGCTGGGAACGGTCTCGCATGTCCTGCTGATGGGAGTGGTGGCGCTTGCCTTGGTGCCCGCGCCATCGCGGGCCACTTGCACCGCCACACCTGGCTCGTTCGCAACCGCCAGCTACGCCTTTCCGTCGACGATCATGGTGCCAAGGGATTTGCCAAACGGCACCCAGGTCGCGTCGCTCGAACGTGCCAATCCGTCCATGGTCACGATCACCTGCAGCGGGGATCCGTTTGGCGTGGTCAACAGCGTGGGACCCACGCCGGGCCCTGGGCAGACCAGGATGCCGATTGGAACTACCGGGCTGTCCTGGGAGTGGAGCTATCAGTTCAGGAACGTCTTCGAGACGAGCTACGGCACCAGCACGCTCAACGGTTCGCACAGTTCGAGGATGAGCTCGGTGCAGCGCCTGGTGCTGGTCAAGACCGGGCCGGTCGCGGCAGGTACGGTCGTCCCCGCCGGCGAGCTGGGCAGGCGCCGATACGGATTGCTGGACATCTGGGCGGTACGGCTGAGCACTGCGATCACCGTGGTCTCCCCGTCGTGCACGACGTCCGACGTGTCGGTGCCGATGGGCTCGCACAGGGCCTCGGAACTGTCTGGCCCCGGCAGTTCCGGCCGCGGGGTTTCCTTCTCGATATCCCTGGCGTGTTCCTCAGGCCTCAGTCGCATCCGCTATCGGGTGGATCCGGTGACCACGGTGATCAACAGCTCGCAGTCGGTGGTCGCCCTCGCTGCCGGTTCGACCGCTTCGGGCGTGGGACTGCAGTTGCTCGACGCAGGCGGGAACGGCCCGCACCCGTTGTCCGTTTTCCAGTTGCTCACGGGGGGCGCCGGGGCAGGTGCCCGCGAGATCCCGCTGCGTGCCGGCTATTACCAGACAGCAGCGCAGGTGGTCGGGGGAACGGCCAATACCGCGCTTACATTCACGCTGGCGTATGAGTAGTGGCTCGGGAGCTGATCCAGGCGGGGTTGCGGCGGGGCTGCGGCCCGGTTGCCGGTCCCGGACCCAACAAGCCCGTTGGCGCGCGCCAGGGTTTGCACCATCCCGGGGCAACCCGGTATCACGTGCGGCCTGGCGGTTTGGTGACCGGTCCCTCGGGATGCTGGCCCAACCCCCGCTACCAGCTTCGGCCAGGGCCCCGTGCCCTCGGACCATCCGGAATCCGGGTGGTCCCAAGGCCAAAGGCCGGGCTTTGTGGCCGCGCCCAGCGCGACCACGCCGACATCCAGCTGTACGGACAAGGGGCCCGCAAGGGCCCTTTTTCGTTGTTCGTGGCTTGGTTCGTGGTCGCACGTGCTTGTCGCAAGACCGGGTCAAAGGTTGCATGTAATTCAGTCCCTGGATCGGCTGGCAGTCGTTTTGGCCGGTCCCTGGAGCGTTTATCGCGATTGTTTCTCGCGGGGTCGTACGCGTGTGCCGTCACCAAGGGAGCACTCGACCTCAGATGGGTGAGTCGCACTGCCGGCTGGTCTGTGAGGCCGCCATTGCCCCGGATGATCTCCAGCACGCGCACCGGCATCTCGACACCAGGTCGATTGACTAACGAAGCTACGGCGGTTTCGGGAATTGCTGACGCGTCGATAGGTAAGAACCCGACGCCGCTTGTCCCGGCCAGTTGCCTATTCTCTCCCGGCCAGAAATTGGATTGCTGGCGTTCCAAGTACCACGCAAAGGAGAAACGGAATGCGTTTGCTGAATTCGAATGAACTCTCGCTGGTATCGGGTGGTGGATCACACGTTTCGCAACAAGCACGGCGAGTCTGCCAGGGGCTTCCCAACAGTGCCACCGTAACCATTACACACACCTCCAACGGAAATTTCGGCCCGTCCTGGGGAGGAACTGGTGCTGGTATGACTCAGGTTGTCACAGTCAACTGTGGGGACTTGAGGGGCGGTAGAAGGAGCTCAGGCGCTTCGGGAAGTTGGGGAGGGGCATCCGGCGGTTGGGATCCAAAGAGGCAAGAACTTGAGTGGCGCAAGAAGAATCCGTAACCGCTGACCGCGCCATGGGAAGAGTCAATCCCATGTTACTAGTAGCCCGTCGCGCCCTCTGGGGCGGGCTACTTTTTGGCATGGTCTGCATACGATGCTCCGCGGAAGCCCGGGTAGACGTCCAAATTGATCGGGATGTTTGGTCGAAAGCGGAGCAGGTCCAGTGGCCAAGCGACAACAGAACAGTGAGTGTTTTGTTCAATAGTCGGAAAAGCAGCCGAATCTGTGAGAAGTCGTTGGCAGAAGGCGTGGCCGATACGCTGGAGAGCCGGGGAATCGTCATCGGAAGAGCTTGTGGTCGACTATGGGTGCTTATGCCACCACTTCGCGGCCCATTGTCAGAAGTGGACTTGCGCAGGATTGCTGCGCATGAGGCGTTTCACGCTGCGATGCTGGCAACGATTCGTCGAGTTGGATTGGAAACGGGATTGTCGGACGAAGTGGCCTCAGGAGCTTCTCCTCGTCACGCGGATGCATTCTTCTCCGAGGTGATCACGGCGATTTCCTTCGCTGATGGGAAGCGCCTAGAGGAGGACGCATGCCTTCAACTGGCATCGTCATACTTCGGTCTAGATGAAGTTGGTCGTGCCTTCGCGAATCATGCGATGCAAACCGAATGGCCGGCAGAGTTCTACATGCGGAAGACAGATCTCCGCGACTCGGACGATAGCTATGACGAATTCCGGAGTCGCGCCGGAGACCTGCCTTACCGCGCAGGGGGGCACGCAATGATCTATATCGACCGGTCCCTGGGGAGGCGTCGTTGGCAGGATCAGTTCTTGGAAGGCGTTGCGATCGTAAATATTCTGTTCGATGCCATGGGATGCAGAAGATTGGATTTGCGTGAGCCCATTGTGACCGTCAAGGGGCAGCTAATGGAGCTGACGGCGGACTGAAGTCTTGATCGACCAAGGCATTGATTCCGCTGGTCAAGAATCAACCAAGCATGTCATCCGAGGCGGATCTCTTGTGCAGGATTGCAGTTGACAAAAGGAAGGTCGTGATTGACGGATTGCGCGTGGATTTTCGCAAACGTAGGGACGTGGACGTCGTCCTCCAATCCGAAACCGCTGAGTGCGGATTGGCGTGTCTGGCCATGATTGCCAGGTGGCATGGTTGCCACATTGACCTGTCCTGTCTGCGACGGAAGTACTCGGTTTCCCTTCGCGGTATGGATCTGGAGAGGCTTGTAGGCCTGGCCGAACGAGTGGGGCTTCAGTGCCGGGCACTCAAGCTTGAGCCTGCGGACATCCCGAAACTTGACTTGCCCTGCGTGCTTCACTGGGATCTGAACCACTTCATAGTGCTGGTTCGGGTGCTTCGAGATGGCTATGTAGTGAACGATCCCGCGCATGGGCGGCGAAAGATTCGGCCCCGCGAGATGTCGGATCATTTTACAGGGGTAGCGCTGGAGTTCTCTCCAGCCATGGATTTCAAGCCTCAGAAGAGAAGCAAGGGGCAAGAGGTATCCCTGGCTGAGTTGATTGGGCCTGTGTCTGGCGTTAGGAGGGGGCTGTTGCAGTTGCTGATGCTATCGGTGGGCCTGCAGGTCATCTCGATCTTCTCGCCGCTGCTCATCCAGGGGGTGATGGATCATGTTCTCGTTACCGCGGATCACAGCCTCCTTGCGCTGATCATTCTGGCATTGTCTGTTTCCATGGCTCTGCAAGTTGCAATCAGCATGGCTCGATCCTGGGCACTACTTCGCCTGTCTTCGACTGTCGGGGTTCAGTGGCTTGGAAATGTCGTCGGACATTTGCTTCGCCTGCCGATGCAGTTCTTCGAGAGGCGGCATCTGGGCGACATTGTTTCTCGCCTGGATTCGATTGGCGCATTGCAGCACGCCTTGACCGCAGGTTTGGTTGGCGCGGCCCTCGATGGCCTGATGGCGATACTCACGTTCGGCGTGATGATCTTCTACAGTGTCCCGGCAGCATGTGTGACGCTGCTGGCGGTGGTGGCTTATGGAGCTGTCCGCATTGTTTTGCACAGACCGCTGCGACTTGCGAGTGAGGATCAACTCCTGAGGGATGCGAAAGAAAGCACATACCTGATCGAGTCCATTCGCGGGGTTCAGTCGCTCAAACTGGCCGGAAGGCTCGGGGCGCGACATTCCGCTTGGCTCGGCCTGGCAGTCGCTTCGCTTAACCAGAATGTAGTGGTCACAAGAATCGGCCTGCTATTTGATGCATCGAGTCAGATCATATTCGGTGTCGAGCGAATTGCCCTTGTTGGTCTTGGAGCATGGCTGGTGCTTGAGAGGCACTTTTCCGTAGGCATGCTGATCGCCTATCTAGCTTACAAGGATCAGTTCATCGAACGCGTCAGTGCCCTGATCGATGCCGCCGCCCAGTTGCGCATGATGCGCGTCCATGGCGACCGACTTGGCGATATCGTGCTCTCGGCACCCGAATGCAAGGACCGATCAGGACTCCCCGACGTGCGGATGGATGGGTTCGGAATTCAGGTAGACAGGCTCGGGTTTCGCTATGGGGACGGAGAATCTTGGGTGCTTCGGGATTGCAACTTCAATATTGACTCGGGTGAAGTCGTTGCAATTGTCGGAACTTCAGGTTGCGGGAAGTCAACGCTGGTCAAGTTGATACTTGGCCTGGTCGATCCGACCGAGGGGTCGATCAAGATTGGCGGAGTGGATATTCGGCGCCTGGATCTGGACTGCTATCGCGAGATGATCGGAGTGGTGATGCAGGATGACCACCTTTTCGCGGGATCCATCTATGACAATATTGTCTTCTTCGATTCGCACGGGAGTATTGACCTGGCAGAGCGAGCAGCGCGCCTTGCAGGAGTCCACGACGAGATCGAGTCCATGAGCATGGGCTATCAGACGCTGATAGGTGAGCTGGGAAATAGTCTATCTGGCGGGCAGAGGCAGCGGTTGATACTTGCAAGGGCGCTGTACCGGAACCCAAGAATCCTCATTCTGGATGAGGCGACAAGTCACCTGGATGTTTCGTCCGAGCGTGTGGTGAACGATTCGATTCGAGGCATGAGTTTGACCAGGATCATCATCGCCCACCGTCCTGAGACAATTGAAAGCGCTGATCGGGTTTTGGCGGTCGAGAATGGACGTGTCGTTTCCGATGTGCGGCGTTGTGGAATAACTGTCTAAGGGCAATCCTGCTTTTGATTATGAGCGATCTGTTTCGCCCTGAAGTTGTGGAAGCAAAGCGTGTAGGTTGGCTTGGCGGTATTGTGTTGGTGCAGCCTCTGCGAGCCTGGTTGCTTCCGGTGGCGGTGGTGATGGTGTCGCTGGCCGCAATCACGTTGCTTTTCGTGGGAGAGGTTTCTCGCAGGTCGAGAGTGAAGGGTCTGCTTGTGCCTGATCTTGGCCTTTCGACGGTCATCACTCAGATTCCCGGTGTCGTCGAAAGTGTAGTGCCGGCAGAGGGAGAGCGCGTCAAGGCGGGGCAGCCGTTGATTGGTATCGATATCTCGCGGTCGATGTCTTCGGGAGAGAATTCGGTTCGCCGCCTGCTCAACGAGTTGAGCAAGCGGGATGCGGTTGCCAAAGCGTTGGCTTCTTCCCAGATTGAACAGATCGAAACCAAGCGATCATCGATCGGGGCGCAGTTGCAACTTGGGCGCATTGAGTTGGCTCACTTGCAAGAGTCGGTGGGAAATCGGCGTCGTCAATTGCGCTTGCGGGAGGCTACTGTCGATCGTTTCCGCCGAGTTGCAGAGGACGGCTTCTTGAGCCAAGTCCAGCTGGCTCAGGAGGAGCAGGTGCTCTTGGAGTTGGTTGACGGGCTCCATTCGCTTGAGCGTCAAAGAGTCACGCTTGAGCGTAGCTTGGTTCAGATGGAGTTGGCTCGCGACGAGTTGCGTGCGCAGCGGGCTGAGATCGAGGCAAGGGCACTTGGCGAGCGGGCCTTGCTGAGCCAGGAACGGGTCCTGGGGGAAATCAATGGCCAGGTACTGCTCAAGGCACCGATCTCCGGCATCGTTGCGAGTCGGCTGGTCGAGCCAGGCCAATTCGTTCAGGCCGGGCAGGCGTTGTTGAGCCTTGTGCCCGCGGGGTCAACGTTGCAAGCGCAGTTGCTGGTGTCGAACGAGGCGGTCGGCCAGGTGCGTCTGGGTGGTTTGGTGCTGTTGCGGTACCAAGCGTTTCCTTATCAGAAGTTCGGCCACCACAGGGGGCGCATCATCAGAATCAGTCGTAATGCCGTTAATCCGGGTGAGTTGGCCTCCGCAGTCAGTCTGGATCAGCCTGGTCAGCCGTATTACCGCGTGGTCGTCGCATTGGACTCGCAAGGGATGAATGCCTTCGGCGGACCTGAACATCTGCGGCCAGGAATGCTTTTGGAGGCGGACATCGTGGGTGAGCGCCGAAGATTGTATGAGTGGCTCTTTGAGCCGGTGCTTTCTTTGCGCGGGAGGCTGGCTGAATAGGTCGAGCCGCCTCCTCGTCAGTATCCAGGGTGCTCCAGAAGTGAGCTGATGCGTCTCGGGAGGCAGCTCGCTGCGCCGAGGCGCGGCGCGGATCCCCCGTCAGCTGGGCCTGCCTACAAGGGTTTGCACCATCCCGGGGCAACCCGGTATCATGTGCGGCCTAGCGGTTTGGTGACCGGTCCCTCGGGACGCTGGCCCAACCCCCGCTACCAGCTTCGGCCAGGGCCCCGTGCCCTCGGACCATCCGGAATCCGGGCGGTCCCAAGGCCAAAGGCCGGGCTTTGTGGCCGCGCCCAGCGCGACCACGCCGACATCCAGCTGTACGGACAAGGGGCCCGCAAGGGCCCTTTTTCGTTGTTCGTGGCTTGGTTCGTGGTCGCACGTGCTTGTCGCAAGACCGGGTCAAAGGTTGCATGTAATTCAGTCCCTGGATCGGCTGGCAGTCGTTTTGGCCGGTCCTTGGAGCATTTATCGCGGGAGTCGTACGCGTGTCTGATAAAGCTGTCGAAATCGCCAGGCTGCTCACCCCGACCGTCCAGTCGCTGGGGGTCGAGCTGCTGGGCGCCGAATACCTGCCGGCTCCGGGCAGCGCGGTGCTGCGTCTGTACATCGACGTGCCCGCCGGTCAGGAGACGGACGCGGACGGGCAGCCGCGCTCGGTCACGATCGAGGATTGCGAGGCGGTCAGCCGCGAGGTGTCCGCGCAGCTCGACGTCGAGGATCCGATCAGCGGGATGTACACGCTGGAAGTGTCGTCACCGGGTATCGATCGGCCGCTGTTCACGCTCGAGCATTACCAGCGCTTCCTCGGCGAGACCGCGAAGGTCGGCCTGAAGTTGCCGCAGGATGGACGTCGCCGCCTGACCGGGAAGATCGCCCGCGTCGATGGCGACACCGTGGTGTTCCAGATCGACTCGGTCGACGCGAACGAGTTCGCTGTCGCGGTCGGCAACATCGACAAGGCGCGCCTGGTCCCGGATTGGGCCGCCTTGGGATTCGCTCCGGTCAAGCCCGGAAAAGACAAGCCTGCACAGGGCGCGCCTGCAAAGCGCCGTCCTTTGAAAGGCAAGAAGTAATCAACCTTGGTAACCACCCAATTGCCGACGGCGCACCAGCGCCAACGTGCGGAGTAACGAGATGAGCAAGGAACTGTTGCTGGTCGTGGATGCAGTCGCCAACGAGAAGGGCGTGCCGCGTGAAGTCATCTTCGAGGCCATCGAGGCTGCGTTGGCTTCGGCCGCGAAGAAGCGCTATCACGACGAAGACGTGCTCGTGCGCGTCGCCATCGACCAGAAGGACGGCAGCTACGAGACCTTCCGCCGCATGGAAGTGGTCGCCGACGACGTCGTCATGGAATCGCCGGACCGCCAGATCCGCATGATGGACGCGATCGACGAAGTCGAGGGCGTCGAGGTCGGCGACTACATCGAAGAACAGATCGAGAATCCGGAGTTCGGCCGCATCGCCGCCCAGGCCGCCAAGCAGGTCATCGTCCAGCGCGTGCGCGAGGCCGAGCGCCAGCAGGTCGTCGACGGCTGGAAGGATCGCGTCGGCGAGCTGGTCACCGGCGTGGTCAAGCGCGTGGAACGCGGCAACATCTATGTCGACCTCGGCGGCAATGCCGAAGCGATCATCCCCAAGGACAAGGGCATCCCGCGCGACGTCCTGCGCACCGGCGACCGCGTCCGCGGTTACCTGTTCGACGTGCGCAGCGAGCCGCGCGGCCCGCAGCTGTTCATCAGCCGCGCCGCACCGGAGTTCATGATCGAGCTGTTCAAGCTCGAGGTGCCGGAAGTCGGCCAGGGCCTGGTTTCGATCAAGGCCTGCGCACGCGATCCGGGCGACCGCGCCAAGATCGCCGTGCTCGCCCACGACAACCGCACCGATCCGATCGGCGCCTGCATCGGCATGCGCGGTTCGCGCGTGCAGGCCGTGAGCAACGAGCTCAACGGCGAGCGCGTCGACATCGTGCTGTGGTCCGACAACCCGGCCCAGTTCGTCATCAACGCGATGGCGCCGGCCGAAGTGCAGTCGATCATCGTCGATGAAGAAAAGCATTCGATGGACCTGGCCGTGGCCGAGGACCGTCTGGCCCAGGCGATCGGCAAGGGCGGGCAGAACGTGCGCCTGGCCAGCCGCCTGTCGGGCTGGCAGCTCAACGTGATGACCCAGGACCAGGTCACCGCCAAGTCCGAGGCCGAGCAGACCGCCGCCAAGTCGCTGTTCCAGGAAAAGCTCGAGGTCGACGAAGAGATCGCCGGCATCCTGGTCTCGGAAGGCTTCAGCACGGTCGAGGAAATCGCCTACGTCCCGGTCGGCGAGCTGCTCGCCGTCGAGGGTTTCGACGAGGACATCGTCGAGGAGCTGCGTTCGCGTGCCCGCGACGCGCTGCTCAACGAGGCCCTGGCCGCGGAAGAGGAGCTCGACGAGCACCAGCCGGCGGCCGACCTGCTCGAACTGGAAGGAATGGACGAAGCCACCGCCTACGCGCTTGCCGCGCGTGGCGTGGTGACCCGTGACGACCTGGCCGATATGGCGACGGACGAGCTGACCGATATCGAAGGTATCGACGAAGCCCGTGCTGCCGCCCTGATCATGGAAGCGCGCAAGCACTGGTTTGAATGAATACCGCTTAGTTCTGACCGGCCCAGTGCCGCAGGTCTAGAATGACGCCCACACGCGCGGGACTCGTCCCGCGCAACGAGGACACGGAATCCGAATGTCGCAGCAAACCACCATCCGCAAGCTGGCCGAACTGGTGAACACGCCGGTCGAGAAGTTGCTGGAGCAGCTGGCCGAGGCCGGCATGACTTTCAGCGGCCCCGACCAGGTCGTGACCAGTATCGAGAAAGTCAAGCTGCTCGGCTTCCTCAAGCGCGCCCATGGCAAGACCGAAAAGGTCGAAGCCAGCGACGACGCTGCGAAGAAGATCACCCTCAACCGCAGCCGCAAGCAGGAAATCACTGTCGGCGGCGGCAAGAACAAGACCACGGTCGACGTCGTCGTGCGAAAGAAGGTCACGCTGGTCAAGCCCAGCGAAGGCCAGTCGCCGGGTGACGAGCGCGCCGAGATCCTGCGCAAGCTGGAGGAATCCAAGCAGCGCAACCTTGCCGAGCAGGAAAAGCTGGCGGCCGACGACAAGCGTCGTGCCGACGCCATCGCGGCCACCCGCCGCGAGGCGGAGGAAGCCGCGCGCCTGAAGGCCGAGGAAGAGGAGAAGGCGAAGCTCGCCGACGCCAGCGTTCTCGTCGCCGACGAGGATGCGCCGGCTGCCGTGCGCAAGCCGCCGAGCACGCACGGTCACGGCCATCCGCCGGCCAAGCCGGCCGCACCGCGCGCCGCCGAACCGGCACGCGGCGCTCCGGCGCACAAGACCCGCGGTTCGCATGCGATGGTTGCCGGCGTCGAGGACGACGACCGCACCAACCGCTTCGCCGGCCAGATGCACCTGAGTGCTTCCGATCGCGCGCGCCGCACTACCACCACGCGCGGCAAATCCAGGCCGACGCGCCGTCAGGCCGAGCAGAGCCGTTCCGGTAGCGGCTTCACCCGCCCGACCGCTCCGATCGTGCGCGACGTCGCCATCGGCGAGACGATCACCGTGGCCGACCTCGCGCAGAAGATGGCGCTCAAGGGCGGCGACGTGGTCAAGGCGCTGTTCAAGATGGGCGTGATGGCGACGATCAACATGTCGATCGACCATGACACCGCCGCGCTGGTGACCGAGGAACTCGGCCACAACGTGGTCAAGGCCGATGCCGGTTCCGCCGAGGACGCACTGCTGGCCCACGTCGAAGAGTCGCAGGGCGACAAGATCGCGCGTCCGCCGGTGGTCACCATCATGGGTCACGTCGATCACGGCAAGACCTCGCTGCTGGATTACATCCGCCGCACCAAGGTCGCCTCCGGCGAAGCCGGTGGCATCACCCAGCACATCGGTGCCTACCACGTCGAAACCGACAAGGGCGTCATCAGCTTCCTCGACACCCCGGGCCACGCCGCCTTCACCTCGATGCGTGCCCGCGGCGCCAAGCTGACCGACATCGTCGTGCTGGTGGTGGCCGCCGACGACGGCGTCATGCCGCAGACCAAGGAAGCCGTGCAGCACGCCAAGGCGGCCGGCGTGCCGCTGATCGTGGCGATCAACAAGATCGACAAGTCCGACGCCGATCCGCTGCGGGTCAAGAACGAACTGCTCAGCGAAGACGTCGTCGCCGAAGACTTCGGTGGCGAGACCCAGATGGTCGAGCTGTCCGCCAAGACCGGCCTGGGCGTCGACAACCTGCTCGATGCGATTTCGATCCAGGCCGAAGTGCTGGAACTGCGTGCGGTCGCCACCGGTCGCGCGACCGGCGTGGTGATCGAATCCTCGCTCGACAAGGGCCGTGGCCCGGTTGCGACCGTGCTGGTCCAGCAGGGCGAGCTGAAGAAGGGCGACTACCTCGTCTGCGGCGTGCAGTACGGCCGCGTGCGTGCGCTGTTCGACGAAACCGGTTCGCAGGTTCCGTCGGCCGGCCCGTCGATCCCGGTGCAGGTGCTCGGCCTGTCGGGCGTGCCCGATGCCGGCGACGACTTCGTCGTGGTCGAGGACGAGCGCCTGGCCAAGGACGTCGCCCAGCAGCGTGATGCCAAGCGTCGCGAGTCGCGCCTGGTCGCCGCCGCGGGCAACCGCATGGAAGACATCATGGCGCAGATGGGCAAGGGCGAGGGCCAGCTGAGCCTCAACCTGGTCATCAAGGCCGACGTGCAGGGTTCGGTCGAGGCACTGCGCCAGTCGCTGACGGCGCTGTCCAACGACCAGATCCGCATCAACGTGATCAGCTCCGGCGTGGGCGGCATCACCGAGTCCGACGCCAATGCCGCGGCGACCGCCAAGGCCACCGTGATCGGCTTCAACGTGCGCGCCGATGCTTCGGCACGCAAGGTGATCGACTCCTACGGCGTCGACCTGCGTTACTTCTCGATCATCTATGACGTGATCGACCAGGTGAAGCAGGTGGCCTCGGGCATCCTCGGCGTCGAGATCCGCGAAGAGATCATCGGCACCGCCGAAGTCCGCGACGTGTTCCGCAGCTCCAAGTTCGGCGCGGTTGCCGGCTGCATGGTGGTCGAGGGCGTGGTCAAGCGCCACAAGCCGATCCGCGTGCTGCGCGACAACGCCGTGGTCTTCGAGGGCGAGCTGGAATCGCTGCGCCGCTTCAAGGAGAACGTCGACGAGGTGCGCAACGGCACCGAGTGCGGCATCGGCGTGAAGGCGTACAACGACGTCAAGCCCGGCGACCAGATCGAGTGCTTCGAGCGCATCGAAGTCCAGCGCACGCTCTGATCAGGAGCCCGCAGACCATGCCGACCAAGTCGTTCCACCGCACCGATCGCGTTTCCGCCCAGCTCCGCAGGGAGCTGGGCACGATCGTGCACCAGGCCGTGCGCGAGCACGGCCTGCCGTCGGTCAGCGTGTCCGATGTCGAGATCACCCGCGACCTGGCCCATGCCAAGGTCTTCGTCACCGCGTTGCAGCAGGAGCGTTCGCGCGAGGCCGTCAAGGCGCTCAAGGAACTGGCTCCGCAATTGCGATTTCAGCTGGGCCGCGCGGTGAAGATGCGGCACGTGCCCGAGCTGCATTTCCACTACGATGACTCGGTCGATCGTGGTGAGCGCATCGACAACCTGCTGCGTGATGAGGCCGGCCCTGCGCCGGCGGATGACGACGCAGAGAGCTGAGATTCCTAAGCCCCTCTCCCGCTCGCGGGAGAGGGGTTGGGGTGAGGGCAAGAGCGAAAGCCTCCCCTCATCCGCCCTTCGGGCACCTTCTCCCGCAAGCGGGAGAAGGGATTGAGCCACGCCCCCCAGTTGCAGCCGTCCCGCATCCGCGGGAACTTACGCGCATCCCAGCGACCGATTCGCACGATTCCCGGACCTGATGAGAAAGAAGCCCCGTACCGTGTTCCGTGCGCTCGACGGCATCGTCCTGCTGGACAAGCCGCAGGGCCTGAGCTCGAACCAGGCCCTGCAGCAGGTGCGCCATCTGTTCCGCGCCGAGAAGGGTGGCCACACCGGCAGCCTCGATCCTTTGGCCACCGGCCTGCTGCCGATCTGCTTCGGCGAGGCGACCAAGATCGCCGGCCTGTTGCTCGGATCGAGCAAGGCCTACGAAACCACCGCGGTGCTGGGCCTGACCACCGACAGCGACGACGCCGACGGCGCGCCGCTGCTGCAGCGCCCCGTCCCCGAACTCGACGACGCCACCCTCGAGGCGGCACTGGCACCGATGCGCGGCGCCATCCGCCAGCGCGCACCGATCTACTCCGCGCTCAAGCAGGGCGGCGAACCGCTGTACGCCAAGGCTCGCCGCGGCGAAACGATCGAGGCCCCCGAGCGCGATGTCGTCGTGCACCGCTTCGACCTGCTTGGCCGCGAGCAGGGCGTTGACGGCGTCCGCCTGCGCCTGCATGTCGAATGCGGGTCCGGTACTTACGTGCGCAGCCTGGTCCGCGACCTCGGCGAGGCGCTGGGCTGCGGTGCCCATGTCGCCAGCCTGCGCCGGCTCTGGGTCGATCCGTTCAGCGAGCCGCGGATGTTCACGCTCGACTCACTGCGCGAGATCGCCGCCCAGGGCGAGGCCGTGCTCGACGGCTGCCTGCTGCCGATCGAGGCCGGCCTGAGCGCCTTCCCGCGGGCCGCGATCGACGCCGAGGCGGCGCTGCGTTTCGGCCACGGCCAGACGATCGACTGCGAAGCTGGCGATGACGGGCTGGTCGCTGTCTACTCGCTCACCGGGCGCTGCCTGGGCCTGGCCCAGCGCGAGGGCGGCAAGCTCTCGCCGCAGCGCCTGTTCCGCTGGGCGGCGGCCGCGACCCGCGAGCCTGAACAGCCGGTAGCGCCTTCGGCCTGAATGGCCAAACGCTTGTCGGTTGTCACAATTCAGGTCGCAATCGCCGGGGCGGGCTGATACAATTTCGCCGCTTTTCAAGCACTTCAGCATTCCCTTCAGCACCATTCCAGAAAACGGCGGGCCAAGCGGTGCTTTGGCGCGGATTCCACGCGACCGATTCGCTTCTGCAGGCCACGCATCTACGAGGCAATACAACGATGTCCATCGACACCAGCAAAGTTATTGAAGACAACAAGCGCGGCGCCAACGACACCGGTTCGCCGGAAGTCCAGGTCGCCCTGCTGACCGCACGCATCGAGCAGCTCACCGGCCACTTCAAGGTCCACAAGCAGGACCACCACAGCCGCCGCGGTCTGCTCCAGATGGTCAACCGCCGCCGCAGCCTGCTCGACTACCTCAAGCGCAAGGACAACGAGCGCTACAAGGCACTGATCGAGAAACTCGGCCTGCGTCGCTAAACGCACTACCCACCGCGGCGCAGCGATGCGCCGCGGTTTGTTTTTGAGGCCGCAAATCGGCCGACCGGAGCGGGGCAGGGGCCCCGACCGGACCGCATCGAAACGATAGGAACCCAACGTGGCAAAAATCACCAAGACCTTTCAGTACGGCAACCATCAGGTAACGCTGGAAACCGGCGAGATCGCCCGCCAGGCCGGCGGCGCCGTCCTCGTCAAGATGGACGACACCGTACTGCTGGTCACCGCCGTGGCTGCCAAGAGCGCGCGCGAAGGCCAGGACTTCTTCCCGCTGACCGTGGACTACCAGGAGAAGTTCTACGCTGGTGGCCGCATCCCGGGTGGCTTCTTCAAGCGTGAGGGCCGTGCGACCGAGAAGGAGACGCTGATCTCCCGCCTCATCGACCGCCCGATCCGTCCGCTGTTCCCGGAAGACTTCCGCAACGAAGTCCAGATCATCGCCACCGTGATGTCGATGAACCCGGAAATCGACGGTGACATCCCGGCGCTGATCGGCGCTTCGGCTGCCATGGCCCTGACCGGTGCACCGTTCGACGGCCCGATCGGCGCTGCCAAGGTCGGCTACAAGAACGGCCAGTACCTGCTGAACCCGACCGTGTCCGAGCTGGCCGACTCCGAGCTGGAGCTCGTCGTCGCCGGTACCTCCAACGCGGTGCTGATGGTCGAGTCCGAAGCCAAGGTGCTGTCGGAAGACGTGATGCTGGGCGCGGTGATGTTCGGTCATCGCGAGATGCAGAAGGTCATCAACATCATCAACGAACTGGTCGTCGAAGCCGGCACCAAGTCGTGGGACTGGAAGGCTCCGGCCAGGAACGACGCCCTGATCGGCGCGCTCAAGGAAGCCGTCGGCACCCAGCTCGAGCAGGCCTTCCAGGTCCGCGACAAGCTGCAGCGCCGCGACGCCATCAGCGCGATCAAGAAGGACGTGCTGCAGTCGCTGGCCGGCCGCGCCGAAGCCGATGGCTGGAGCACGGGCGAGCTGTCGAAGGAGTTCGGCGAGCTTGAGTACCAGACCATGCGCAACTCGGTGCTCAGCACCAAGGTCCGCATCGACGGTCGCGCCCTCGACACCGTCCGCCCGATCGCCTCGAAGGTGAGCGTGCTGCCGCGTACCCACGGCTCCTCGCTGTTCACCCGCGGCGAGACCCAGGCGATCGTGATTGCGACGCTGGGCACCGCGCGTGACGGCCAGATCATCGATGCCGTCTCGGGCGAGTACAAGGAACACTTCCTGTTCCATTACAACTTCCCTCCGTTCTCGGTCGGTGAAGCTGGCCGCATGATGGGCCCGAAGCGTCGCGAAATCGGCCACGGCCGTCTCGCCAAGCGCGGCGTGCTCGCCGTCATGCCGACGATGGAAGAGTTCCCGTACACCATCCGCGTCGTCTCGGAAATCACCGAGTCGAACGGTTCCTCGTCGATGGCATCGGTCTGCGGTTCGTCGCTGGCGCTGATGGACGCGGGCGTGCCGATCAAGGCACCGGTCGCCGGCATCGCGATGGGCCTGGTGAAGGAAGGCGACAACTTCGTCGTCCTGAGCGACATCCTGGGTGACGAGGACCATCTCGGCGACATGGACTTCAAGGTGGCCGGTACCTCGGAAGGTATCTCGGCGCTGCAGATGGACATCAAGATCCAGGGCATCACCGAAGAGATCATGAAGGCCGCTCTGGCCCAGGCCAAGGCCGGCCGCCTGCACATCCTCGGTGAGATGGCCAACGCCATCACCACGCCGCGCGGTGAGCTGAGCGAGTTCGCGCCGCGCCTGCTGACGATGAAGATCCATCCGGACAAGATCCGCGAAGTGATCGGCAAGGGTGGTTCGACCATCCAGGCCATCACCAAGGAGACCGGTACGCAGATCGACATCCAGGACGACGGCACCATCGTCATCGCTTCGGTCAATGCCGCCGCCGCCCAGGCTGCGAAGGCACGCATCGAGCAGATCACCTCCGACGTCGAGCCGGGCCGCATCTACGAGGGCAAGGTCGCCAAGATCATGGACTTCGGTGCGTTCGTGACGATCCTGCCGGGCAAGGACGGTCTCGTCCACGTGTCGCAGATCTCCAGCGAGCGCGTGGAGAAGGTCTCCGACAAGCTCAAGGAAGGCGACGTGGTGAAGGTCAAGGTGCTGGAAGTCGACAAGCAGGGCCGTATCCGCCTGTCGATCAAGGCCGTCGAGGAAGGCGAGGGCGTGCCGGCCGAGTAAGCCGCGCTGCCGCATCGCTGGAATCTGGAAAAGCGGGCTTCGGCCCGCTTTTTCTTTGTCACCGTCATCCCGGCGAACGCCGGGATCCAGGCCCGTAACCTCTCCGGTCCATCACGTCATTCGGCTTGTGTCTGCGGTATGGCGTCGTCCGCCGGGCCGGGGCTTGCTCCGCCCCTTCGTCGGACATCCTGTCCGAAGGCGGGGCGTGGGCCATCCATGGCCCACTGCTGCGCAATCCCCGGCCCGGCGGACGACGCTCTGCCGTGTCATTTCCCGGTCTTCGATGAGTGCTGAAAACCGTCATCCCCGCGAAGGCGGGGACCCCGCGTCGTTGCTCGTCATTCCCGCGAAGGCGGGAACCCATGGACGTTGCCCAGGATGACGGCGATTGGCCGTCAGGCCACGAACCGCAGCGTCGTCGTAGTCCCATGCCCCGCATCGGAGGCAATGTCGAGCTTCCACCCCAGGTGCTCGCACAGGCGCGAGATCAGATCCAGGCCGATGCCGCCGCCGTGGCGCTCGCCGCCGCCGCGCGCGACCTTGGCATAGATCTCGCTGATCTCCTCCGGCGTCATGCCGTGCCCCGGGTCGTCGATGACGACGGTCGCAGGTGCTTCGAGGCGGACGGAGATCTCGCCACGATCGCTGTGTTCGATGGCGTTGCGCAGCAGGTTGCCGATGGCCGCCTGCACGATCGGCAACGGTGCCAGGATCTCGCAGGGCCGCAGGGCCGCCACCGTCACGATGAGGTCCTTGTCCTGGGTCAGGTAGCGGTGGTCGTCGACGATCTCGGGTAGCAGCTGGTCCAGCTCGACGTGATCGCTGACGCGGGCCAGCCGCGCCGGATCCTTGGCCAGCACCAGCAGCAGCGAGATCAGCTGTTCGACGTCGCGGGCCGTGCGCTGGATGCGGTTTAGCTGGCCGCGCGTTCCGGCGGGGACGTCTGCCTGCTGCAAGGCAATCTCGCTGGCGCCGGCGATCACCGCGATGGGCGTGCGCAACTCATGGCTGGCGCTGTCGATGAAGGTGCGCTCGCGCTCGACGAAGCGGTCGTTGCGCTGCAGGTAGTCGTTCAGTGCATCGGCGATCACCACCAGTTCGGCGCTGGCCGACTCGGGCACGACGATGCGCTGCCCCGGTTGATCGGGTTGAAGGCGGGCGATGTCCTGGGCGACGTTGCTCAGCGGGCGGACCAGGCGGTTGACGCTCCAGGCGATGGCGATGCCGAGCAGCACGACCATGGTCACCGCCGAGCCGATCACCGTCAGGCTCATGTCGAATTCGCGCTGCTCCAGGTCGGTGATGTCCAGTGCCAGCATCATCGGCCGGCCGTCCTGCTCGCGCACCAGTACCACGCGCTCGACGCCGTCGAGCATCACGTCGTCATGCACACCCGGACCGAGCGAGCGCAGCGCCGGCGGGATGTCGGCGGGATTGCGGCCGTCGAACAGGGCGATGTTGGACGTATCGACCCAGCGGTAGTCGGGGTCCTTGTGGCTGAGTTCGCCGATGTGGTCGAGCTCGGCGTTGAGCAGGCTC
Organism: Lysobacter sp. Soil_N_23; assembly: GCF_057656135.1. NCBI lineage: Bacteria > Pseudomonadati > Pseudomonadota > Gammaproteobacteria > Lysobacterales > Lysobacteraceae > Lysobacter > Lysobacter sp. Soil_N_23. Next base: position 91,704 of record NZ_JBDGKY010000004.1, read on the forward strand.
TGCCAGACCAGTTGCTCGGCGTGCTCGTTGACCAGGAATCCATGCAGGATCACCGCCACGGTCAGCACGACCACATAGCCGAGCAGTCCCAGCAGGATGCGTCTGCGCAGGCCCGAACGTGGTGTGCTCATCGGTGCTCGTCCGGAGCGGGGTTGGACTCCGCGGCCGCGCCCTTGTCGGCTATGCGATAGCCCACGCGTGGCAGCGTCTGGATCAGCTTCACGTCGAACGGGCCATCGACGCTGCGGCGCAGTTCGTAGATATGCGAGCGCAGCATGTCGCCGTCGGGCGGCTCGTCACCCCACAGAGCGTGCTCGAGGCGATCGCGCGTGACCGCTGCAGGGCTGGCCAGCATCAGCACTTCCAGCAATTTGCGGCAAGCCGGGTACAGGTGCAGGGTCTTGCCGGCGCGTGTCACATCGAGCGTGGTGAGGTCCAGGCGCAGATCGGCGACCTTCAGGACGCGGCTACGTCCGCGACCACTCGCCCGCGCCACCAGCGCTTCGAGCCGCACTTCGAGTTCGGGCAGGTCGAACGGCTTGGTCAGGTAGTCGTCCGCACCGGCGCGGAACCCGGCGATCTTGTCGGGCAGTTCGTCGCGCGCGGTCAGCATCAGCACCGGCATGTCGCGACCGGCATCGCGCAACCGGCTCAGCACTTCGCGACCGTCCATGCGCGGCAGCCCCCAGTCCAGGACGATGGCGTCGAAGTCCTGGGTGATGGCCAAGTGGAGCCCGGTGGGGCCGTCGGGCGCTGCGTCCAGTGTGTAGCCGCGCGCTTCGAAGTAGTCGAAGAGGTTGGCGATCAGGTTGCGATTGTCTTCCACCACCAGCACGCGCATAGGCAATCGCCCTTTCCATCCACAGCGGTTCGTTCCACGAGCTGGCAGCGGGCATACCGCGGCCAGCCCTGCAGTGTGGGCTTGCGCCCGTCGGAAATACGTCAGAACGGCACGACGATACTCCGTGCCTGCGTCGACGGCGCGTCTTCGTAGTCGGCGTCGGCAGGCCTGGCGCCGCATCGGTTTGCGCGGACGCTGAACGAACACAAACAAACTTGCGCCTGGTGGCGGCAACTCCCACCGCTTTCCGACAACCCGCTGCCGATCATCGCCGCCGTTCCGTCCGGAACGCGTCCCGTCGATCGATCCCCAGCCTGATGAACAACTCACCTTCGATGAAGTCCAGCGCCGCCAGCGGCTCGCCCCGGTGGCTGCTGCCGCGCCCTTCGCTCCGACAGGGCGGCCCCGGCCCGCGCTTCTATCTGCTTCACGCCTGGCTGCCGTTGATCGCGTTCGCGGCGATGGTGCTGTGGACGATGGTGCTCGGTGGCGACCAGTGGCTGGCCGACCGCATGTACGCCTGGCAGGGCAATCACTGGCAGCTGCGCCACGACTTCGTTACCCAACAGCTCATCCACCGGCTGGGGCGCGACGTCAGCACCATGGCATGGCTGACGGTGCTGGCAGCGTGGATCGTCGCGCGCACGCGTCCGGGTTGGGGCTCGCTGCGGCGGCCGCTGGCTTACCTGCTGGTGTCGGTTGCGGTGTCGACGGCGCTGGTGGCCTGGGTGAAGTCCTGGTCGAACATGGACTGCCCGTGGGACCTGGTGCGCTACGGCGGCGCGCGCGAGTACGTCGGACTGTTCGCGATGCGTCCGCTGGGCCTGTCGCGCGGTGCCTGCTTTCCGGCCGGTCACGCCAGCGGTGGCTACGCCTGGTTGGCGCTGTACTTCTTCCTGTGGTCGGTGCGTCCGCGCTGGCGCTGGCTGGGGCTGGCCGTCGGCGGCGTTCTGGGGCTGATGTTCGGGTTCTCGCAGCAGCTTCGCGGCGCCCACTTCCTCTCGCATGACCTGTGGACCCTGGCGATCTGCTGGGGCACTGCGCTCGGCCTGTTCCTGTGGTTCCGACGCCGTCCGATGGTGACCGAAGCCGCGGCCGTGCCAGCCCGTGCATCGGTGGAGGCTGCGCGATGAGCTCGGTAGTCCGCAGTCGTCCGCAGTTCCTCGGCTCGCTCGCGCAGCAGTTCCGGCAGTTCCTTGCCGTCGGCCCCGAGATATCGGTGGAGACGCTGGCGCTGGCCGCAGCGTCGTTCTTCACCCTGTTCTGCAACACCGCGTTCTTCCGCGAGGTGATCGCTCTGGGCGCGCTGCATGGCGTACGCGGCATCGGCACCGGCGCCAGCCTGGTGGTGATGATCGGCGCGCTGAACATGCTGCTGCTGTGCGTGCTGCTCAATCGCTGGACCGCCAAGCCGGTACTGACCGTGTTGCTGCTGGTGACGGCGGCGGCATCGCACTTCATGAGCCAGTACACGGTCTACCTCGACGCCGACATGCTGCGCAACATCCTGCACACCGACGGCAAGGAGTCGGGCGAGCTGATCACGCTGGGCATGTTGCCGAGCCTGGTGGTGCTGGGTGTGCTGCCGTCGCTGTTGCTGTGGCGCGTGCGCCTGCGGCGGCGTCCATTCGGTCGCGCCATGCTGGTGCGCGCGGGCGTCATCGTGCTCGCGGGCGTGGTCGCCTCGGGTGCGGCGCTGGCATCGTTCCAGGACCTGTCGGCGCTGATGCGCAACCACCGCGAAGTGCGCCACCTGATCACGCCGGGCAACTACATCGTCTCGCTGGTGCGGGTGATGCGCGACGACCAGGCCGGTCGCAATCGGCCACGTACGCCCATCGGCACGAGCGCGAAGGTGGTCGGTCGCCCGGCCGGGGCCAGGCCGCGCCTGCTGGTGCTGGTCGTGGGCGAAACCGTGCGCGCCCAGAACTGGGGCCTCAACGGCTATGCCCGCGACACCACGCCGCAGCTGCGCCACATCGCCCCGATCAACTTCAGCAACATGACCTCCTGCGGTTCGGCGACCGAAGTCTCGGTGCCGTGCATGTTCTCGCCGTATGGGCGGGCGCACTACGACAAGGACAGGATCGAGCACTCCGAGAGCCTGCTGCACGTGCTCGATCACGCTGGCATCGGCACGCTGTGGCGCGACAACCAGACCGGTTGCAAGGGCGTCTGCGAGGGACTGGAGTTCGAGTCCTTCGAACACGCCACCGATCCGCAGAGCTGCACGGCCGAGGGCTGCATGGACGAGGTGATGCTCAAGGGACTCAGTGAGGCGGTGGCGAGCAGGAGCGGCGACATGGTCGTGGTGCTGCACCAATTGGGCAACCACGGTCCGAGCTACTACAAGCGCTACCCGGCGTCGCTGCGCCGGTTCACGCCGACCTGCGAGACCGCGGAGCTGGGCAAGTGCAGCCGCGACGAGATCGTCAACGCCTACGACAACGCGGTGCTGCACACCGACGACTTCCTGGCGCGGACAATCCGCCTGCTGGCCGAGCAGAGCGGCCGCGACACCGCGATGATCTACCTGTCCGACCACGGCGAATCCCTTGGCGAGAACGGCCTGTATCTGCATGGCGTCCCCTACGCGATCGCGCCCGACACGCAGACCCGGGTGCCGATGGTGATGTGGCTGTCGCCGGGCATGGCAGCTTCGCGCGGTATCGATCAGGGCTGCCTGAAGCGCGGGAGCGCCGCGCCGGTGAGCCAGGACAACCTGTTCCATTCGGTGCTCGGACTGATGCAGGTGAGCACGCCCGAGTACGATCCGGCGCTGGACCTGTTCCGCGGCTGCACTGCCAACGGCTGACCCATCGATTCACGTCCAAGTCGAATGTCATCCCGAGCGCAGCGAGGGATGACAGAACAAGGCTTGATCAGGGTTGCCTAGGCATGCTGTCCGGCGAACAGATCGCTCTGCGCATCGGCTTCGTCACGGTCGGCGAACCCCGACAGTCCGACGCCCACCAGCCGGTATTTGGTGCGCGCCGGCAGCGCCACTCGCGCGCGCAGGTCACAGGCGATGCGCGCCAGCTCCTGCAGCGACGACGGCGGCTCGGCGGGCGTCAGGCTCCGCGTTAGGATGCGGAAGTCCGACGTCTTGAGCTTCAGCACCACCGTGCGCGCGATGCGCGAGTCGTCGCGCGCCAGTTCGCGCTGGTAGCCCTCCCAGGTCTTGCTTGCCAGGCGCTCGATGTGCGGTTCCAGTTCATCGATCGGCAGGTCGCGTTCGAACGTGTCCTCCGACGAGATCTGCAGCGTCGGCCGTTCGGGCTGCACCGGGTTGTCATCGATGCCGAACGACAGCTCATGCAGGCGCCGGCCCCAGCGGCCGAAGTGCTGCTCCAGCACGGCCATGCCGAGCGTGCGCAGGTCGGCGACGTTGGCGATGCCGAGCTCGGCCAGGCGCTGCTCGCTGACCTTGCCCACGCCCGGAAGGCGCCCGACCGGCAAGGGCGCAAGGAAGCTCTCGACCTGGTGCGGGCGAACCACGAACAGGCCGTCGGGCTTGCGCCAGTCGGAAGCGATCTTGGCCACGAACTTGTTCGGGGCGACGCCGGCCGAGGCGGTGAGGTGGGTCTCTTCGCGGATGGCCGTGCGGATTGCTTCGGCGGTCTCGGTGGCCGTGGCCAGGCCGCTGCGGGTGCGGGTGACGTCGAGGTAGGCCTCGTCCAGCGACAGCGGCTCGATCAGGTCGGTATGACGGGCGAAGATCTCGCGCACCTGTCGCGAGACGGCCTTGTAGCGCACGAAGTCCGGCGGCACGAACACCGCCTGCGGACACAGGCGCTCGGCGCGTACCGCGGGCATGGCCGAGCGCACGCCGAACTTGCGCGCCTCGTAGCTGGCCGCACAGACCACCGAGCGCGCTCCACGCCAGGCCACGACCACCGGCCGCCCGCGCAGCGACGGGTCGTCGCGCTGCTCGACCGACGCGTAGAAGGCGTCCATGTCGACGTGGAGGATCTTGCGGGCGGGGGCGGACAAGGCTGGAGCGGCGGAAGCGCACGACGGCCGGATCAGGGTGGCCTGTTAGTCATAATACTAACGGCTTGCAACGGCTTCCGCCATCCGCGAAACGAGGGTTCAATCCGGTTGCGCCAACCCGGGCTGCGGGTGTTGCTTGACCGCGCCGCGGCGGACGCGGACGTGATCGTCCAGTTGCCGGCGCAGCGCGTTGAAGGCGTCGCGGACGGCGACGTAGGCGTCTTCGTGGCTGTGGTCCTTCGGAGGCGTGCGTCCGGCGTCGAACGTCGCCCCGGCCAGCAGCGCGTGGATACGAACCAGGTAGCGGTTGCCCTGCTGATGGCGCTGCTCGGCATGGCGCACCGCAACGTCGAATGATTGCAGGCGCGGTGCGAACTGCAGCAGTTTGTCAGCGTGGCGCTGGATGTCCTCGCTCAGCGCCTGTGATGGCGCCATTCCCTCGAATCGGATCGTGACGTCGGCTTGCATGATTGCCTCCATGGTCTGTCGGATGTGTTCGCGTCCGTATCGAACGCGCCTATATTGGGAGCCGCTGCCGCCCGCGCTGCTTTGACGCAGGTCAAGTCCGCACCGGCGCGTCGATGGAAGATGTTCGAAGGTTCACAACGACGATGAGCACTTACTCACTCGAATCCGTCTTCAGTCCCCGATCGGTCGCGGTCGTGGGCGGCAGTACGCGCGAGCAGTCGGCCGGCAGGGCGGTGTTGCGCAATCTGGTCGATGGCGGGTTCGCCGGCCAGATCGGACTGGTCAATCCGAACTTCGATGAGATCGAAGGCGTCGCGGCGGTGTCGCGGATCAAGGACCTGGCCTGGACGCCCGAACTGGTCGTGATTGCCGCGCCGCACTCGCTCGTGCCCAGGTTCGCCAGCGCCGCTGCCGCGAAGGGGGCCTCTGCAGCGGTCGTGCTCAATACCGGCATGGGGCAGGGCGCGCACTCGCCGGCAGCCGAACTTGCCAGCGTGGCGCGCGCGGATGGCCTGCGCATCGTCGGCCCCAACTCCCTGGGCATCCTGGCGCCGCATGCGCTCCTCAACGCCAGCTTTGCCGCGCATGCCGCGTTGCCCGGCGACCTCGCGGTGATCTCGCAGTCCGCCGCGATTGCCGCGGCGCTGGTGGAATGGGGTGCGCGTCGATCGGTGGGATTCTCGGCCGTTGCTTCGCTCGGCGATGCACTCGATGTCGACTTCGCCGACCTGCTCGATTTCTTCGCCCGTGATCGCTACACCCGCGCGATCCTGCTGTACGTCGAATCGATCCGCGACGCGCGCAAGTTCCTTTCGGCCGCACGCGCGGCGGCGCGATTGAAGCCGGTGGTCGTGGTGAAGTCCGACCGGCACTCACGGCGCGCGGTCGAGGTGCGCACGCACTCGGCGGCTTTGGCGACGCCCGACGCGGTCTACGCCGCGGCCTTCCACCGCGCCGGAATGCTGCGCGTGAGCGCGCTGGATGAGTTGTTTGCCGCTGCCGAGACGCTGGGCCGCACGCATACGTTTCCCGGCCGGCGCCTGGCGATCTTCGCCAATGGACGCGGCACCGGCATGCTCGCCGCCGATCGGCTGGTCGACATGGGGGGCACGCTCGCGGGATTGTCCGACCAGACCGTGCAGCAGCTCGACGCGGTCGCCTCGTCGGTATGGCCTCGCACCAACCCGGTCGACATCAACGGCGATGCCGACAATGCCGCTTACACGCAAGCCGTCAACGCGGTACTGGCCGACCCCGGCAACGATGCCGTGCTGGCACTGAACGTCCCCACCGCGCTGATCGGCGCCGACAGCCGCGCGCAGGCGTTGGCCGATGCGAAGGCGCAGGCGATGAAGGCAGGCGGCCGCAAGCCGGTGTTCGCCGTCTGGCTGGGCAAGGACGAAAGCGCCACTGCCCGCCTCAATGCCGCGCGGATCCCGACCTACGCGACCGAGGCCGATGCCGTGCGCGGCTTCATGTACCTGGTCCGCCATCGCGAGGCGCAGCAGGCCTTGATGGAGACGCCGCCGAGCATGCCCGACGATCTGGTGGTCGACACTGCGACCGCGCGAGCCGTCGTCGATGCGGCGCTGGAATCGGGCCGGGGCTGGCTCGATCCGATCGAGGTCGCGCGCGTGCTGGGCGCCTACGGGATCGACATCACCCCGACCTTGTCCGCACGTGACGCCGACGAAGCCGTGCGGGTCGCCGCGCCGCTGCTGGCGGACGGCACACCGGTCGCGGTCAAGATCCTGTCGCCCGACATCAGCCACAAGTCCGACGTCGATGGCGTGCGCCTGAACCTGTTCACCGCGCAGGCGGTACGCGAGGCCGCCGACGCGATCGTGCAGCGCGCACGCGATTGCCGGCCGGACGCGCGAATCGACGGCGTGACGGTCCAGCCGATGGTGGTACGGTCGCGTGCACGCGAGCTGATCATCGGCATGGTCGACGACGACACCTTCGGCCCGGTGATCGTCTTCGGTCGCGGCGGCACCGCGGTCGAGGTCATCGACGACAAGGCGCTGACGCTGCCGCCGCTGGACCTGCGCCTGGCCCACGAGATGATCGGCCGCACGCGCGTGTCGCGGATCCTCAAGAGTTACCGCGACGTGCCCGCCGCCGACGAGCGTGCGGTCGCGCTGGCGCTGGTCAAACTGGCGCAGCTGGTGGCCGACATTCCCGAGATTCGTGAAGTCGACATCAACCCGCTGCTGGCCGACCGCGAGGGCATCATCGCGGTCGACGCGCGCATCGGCGTGTCAACGTCGCGCACGCTGCACAAGGGGCCCGGACATCCGCGCCTTGCGATCCGCCCATATCCCAAAGAGTGGGAGCGCAAACTCGAGCTGTCCGACGGCAGTACCGCCTTCCTGCGACCGGTGCGACCGGAGGACGACGAGCTGTTCCGCCGCTTCTTCACCAAGGTCACCGACGAAGACCTGCGCCTGCGCTTCTTCCAGACGATCCGGCACTTCAGCCACGAATTCATCGCCCAGCTGACCCAGCTCGACTACGCACGCTCGATCGCGCTGGTGGCCATCGACCCGGACGACGGCGAGATGCTCGGCGCGGTGCGCCTGCACGCCGACGCCAACTACGACCATGGCGAGTACGGGATCCTGGTGCGCTCCGACCTCAAGGGGCACGGACTGGGCTGGCGGCTGATGCAGACCATCATCGAGTACGCCCGCTGGCTGGGCCTGCGCTCGATCGAGGGCGAGGTGTTGCAGGAGAACCGCACCATGCTCGACATGTGCCGGCGACTGGGCTTCGCCACGATCACCAATCCGGATGACCCGACGCTGGTGACGGTGTCGCTGCCGATCGAACAACCCGCGTCGTAGGAGCGAGCTTGCTCGCGATCAGGCCACCACGTGGCGGACACGGCTGATCGCGAGCAAGCTCGCTCCTACCAGGGTCAGACCAGTCCCGTCGCGTAGAACACCCCGATCACCACGAACACCGCCGCCGTCTTGATCAGCGTGATCGCGAAGATGTCCTTGTAGGCCTGGCGGTGGCTCAGGCCGGTGACCGCCAGCAGGGTGATCACCGCGCCGTTGTGGGGCAGGGTGTCCATGCCGCCGGACGCCATCGCGGCGACACGATGCAACACCTCCATCGGGATGCCGGCGGCATTGGCGTTGGCGATGAAGGTCTCGGCCATCGCCGCCAGGGCGATGCTCATGCCGCCCGACGCCGAGCCGGTGATCCCGGCCAGCGCGGTCACCGTGACGGCTTGGTTGACCAGTGGATCGGGAATTGCCGCCAGCGCATTGGCCACGACCAGGAAGCCGGGCAGGGCAGCAATCACCGCACCAAAGCCATACTCCGATGCGGTGTTCATCGCCGCCAGCAATGCACCGCCGATCGCCGGCTTGCTGCCTTCGGCGAAGGTGGCCATGACCGGCTTCCAGGCGAAGGCGAGCACGGCAAGGATGCCGACCAGCAGCGCACCCTGCACGGCCCATACCGCCGCAACCTTGGACACTTCCTGCACCACGGGTGCGGCGCTGCCGATCACCGCCGGGTCGAAGCTGTGTGCCTCGCCATAGAAGCGTGGGATGGCCACGGTCAGCAGCTTGTTGACCACGCCCACCAGTACCAGCGGCAGGATCGCGATCACCGGGTGCGCAAGGGTGCCGCCGGCGAACGGCGCCGGCTCGTTGAGCAGCTGGTCGCCGTAGCCTTCACCAGCAGCCAGCGCCGCGCGGCGCCGCCAGTCGAGGTAGAGCAGGCCGACGGCAAGGATGAACAAAGCGCCGATCGTACCCAGCCACGGCGCAGCCCAGGTGTTGGTCCCGAAGAACGTGGTCGGGATGATGTTCTGGATCTGCGGCGTGCCCGGCAGCGCGTCCATGGTGAAGGTGAAGGCGCCCAGCGCGATGGTGCCGGGGATCAGGCGCTTGGGGATGTCGCTCTGGCGAAATAGTTCCGCGGCGAACGGGTACACCGCGAACACCACCACGAACAGCGACACGCCGCCGTAGGTCAACAGCGCGCACACGACCACGATCGACAGCATCGCGCGGCCGGCGCCGAACAGGCGGATGGTCGCAGCCACTATCGCCTTGGAGAACCCCGACAGCTCAATCAGCTTGCCGAAGACCGCACCGAGCAGGAACACCGGGAAGTACAGCTTCAGGAAGCCGACCATCCTGTCCATGAACAAGCCGGTGAACATCGGCGCGACCAGGGACGGATCGGTCAACAGCACCGCGCCGAGTGCGGCCACCGGCGCGAACAGGATCACGCTGTAGCCGCGGTAGGCCACGAACATCAGAAAGCACAGTGCGGCCAGCACGATCAGAAATGCCATTCCCCGGTCCTTGTCGAAGCGTGTCGGGCGCCTGTCTTGCCGTCATTCCCGCGCAGGCGGGAACCCAGTGTCGTTGCGTGCGATACGTGCAGTCGCTGGGTCCCCCCTACGCGGGGATGGCGGAGTGCCGGCAGCCCGTGTAGGCGTGCAGTCTCCGCAACGGCGCGGCGGGCCGGCATTGTCCGAAGGTACAGCAGCGCCGGCAGGCGCCCGGACCTAGGCTTGCCACCATGACGGGGGAGGGCCCGTCGGTCATTTCGCTTCCGGCATCCGCCGGGCCGCGGCCAACGATCTGGGACTGGGGAGAGAGCGTCACCATGAATCGCAGCAACAGAAGCAGCCTGAGCATCGCCATTGCCTTCGCCTTGCTGGCGCCGGCCGCCTTCGCCCAGGACACCACGGCCGCTCCGGCCGACGAAGCGCAAGCCACCACGCTCAGCGGCGTCACGGTCACCGCGCGCAAGCGCGAGGAGACGCTGCAGGAGGTTCCTGTCGCGGTCACCGCATTCACCGCCGACGCCCTCGACAAGCTCAACATCGAGGACCTCAGCGACCTCGACGGCCAGGTGCCCAACCTGACCATCTACGCCGCGCGCGGTTCCAGCAGCACGATCACCGCCTACATCCGCGGCGTCGGCCAGTCCGATCCGCTGTGGGGCGTCGATCCGGGCGTGGGCATGTACATGGACGATGTCTACATCGCCCGTCCGCAGGGCGCGCTGCTGGACGTGTTCGACGTCGAGCGCATCGAAGTGCTGCGCGGTCCGCAGGGCACGCTGTACGGCAAGAACACCATTGGCGGCGCGATCAAGTACATCTCGCGCGGCCTGCCGGTTGCGCCGGAAGGCCAGGTTTCGGTCACTGTCGGCAACTACAACCAACTCGACGTGAAGGCTTCGCTGGGCGCCTCGGTCGGCGACGGCGCGCTGCGCGGCCGCATCGCGGTGGGCAGCTTCAACCGCGACGGCTATGGCGACAACCTGTTCAGTGGCCAGGAAGTCAGCGACAAGGAAATCCTCGCGCTGCGCGGCCAGCTCGGCGCCTACATCAGCGACGACCTCAACGTGCAGTTCGCCTACGACTGGATGGATGACCAGTCCGGCGTGCGCGGCGCCAAGATGCTGGCACCCAACCGCTTCGCCCCGGGCTTCCTGCCGCTGGACAGCCGCTACGACATCCGCAGTGGCATGCCCAACGTCAACGACACGACGATGAAGGGCGCCTCGGCCACCGTCAACTGGCACATCAACGAGGACTGGGGGTTCAAGTACATCCTCGCCAAGCGCGAGTCCGACACCGAGACCAACATCGACTTCGACACCTTGCCCAACAAGGTCGCCGACGTGAAGGCGTTCTACGCCGACGAGCAGATCACCAACGAGCTGCAGGTCAACTACGATGCCGGCGGTCGTTCACGTGGCGTGGTCGGCCTGTACTCCTTCGATGGCGAGGCCGGCGGCCAGGTCCTCAACAACTTCTTCAATCTCTCCTTCGGTGATACCCAGGGCACGGTCTATACCGATGCCTTGGCGCTGTACGCCGACTGGACGTTCGACCTGACCGAGAAGCTCAAGCTCGATCTTGGCGCGCGCTACACCGATGAGAAGAAACACGCGGTGGTGCTCAACCGCTGCTACACCGACGCGACCTTCACCACCCTGGCCCGTGCCTGCGCGGCCAACAACCCGACGCCGATCGCGGCCAACTTCGACAAGCGCATCGGCTTCGAGAACACCTCGCCGAAGATTTCGCTCGACTATCAGGTCACGCCGGACATCATGGTCTACGGCCTGGCTTCGCGCGGTTTCAAGTCGGGCGGCTTCAACATCCGTGCGCAGGCCACGGCGGTGCCGCGTTCGGCGGAGCCGTTCGACGACGAGTCGGTCGACAGCTACGAGATCGGCAGCAAGATGGCGTTCCTGGAGCAGACGCTGTTCCTGAACCTGGCGGCGTTCCACAACAAGTACGAGGACATCCAGTTGTCGGTGTTCACCTCCTACGACAGCAACGGCGACGGCACCAACGACGCGTTCTTCGGCGACTTCACCAACGCCGGCAAGGGCACGGTGGAGGGTGTGGAAATCGAGTACCAGTGGCTGCCGACGCAGAACTGGCTGATCAGCGGCAACCTGGCCTGGCTCGACGCGAAGTACGACGAGTTCATCTACGCCAACGTCAACATCGCCGACGAGCAGGAGTTCACCAATGCTCCGGACTTCTCTGGCGCGCTCAACGTCGAGTACCGCACCGATCTGTCCAACGGCGGCAACCTGTCGGCGCGCGTGGGTTACAGCTACCAGAGCGACGTGGTCGCCACTACCGAGATCGTCCGCACCGGCGCGCTACCGATCACGCAGGACGGTTACGGGCTGGTCAACGCCGGCGTGATCTGGCGCATCGACGATGCCTGGTCGCTGTCGCTGCAGGGCACCAACCTGGCCGACAAGGAGTACCGCACCACCGGTTACAACCTCAACGCCGCCCTGGGCGTGTTGACCGGCTTCTACGGCGCGCCGCGCCAGTACACGCTGGCGGCGCGGTACGACTTCTGACGCCGTTTTTGGGTGGTGGTCTCCGGCACGGCGTCGTCCGCTGCGCCGGGGATTGCTCCGCCCCTTCGTCGGACATCCTGTCCGAAGGCGGGGCGCGGGCCATCCATGGCCCGCTGCTGCGCAATCCCCGGCGCAGCGGACGACGCTCCGGCGCTTTGTCGCCCGGTCTTCGCCGGACGTAGTAAAACCCGGTCACGGTCTGCCCCCTCACCGTCATCCCGGCGAACGCCGGGATCCAGTGTCGAAGCGTCAACCTCCAAGGCGCCCTGAGTTCCGGGGGCTCGGCTATCCTCCCGTGATGCACCTCGCCACCACCCCATGCTGAGCTTCACCGCGGTCGCCCTGGCCAGCCTGGCCTGGCTGGCGCTGATGTTCGGCACGGCGCTCTACGCCGAGCGCCGTCCGACCGTGCTGGCGCGGCACTGGGGTCACGTCTACGCGCTGTCGCTGGCAGTGCACTGCACCTCCTGGACCTTCTACGGCACCGTCACCCAGGCCGCGCGCTACGGTTGGCCGCTGCCGCCGACCTTCCTCGGTGCGATCGTGCTGTACGCGGTCGCCATCGCGTTCATGATCCGGCTGGTGCAGTTGGCGCGCGAGACCAACGCGACTTCGCTGGCCGACCTGATCGCCACGCGCCTGGGCAAGGACGCGTGGCTGGCCGCCACCGTCACCCTGGTCGCCGCGCTGGGACTGATCCCCTACATCGCCCTGCAGCTCAAGGCCGTGGCGATGAGCTTCGCCATGCTCACCACCCACAGCGGCGAAGTCGCGCCGACGCCGGCGTGGCAGGACAGCGCGCTGTACGTGGCGCTGGCGATGGCGCTGTTTGCGATGCTGTTCGGCACCCGCCGCGCCAGTGCGGCCGAGCACAACCGCGGCCTGGTGCTGGCGATGGCGTTCGAGTCGGTGTTCAAGCTGGCGGCAATGCTGGCCTTGGGACTCTTCGTCTGGTGGGGACTGGGCGATCTGCCCGCGGCGCCGGCGATGGCACCGCCGCCGCGCTCGGCCGATGGCTTCGCCCCGCTGGTGCTGCTCGGCGCACTGGCGATGTTCATCCTGCCGCACCAGTTCCATGTCGGCGTGGTCGAGTGCCGCGATGAGCGCGACGTACGCACGGCGCGCTGGCAGTTCCCGCTGTACCTGGTGCTGATCGCGCTACCGGTTCTGCCGCTGGCGAAAGCTGGCCAGTCGCTGCTCGGCGGCAGCGGCGTGCCGTCGGACCTGTACGTGCTGGCGCTGCCACTGGCGCAGGGGCACGAAGGCCTGGCGCTGTTCGCCTTCCTCGGCGGCCTCAGCGCGGCGACCGGCATGGTCGTGGTCAGCACGCTCACGCTCAGCCTGATGATCGGCAACCACTGGTTTGCGCCCGGCCTGCTGCGCGGTTCGTGGTCGCGCAACGACGGCAGCGACCTGCGTGGCAGCGTGCTGGCGCTGCGCCGCGCCGGCATCGTCGTGATCATGCTGCTGGCCTGGGCCTACAGCCGCCTGATTGCCGGCAACGACGCGCTGGCCGACGTAGGTGCGGTGTCGTTCTCGGCGCTGGCGACGTTGGCGCCGGCGCTGTGCTTCGCCGTGTGGCGGCCGCAGACACCGGCGCGCGCGGCGGTCATAGGGATTGCCGCGGGCTTCGCGGCCTGGGCCTGGGTGCTGCTGTTGCCGATGACGCTGCAGGTGCGCGGAATCACCGCGCCCTGGCTCGACAACGGTCCGTTCGGCCTGCACTGGCTGGCGCCGGATGCGCTGTTCGGCCTGACCGGCTGGAGCCGTCTCGGCCGCGCCGTCGGTGCGAGCCTGTTCGTCGGCACGCTGGCCACGGTGCTGGCGGCACTGTGGCGCCGCGAGACACCGCACCGCGCCCATCGCGGCCTCGACGTCAGGACCCTGCGCAACGCCGGCCTGCGCTTCCTGCCGCGCGAACGCGTGACGCAGTTGCTGCAGGGCGTGCCCGCCGGCGAGCCGGTGGCCGCGCCGATCGAAGAGCGGATCGAGCGTGAACTGGCCGCCGTCCTGGGTTCGGCGTCCGCGCGGGTGCTGCTGGATGCAGCGCGACGGGCAGCGAGCGGGCACGAGCTCGACGCGGTCGCGGCGATCGTCGGCGAGGCCTCGGCCGACCTGCGTTTCAACCAGCGTGTGCTCGAGGCGGCGCTGCAGAACATGAGCCAGGGCATCAGCGTGGTCGACGCGCAGTTGCGGCTGGTGGCGTGGAACCGGCGCTATGTCGAGTTGTTCGGGTTCCCGCCGGAACTGCTGCAGGTCGGAAGGCCGATTGCCGAACTGTCGCGCTGGGCCCTGCAGCGGATGCCGCCGCAGGGCGATCTCGAACGCGCCCTCGAGCGGCGCCTGAGTTTCATGCGCGCCGGCACCGCGCACCTGTCCGAGCGCGTGCTGCCCGACGGCAGCATCATCGAGATCCGCGGCAACCCGATGCCCGGCGGCGGCTTCGTCGCGACCTTCACCGACGTCACCGCGTTCCGTCGCGCCGAGGCCGGCCTGATCATGGCCAACGAGACGCTGGAGCAACGCGTCGCCGAGCGCACCGCCGACCTGGAAGTGGCCAAGCGCGATGCCGAGCGCGCCAATGAGGCCAAGAGCCGATTCCTGGCCGCCATTGGCCATGACCTGATGCAGCCGCTGCATGCCGCGCAATTGTTCACCGATGCGCTGTCGCAGCAACTGCACGAGCCACGCCAGCGCGAAACCGTGGCGCAGATCGGCGGCGCGCTGGATTCGACCAGCGACCTGCTCACCGGCCTGCTCGACATGTCGCGCCTGGAGGCTGGCGGCTTGGTGCCGCAGCCGCGCCCGTTCCCGCTGTCGGAAGTGCTCGAACCGCTGGCCTCGGAATTCCGCGCGATCTCGGCCGCGCGCGGGCTCGACTTCGGCTTCGTGCCCAGTCGCGCCTGGGTGCACACCGACCCGCAGCTGCTGCGCCGGGTCCTGCAGAACTTCCTCGCCAACGCCGTGCGTTACACGCAATGCGGCGGCGTCGTGCTCGGTGTGCGCCGGGACGGCGGGAACCTGCGTATCGAAGTGCACGACAGCGGCCCGGGCATCGAGGCGAGCCAGCAGTCGGCGATCTTCGAGGAGTTCCGTCGCGGCGAGGATGCGCCGGGGCAGGGGCTCGGGCTGGGATTGTCGATCGCCGAACGCATCGCGCAATTGCTGGACGCACCGCTGAGCCTGCGCAGCCAGCTCGGTCGCGGCACCGTGTTCGCCGTACGCGTACGCAGTGCGCCGCGTCCGGTGTTGTCGACGTCATCGGTGCCGACTGTGGACTCCGCGTTGCGAGTGCTGGCGGTAGACAACGATCCGCAGGCGATGTCGGCGCTGGCCGCTGTGCTGCGGAACTGGGGCTTCGAAGTCGCCACCGCGCGCAACGCTGCCGAGGCCGAGGCGGCACTGGAGCGCACGCAGGCTTCGTTGTGGTTGTTCGACTATCACCTCGATGACGGCGACACCGGGGTCGCGCTGGCTGGGCGACTGGAGGCCTTGTTCGGTGCGCGACCGACGCTGATCCTCAGCGCCGACCGCGGCGAGGCCGTTCGCCGCGCCGTCGAGGAGGCGGGTCTGTCGCTGCTGGCCAAGCCGGTCAAGCCGCTGGCGCTGAAGTCGGTGCTCGACCGCGCTCTTGCGGCGCGGGAAGTGGCGTTGACGTAGCCGGCTGCACCGGTACATGGAGCAACGTCCATGAGGGCTTGGCTGTTTAACGGCCCGCCTGCGCGTGAACGACAGTTCAGGCGATCTGCCGTGCCGGGTCGGAGAGTTCCAGTTCGCGCAGCACCACGCTGGCCTGGGTGCGATTGCGCACGCCCAGGCGTTCGAAGATCGCCGACAGGTGCGCCTTCACCGTGCGCTCCTGCACGACCAGGCGGTCGGCGATCTGCTTGTTGAGCAATCCCTGCGCGACCAGCGTCAGAACGCGGAACTGCTGCGGCGACAGGCTCGCCAGGCGCGCGGCCAGGTCGGCATCGCCGCTGTCGCTCTGCGTGCGCGCCACGGCCGCCCGCAGTGCGTTGGGCAGCCATTGCTCGCAGGCCAGGACGGCACGGATGGCATCGCGCAGTTCGTCCAGGCCGGCGCTCTTGGGCAGGTAACCGGCGGCGCCATGGTCCAGGGCGCGCCGAACCACGCGCGGGTCGTCGTTGGCCGAGACCACCACGACCGCCACGCCCGGGTGCTGGGCGCGGATCGCGGCCAGTCCGGCCAGGCCGTGGTTGCCGGGCATGTGCAGGTCGAGCAGGACCAGGTCGACGCCGGAATCGGCATCGAGCGCGGCCAGCACGGCATCGAGATGGCCGGCTTCGAGGATCTCGGCGCCGGCCACGGCCTCCATCGCCGCCTGCCGCAGGGCAGCACGGAACAGCGGATGGTCGTCGGCGATCAGCAGGGTCGGCATCGTCGCTAGCCTAGCAAGTGCGCGCACCGGCGTGTCGGAACCGGCTTGGTACGAAAGTACGATGGGCGCCGCGGCTGGCCTTGCTAGTCTGCGACGATGACCAAGCGACCTGTCCGTACCGTCCTAGCCGGCGCCACGCTCGCCCTGGCCGCCGTTTCCCTCATGGCGTGTTCCACCTCCACGCCGCGCAGCAACACGGAGGCCGCGCCGATGTTCTCCGCCATGCGCCTGAGCGAGCACCGCGGCAGCGACGACCTGCTCAGCGCCGGCCTCGGCCTGTCCGGATTGCGCGCGATGACGCCGCCGGCGTTCGCCGACGCCGAGCATCCGACGCCATCGGAACTGCGCAAACGTGCACTGTGGAGCAACTGGCGCGGAATCGCCGACCTCGCGCCGGGCGGTGGTTACGGCGATCTCTACGGCAGCACCGCCAGCGTTCCGGGGCGCGAGTACAGCGCATTCGCCACGGTGCCCGGCGCGAGCCAGCCGCATCGCGTGCTGGTGCAGGTGCCCGATGGCTTCGACACCGGCAAGCGCTGCCTGGTGGTGACGGCATCCTCCGGTTCGCGCGGCATCTACGGTGCGATTGCGGTCGCCGGTGCCTGGGGCCTGCCCAAGGGATGCGCGGTGGCCTACACCGACAAGGGCGCGGGCACCGACTATTTCGATCTCGACTCAGGCCAGGGCGTTCGCGCCGATGGCACCGTGGGCATGCGAGGCGAGGGCCTGGCGTTCGAGAAGCTGACGTCGGCATCGTCCGGCGTGGCCTTCAAGCACGCGCATTCGGGCGACAACCCCGAGGCCGACTGGGGCCGGCACGTGAAGCAGGCGGCGCAGTTCGCGCTGCAGTCGCTCGACAGTGCCTTCCCGCAGCACGCGCCCTTCACCTTCGACAACACGCGCGTGATCGCGGTCGGCATCTCCAATGGCGGTGGCGCGGTGCTGCGCGCGGCCGAACTCGACGGTAACTGGCTCGACGCGGTCGTCGCCGGCGAACCCAACATCTACGCAGAAGGCGAGGGCAGTCGACCGCTCTACGACTTCACGACCGAGGCCGCGCTGCTGATGCCGTGCGCGCTGCTGCACATGCAGAACCTGCCGCAGCCGCCACTGACCGCACAGGCTGCGCCGTTGTGGACGCAGCGCTGCGCCGCGCTCAAGGCGACCGGCCTGATCGAGGGTGGCGATACCGCGGCGCAAGCCAAATCCGCGTATGACGCCCTCAAGGCCCATGGCTGGGCCGACGAAGCGCTGCGTGCCGGCGCATTGTCGGTCGGTTTCGACCTGTGGCGCGCGGTCGCAGTGACCTATGCGTCGTCCTATGGACGCTATGGCTTCGGCGCCATGCCGTGCGGCAACCGCTTCACCGCGCTGGGCCAGGACCTCAGCCCGCGCGACGCCACGGCAACCGAGCGTGCCGCATGGTGGTCCGACGCCAGCGGCATCCCGCCCGGTGCCGGTGTCAACATCCTCGAAGAGCATCCGACCTCGCCGCTGACGACGCTGCAATGCCTGCGCGCGTTGTGGACCGGCGACGACGCCCACGCCCAGCGCGTCCGCAAGGGCATCGCCGAAACCCGCGCCGCACTGCCGCGCAAGGGCTTGCCGGTGGTCGTCATCCACGGCAGCGACGACGGCCTGGTCCCGCCTGCATTCACCAGCGCGCCGTACGTCAAGCAGGCGCAGGCTGCCGGTCGTGACGTGCGCTACTGGCAGGTGCGCAATGCCCAGCACTTCGATGCCTTCCTCGGACTGCCCGGCTACGGCGCGCGCTACCTGCCGCTGTTGCCGTACGTGTACGCCGCGCTGGACCGGGTCAGCGCGACGCTGGACGGCAATGCCGTGCTGCCGGCCGATGCGGTGATCGCGACTACACCGCGCGCCGGCAAGCCGCTGCAGGCGTCGAACCTGGCAATGCCGCGCTGAGGCCTGAGCCCTTCTCCCGCTGAGGCCTGAGCCCTTCTCCCGCTTGCGGGAGAAGGGTTGGGATGAGGGCAGAGCGCCGATAGCCTGGGCAGAACTGTATGCCCTCACCCCAGCCCTCTCCCGCAAGCGGGAGAGGGAGCAAGGCACTGGGCTCTTGCCCCCTTGACCTCCTCTTTGGCACGCTGGCAGGCCTTGATGGAGCAGGAGCGCCGCCGCATGTCGCGCCACTTTTCGATGCTGCGCGAGTTCCACCTCGCCGACTGGTTCACGCTGGCCAACGCCTTCTGCGGCACCGGAGCGATCTTCGCTGCCATGCGCTTCCTGCAGGAAGGCGGGGTGCGCGACCTGCTGATCGGCATGGCGCTGATCCCGCTGGCCTTCATCTTCGATGCCGTCGATGGCCGCGTGGCGCGCTGGCGCAACTCCGCCTCGACCCTGGGCCGCGAACTGGACTCGCTGGCCGACGTGATCTCCTTCGGCGTCGCCCCGGCCGCGCTGGCCTATGCCTGCGGCCTGCAGGGCGGTTGGGACTGGGTCGTGCTGAGCTACTTCGTCGGCTGCGGCGTGAGCCGCCTGGCGCGCTACAACGTCACCGCCGAACAGTTGTCCGGCGGCGGCGACAAGGTCAAGTTCTTCGAAGGCACGCCGATCCCGACCAGCCTGGCGCTGGTGGTGGTGCTGGCCGTGGCCGCCTGGCAGGGCGCGATCGGCCCCGACCTGTGGCTGGGCATGATCAAGCTCGGGCCGTGGCAATTCCATCCGCTGGTGCTGATGTTCGCCCTGTCGGGGTCGCTGATGATCAGCAAGACCTTGCGGATTCCCAAGCCCTGAAAAGCGGTCGGCAATCGCGCCCGTCGCAGTCGCGCAACATGACGGTTGCTAACATGGCCGGGATGATGCGGAGGCGGTGATGAAGCAGGACGATTTCGAAGCGTGGACGCGGCAGTACTGGAATGCCTGGGGCGACAGCCTGCGTTCGGCGGCGACGCCCGAAACCCCGGGCGTGCCGGGCTGGAACGAAGCGATGAACTGGTGGTCGCAGCTGGCCAAGGGCGGCATGCCGCAGGGCGACGAAGCCGTGTCGCGCTTCAACGCCCAGGCGCAGGGATGGTTCGGGCAGATGCAGCAGCTGGCAGCGCAGTTCGCCGGCCGCACTGCCAACGCTGCCGACATCGCCGCGGCCTGGAAGCAGGCGCTCGGCGGCGATGGCGCCAACCCGTTCGCGCACATGCTCGGCACGATGCCGGGCAGTGCCAGCACCGATCCCTCGCAATGGTTCGACCAGGCCGCGCCATGGTTGCAGCAGTTGCAGCGTAATGGTCGCTCGTGGCTGGGCCTGCCGGCGTTTGGATTCGCCCGCGAACACCAGGAGCGCTGGCAGCACCTGATGCAGGCTCAGGTGGACCTGCAGCAACAGAGCCAGGCCTACCAGACCTTGCTGGCCGAAGCCGGCCAGGACGCCTTCGCGCGCTTCGAGCGCAAGCTCGGCGAGCGCAGTGCACCGGGTCGCCAGCTCGGCTCGGTTCGCGCACTGTTCGACCTGTGGATCGATGCGGCCGAGGAGGCCTACGCCGACATCGCACTGTCGCCACGCTTCCGCGATGCCTATGCCGCCCTCGTCAATGCACAGATGACGCTGCGCGGCCGCCAGCAGACGATCGTCGAACAGGCCAGCGCGCAGATGGGCATGCCGACCCGGACCGAGCTGGATTCGGCGCACCGCAAGATCGTCCAGCTCGAACGCGAACTGCGGCGCCTGCGAGATGCCGTCGAAGCCAATGCGGCCCGCTCCGGACGAAGCGAAGCGCCGGCGCCGAGGCAGGCAGCCGAACCGGCATCGAAGCCTGCGCCCAAGCCTGCACCCGGGGCGCGCAAGGCGATACGGGCCAGCAGCGCTGCCAAGCCCGCCCGCGGCGCGGCGAAACCGAGCACGAGGAAGCGTTGAAGATGGATGGATTCGGTAACGGCCCGCTCGGCTTCACGCCGCAGTCCCTGGCCGAAGAGTCGCTGCGCTTCCAGGCCAAGCTCCGCGCCGGCCTGGAGACACTCCATCAGGTCCATGACGTCGACTACGGCGCGACCGCCCGCGAGGAAGTCTGGCGCGACGGCAAGGTCGTGCTGTACCGCTTCCGCGGTGATCGGGCACCGACCGCCAGGGTGCCGCTGCTGATCGTCTACGCCCTGGTCAACCGCCCCTACATGGTCGACCTGCAGGACGACAAATCGCTCGTGCGCGGCCTGCTCGAGCGCGGCGAGGATGTCTACGTGCTGGACTGGGGCTACCCCGACCGGTCTGACCGCTACCTCGAGCTGGAGGATTACATCCAGCGTTACATCGGCGGCGCCATCGACCACCTGCGCGGCGAATACCGCCTCGACGCCGTCAACCTGCTCGGCATCTGCCAGGGCGGCGCATTCTCGCTGTGCCATGCCGCGCTCAATCCGCACAAGGTGCGCAACCTGATCACGATGGTCACGCCGGTGGATTTCCACACCAGCGACAACATGCTGGGCAACTGGACGCGCGGCCTCGACGTCGACCTGTTCGTCGACACGCTCGGCAATGTCCCGGCCGACGTCATGAACTGGTGCTACCTCACCCTCAAGCCGTGGCGGCTGTTCGTGCAGAAGTACGTCGGCCTGGTCGACGTGCTCGACGACCGCAAGGCGCTGGAAGACTTCCTGCGCATGGAGAAGTGGATTTTCGATTCGCCCGACCAGGCCGGCGAAGCGTTCCGCCAGTTCGTCAAGCAGTTCTACCAGGGCAACGGCTTCGTCAAGGGCGGCATCGACATCGGCGGCCGCCCGGTCGACCTGCGCAATGTCGACATGCCGGTCCTCAACATCTACGCCGAGCAGGACCATCTGGTGCCGCCGTCGTCGTCGAAAGTGCTGGCCGACCTGGTCGGCAGCGACGACTACAGCGAGCTGTCGTTCAAGGGTGGTCACATCGGCATCTATGTCTCCAGCCGCGCGCAGCGCGAAGTGCCGGCGGCGATCCACGAGTGGCTCGGCGCGCGATCGCGCTGAGCCTGGTTCGCGGGCCGGTTTTTGTAGAAGGGCGGACGAATCGACAGATCGCGGCAGCGGCCTCATGGCACAGTCAGCCACTCCACCTGACACTGCATCGATGCCCAAGTCCGTCCTGCTGCTCTGCCTCGCGCTGCTCACCGCCTGCGCATCCAATCCGACTCC
Source organism: Lysobacter sp. Soil_N_23 (assembly GCF_057656135.1). NCBI lineage: Bacteria > Pseudomonadati > Pseudomonadota > Gammaproteobacteria > Lysobacterales > Lysobacteraceae > Lysobacter > Lysobacter sp. Soil_N_23. The sequence goes on from NZ_JBDGKY010000004.1 coordinate 113,396, forward strand.
GCCAGCCGGCGCGCCGCCCGCAGCGCAACTGCAGGACTCCACCCGGTTCGAGCCGGACATCGTCGCCTTCGAACAGGCCGACAGCGTCGTCCGTCGCCGGCCCGGCGGGGTGGTGTTCGTCGGCAGTTCGTCGATCCGCCTGTGGGACACCCTCGGCGACGACTTCCCCGGCGCCGCCCCGATCAACCGCGGCTTCGGCGGTTCGCGCCTGCGCGACACGACCTACTATGCGCAGCGCATCGTCGTCCCGTACCAGCCGCGCGCCGTGGTGGTGTACGCCGGCGACAACGACCTGGTCGAGGGCCGCACGCCGCAGCAGGTGCGCGACGATTTCGCCGCGCTGGTGACGCAGTTGCATGCCCAGCTGCCGCAGGCGCGGATCGCCTTCATCTCGATCAAGCCCAGCCCGGCGCGCGAGGCCCTGCTGGGTCAGATGCGCGAGGCCAACGAGCTGGTGCGCGAGTACGCACGCCACCAGCAGGGCGTTGCGTTCCTCGATGTCGCCACGCCGATGCTGGCCGCCGATGGCCAGCCTCGCGACGAGCTGTTCCTCGGCGATCGCCTGCACATGAACCCAAGTGGCTATGCCATCTGGACCGACGTCGTCGGCAAATGGCTGGATGCGCTGTAATGGCGCCATGAGTCGCCGCCTTCGCTCGCTGCTGATCGGCTTCCTTCTCGTCTGCGCCGCCGCCGCTGCGCAGGCGCAGGGGCCATTGCCGGCGAAGGCGCAGCAGGAAATCGAGCAGCTGATCACCGCACTGGGAGGTTCCGGCTGCCAGTTCCAGCGCAACGGCCGCTGGTACCCCGCCAGCGAAGCGCAGTCGCATCTGCGCCGCAAGTACGACTACCTGCGCAAACGCGACATGGTCGCCAGCGCCGAGCAGTTCATCGAGCGCGCCGGCAGCCAGAGCAGCATGAGCGGCAAGGCCTACCAGGTACGCTGCCCGGGCCAGCCGGCGGTGGCGTCCTCGACCTGGCTGACGAGGCAGTTGGGCGCCATTCGTCACGCTCCGCCCTGAGCGCCGGCGCTAGACTGGCGCCGTCGCCGCCAGGGAGTGCGCCGCCATGAACGCTACCCGCTCACTGTCCCGCTCGCGCCACGACCGGATGATCGCCGGCGTGTTGGGCGGAATCGCACGCAGGTTCGGATGGAACTCGACGCTGCTGCGCGTCGCCTACGTCCTGATTTCAATCGCCTCGGCGGCGTTCCCGGGCATCCTGGTCTACCTGATCCTGTGGCTGCTGGTTCCCGAAGGTGATTGATCGTGCCGTGGATTGGCGGGTCGCCGCCGCTGCACGCCCATGAGCCTGCGGCTGTTCCCGGGTGACGTGCTTTTCACCCAGCGCCTGCTGCGGGTGCAAGCGCTGTACAGCGGTCGACTCGACGGGCGCTGGGGACCGCTGACAGAAACGGCATCGGTCGAATTCGAAAACCAGTCCGCGTGGGTCCGCGGCCAGACCCGCGCCTTCGACGTGCGCAGCGAAACCCAGCTGGCCGGCCTGTTGCTGCAGGCACAGCGTGCGGCGCGCACAAGCCTGGCGCGAATACTCGACTCCGGACTGCGCGCGCGGATCCTCTCCGGCACGCGCAGCTATGCCGAGCAGAACGCGTTGTTTCGCCGTGGCCGCTATGGCAATCCCGGGCCGGTCGTGACCAAGGCGCGCGGCGGCCAGAGCCTGCACAACTTCGGCGTGGCATGGGACATCGGCCTGTTCGATGAGCAGGGTCGCTACCTGCAGACCGCTGCGCCCTATGACGCCGCTGCCGCCGCCGGCATGGCTGCCGGGCTGCAGTGGGGTGGCGACAACGCGCGGTTCGTCGATCGGCCGCACTTCCAGCTGCAGCTTGGCCTGACTGTCACCGAGGTGCGGCGACGGTTCGAGGCGGGGCGAAATTATCTTCCCGCCGGTGACCAGGCATTGGCGTGAGCTGCGCTAGGCTGCATCGATGTCGACGTTCCTCACCCGCGGGCTGGTCGCGCTCGGCGCGCTGTGGACCTTGCCCAACACCCTGATCGGACTCGCCCTTGGCGTGGCCGGGCTGGCCTTCGGTGCCCACGTGCACTGGCGTCGCCGCGAACTGGCGCTGGTGTTCCATCGCTGGCCGTGGGGGCCGGGCGGGGCGATCACCTTCGGCAACGTCATCCTGCACACCGGCGACAGCCTCGACTCGCCCTGCGTGACCTATGCGCACCGTGCCGGTCACGGCGACGAGCCGGCGATCGTCCTGGCCGATCACGAGCGGGCCCACGTCTATCAGTACCTTGCGCTTGGCCCGTTGTTCCTGCCGCTGTACCTGGTGTTCGGCGGTATCAGCGTGCGCAACCGTTTCGAACGCGCGGCCGACCGCTACGCACGCACTGGCCGTGGCTGGTGGCCGTGGGCGCGCTGAGGCCTACTCGAACGCCACCTGGTGGCCCTCGCTGCGCCAGCCCTCGAAGCCACCGGCCAGCGGCCGCACGCGCTTGAAGCCGTGCTTGTTGAGCTCGCGCGCTAGCACGGCCGCGGAGGCTTCGTTGGGGCAGTCGCAGTAGACGACGACCTCGTCGCGCGGCAGCAGCTCTGCCTCGCCCAGCGTGCGCACGAACACCGCACCCGGGATCCAGCCGGAGGCATTGCGCAGCGGTTCCGGGCGCACGTCCAGGATCAGCGGCGAGGTGCCCTGGTCGATCAGCTGGCGCAGCTCCATCGGCGTGATCCGCGCCATGCGCAACTGGCGCAGGAACATCTGCCGCCGCCACAGCTTCCACAGGACGAAGGCCGCGATCAGGAAGGCGATCGCCGGCAGGGCGAAGCGGCCCAGGTCTTCCAGCTGCTCCAGGACACTGTTTACCGCTTCATGGAAGATCGCGCCCAGTGCAACGGCCAGTCCGGACCAGAGCAGCGCGCCGATGCCGTCGTAAAGCAGGAAACGACCCGTGCGCGTACCGGTCTCGCCGGCCAGCGTGGTCGCCACCGCGGCGAAGCCGGGAATGAACTTGGCCACGATCAGCGAGGGTGCGCCCCAGCGCGAATACACACCGCGCGTCATCAGCACGCACGAGTCGGGCGACAACGACAGCCGGCACATCAACCGCAGCAGTTTCGCGCCCAGGCGCCTGCCGCCGATGAACCACAACCAGTCCGCCATCACCGCCGCGAGCGTCGACACGATGAGGATCGGCCAGACGCTGTCGCCGCGATCCACCGCCAGCGCCGCGGTCAGGATGATCGGCGGATAGGCCGGGACCGGAATGCCACCCTGGTCCAGGAACACGCTGACGAATACGACCAGCAGGCCGTACACGGCAATCAGGTGCAGCAGCGTTTCCATGGGGGATTGGGCCGGGAGCAGTATCGCCATCGTAGGCGCGACGTCGCGCTGGCGATAGCGCACCCGGTGCACCGGTGCGTTGCCGTGATCGCAATGGTGCCGGTGCCGGACTCAATCGATGGCGAAGCGCGCCCGTGTCCGGCCCAGGCGCAGGCCGTCCGGGCCGAAGCTCTGTTCGACGAAGGTGATGCCGTCGTCCTCGACCAGCACCACGCTGCTGCAGCGGGTGCCGTAGTTCGGCCCTCGCACGAACGGCGGCGACAGGCGGCGCTCCAGCTCCAGGCCGACGCCGGTGTCGGGCAGGGCGGCGTCTGGCGCCGGGGTGGTGTCGGCCAGGGCCTCGAACAGCGGCGCCAGCGCGGCGGCGTCGCTGGATTGCGAGGCCGGCGACTGCAGCCAGGAATCGAGCGCGGCCACGGCGTGGCCGCTCTTGGGCCAGCGTGCGTCGAAGGCGCCGTTGGACATGGCATGGAGGCCGGGGGACACCTCGCGCTGCTCGAAAGCAGGGTAGTTGCTGGCGAAGGCCAGGTCGGCGCCGTCCCAGGTCAGGAGATTGAACCGACCGTATTCAGCTGCGTGGCCGGCCAGGCCGGCGAGGAAGGTCCGGTTGCCGTGGTTGCCCGCGACGAAACCGTGCACCAGTGCGCCACGTGAGCGCGGCATCGCCCCTTCGGCGAGGCCGGCGCGGACGTTGGTCACAGCCGCCAGGCGCCCTCGCGTCGACGCCATCAGCCAACTGCCACCGGCGCGCAGGTCGCGGCCGCCGTAGACCGTGGGCTCGCTGGAATCGAACCCAGCCGGCGACGCCGGGCGGTCATGGGCTTCGTCGCGGTTGGCGATGAGCGCGAGACGGTAACGCGGGTGGGCACGCCAGGCGACGGCTATCAGGCACATGCGAAGGGCTTCGGCTGGGACAGGGGGAGTGTAGGGAAAGTCCTACATACCAGAGCGATGCCGCCCGACTGCGAACAGCGCCTGGTTTGTGGAGGCTATGACGATGACACAGGAACCGCCTGTTCGCAGGACGGCCGCCCGCTCCAACCGCGCACTGCAAACCGCCGGGAGGTGACCCATGTACCGAGTAGAACTCTCGCGACAGGATGGAAGCATCCTGGCCCAGCAGATCGCCGAAGCTTCGGTCGACTATTCCAGTGCCGAAGCCGCGCTGGCGGCCGTGCTGCCGCAGGCCAAGCGCTGTGCCGAGACCATGAGCCAGGCGCTGTGGTTGCGCATCTACGACGAGCGCGCCCGGGTCGTCTTCGGCACCCTGCTGCTCTGATTCGTCGCGCCTGGGCGTAGGCGGTCTTCGTCGCCGGCCCTGGGCAGAGCGCACCCTCATCCGCCCTTCGGGCACCTTCCCCCGCGAGCGGGAGAAGGGAGTGACTCCAGCGCTTCCATTGCATCCGACGCCTTGAGCCTGGCGGCTTTGCTCCCTCTCCCGCTTGCGGGAGAGGGCTGGGGTGAGGGCGAAACTTCAAGAGCGCAGAAGCGCCCTCATCCGACCTTCGGGACACCTTCTCCCGTCTGTCATCCCGAACGCTCTGCTTTGAAGCAGGTACCTCGCTGCACTCGGCACGACACTCTCAGGCTGCGCTTCGCGTCAGCCGCAAGCCGATGCCGGTATCGACGATCGCAAACGTGTCGTCGTCGAGCCGGTCTACCGGTCCGCCATCGTTGAGATGGTAGGTGCGCAGGCTTTCGACGCGGCGTCCGAGTCCGTCGGCGCCGCGCGTGTCGATGTATGTACGCCGTACATGGATGGTGTAGCGGTTTCCTGCATCGTCATAGGCGTGGAACGTGTCGATCGTCATGGCAATGCTCCCCTTGGGCCGGCCGGAAGGGTGAAGCGCAGCGGTCTCGCAGGCTGCGACGTTCGGCGGCGGCAACATCCATGCCATGGGCGGCGTCGTCGTCGCGTGAGTGCCCGGCGACGTGCGCGCGGAGGGGCCGGCGCTCCTCAGGCTGCTCAAGTGGCAAATGTAGTTGCCTGCGGATTCGTCCGGCGTCGATTGCGACCTTCGCGCACCCATTCCAGCGCGACGATCGCGCCCCAGGCGTAGAGCGTGACCAGCACGAACAGGGTAAAGCGCGCCACGAATTCGCCGTAGACATCATCGCCGGTGCTGTCCTGCACGGCAGGGCCGACCAGGATCAGCATCGTCACGAAAACGTTCACCCAGTACGACGGCGGGTGGCGACTGGCGACAACGCCATAAAGGCGACTGCCGATGTGGAGCCCGAACAGCAGCATCCACAGGAAGAACATCCACAGGTTCGGCAGCAGCTTCAGTGCAAACCAGAATGCCAGCGCGTAGATGCCGGCGAGGAACGTCGATCCGATCAGTTCGCGTCCGGCCGCGCGTGCGCTGATGGTCGAGCCCTGTTGGGCCAGCATCACCGACTTCATGATCGTCGGCATGTACATGCCCGGATTGGTAAAAGCCAGCATCACCGGCGGCAGCACGATCAGGACCGTGCGCAGGGCCAGCCAGGCCGCACGCTCGTTGCCGCCGGCTGCGGGCTTGTCTGGAGGTGAGGCAGGACGAGGCTCGGGAAACAGCGGCTGCACCAGCCACTGGCAGGCGACGGTCACGGCGATGCCGATCAGCAGCGCGTTGACCACCGCACTTGCCAGCGCGAAGTCCATCAACCCCGCGGCCGGGATCATGGTCAGGCCGACCGCAAGCAACGTACCGACCAGGCCCTTGCCCTTGCCGACACTGAGGTAGGTGCTCACGTAGAGGCCCGCGGCGATCATCATCACCGCCGACACCGGGTAGTTGCGCAGCAACGGGTTCAGCACCAGTCCGACGCCGAGGGTGAGTGCGACCAGCATCAGCAGCGCGAACAGGGCCTTCGGTCCCGGCGGCGGCGCCGGCGTGGCGGTCAGCAGCACCGCGAACAGCAGCGCCATGAACGGCAACGGCATCGCCAGTCCGTAGGCGAGCGCGACCGACAGCGCCACCACGGAGGCGAGCCGGAAGGTACGCCTGGCGGCAGGCGCGATCATCGCGTCAGTTCCGCTCAGTACGCATAGGTCAGCCAGCTGGCGACGCGGATGTAGATCTTGCCGAGCAGCTTCAGCACGCCGGCGCCTTCGCCGTAGGCGATGACCGAGGCCTGGCCGCCGATGCGCAATTTGGCGCGATCCTCCGGGTCCTGTCCCGGATCGATGCCTATGATCACCGGGAAGCGCTGCGATTGCCGCAGCCAGTCGCGGTCGTTGTCGACCGATGGCAGGTTGCCGGCGCTCGGCGTGCGGCCGGCGCTGACGCCCAGGCCGACGCTGCGCACCTTGCCCTTGAAGACACGGCCGGGCAACACGTCGAAGACGATGTCGACCGGCGTGCCGACCTTCATGTGGCCGAGGTTGTTCTCGGTGTATTCGGCACTGATCCAGATGTCGCGCACACCGATCAGGGTGAGCACCGGGCTGCCGGTGCCGGCGAACTGGCCGACCTCGGTTCGCAGGTCGGTGATGACGCCGTCCGTGGAGGCCTGGACCACCGTGTTGGCCATGTCAAGCTCGGCCTTGTCGACGGCGGTCAGGGCCGTCGCCAGCAACGTGTTCTGCTCGATGTCGTCGCCACCCATCGACTCGATGGCCCGGCGGATGTCGGCCTGCGCGGCCACGACCATGGCCTTGGCCTGTTCCAGGCTGGCGTCGGCGATTTCCTGGCGACGCACGGAGATGGTGCCCGGATCGGTTTCGCGCAGGCGACGCAGACGGGATGCGTCCTGCCGCGCTTTCACTTCGTTGGCGCGCGCGGCTTCCAGGTTGGCCCGCGCCGCATCGACGGCGGCGCCACCGGCGCCGACCTGCTTGCGGGCGTTCTCGAGATCCGAGTGCGCCTTGGCCAAGGCGATCCGGTACTGCGACTGGTCGATCTCGAACAACGTCTGCCCGTACTTCACGGTCTGGTTGTTGGCGACCGCCACCTTGGTCACTTCACCGGCAACCTTGGGCGCGACACCGACGATGTAGCCTTCGATCCGGGCCTGCGACGTGTAGGGCGTGTAGCGGTCGGCGAACAGGTACAGCAGCAGCGTGAGCACGATGGCGGCTGCGACCCAGCGACCGCCCTTGCGCACGGTCTTGCCGGCCTGGTCCTGTCCGCCCGCATCTGCACCGGTCGTCTTCTTGTCGTCGTTGCCTGCGCTCATTTCTGGTTCCCGCTATCGCTGTCGCTGGCCGGCCCCTCGGGGCGGGCAGGGAGGGGCGCCTCGAGCAGGCCGCCCCAGTTGGTCCTGGACTTCATGGTGTCGCGCGTCGCTTCGGGCAGAAGTTCCTGCGCGGGCATCTCGGTCCAGCCGCCGCCCGCCGCCTTGTACAGGGTGATGACCGCGCTGATGTGCGCGCTGTCATTGAGCAGTTCGCGCTCGGTCTGGGTGAACATCACGCGCTGCGCATCGAGCACCCGTTCGAAATCGGCATAGCCTTCCTGGTACTGTGAGTTGGCCAGTTCCAGCGAGCGTTCGGCGGCGCGTGCGGCACCGCCCAGTGGCGCCTTCTGCTCGGCGGTCTTGACCACGGTGATGGCGGCATCGTCCATCTCGCGCGCCGCCAGCAGCGCCGTGTTCTGGAACAGTTCGATGGTCTGCTGCAGTCGCGCATCCTGCAGGCGCACGTTGCTGGCGATGCGGCCGTAGTCGAGGATGTTCCAGGTGATGGCAGGACCCGCGGCTATGCTGCGGACCTGCGGGCTGCCGCCCAGCGAGGTGGTCGACCAGCCGACGCTGCCGAGCAGGGTGATCGCCGGGAAGTAATCGGCCTTGGCGATGCCGATCTGCGCCGATTGCGCTGCAACCTGCCATGCCGCCGTGCGCAGGTCGCGGCGGCGCAGCAGCAGGTTCGCCGGCAGTTCGCGCAACACGGCGCCGTCGACGATCGGCAGTGGACGCACCACCGTATCCAGCTCGGGGACGTCGCCGGGTTTGCGACCGAGCACGGCGGCGAGCGCGTTGCGAACCCGGACGAGTTGGCCTTCCAGGTCCGGGATGGTCGCCAGCGTGCCCAGGTACTGCGCCTTGGCCTGTTGCAGGTCCAGTTCCGATTCCTGTCCGCTGCTGAACAACTGCTCGGTGATCTCCAGGCTGCGCTTCTGGATCGCGGTGTTCTTGCGGGCGATGTCGATCCTGAGCAGGGTCGTGCGGTAGGCGAAATAGAGGTCGGCGACCTGCGCGGCCAGCAACACCTGCACGTCCTGCTGGTTGCTGACCGAGGCGAAGAATCCCGCTTCGGCCGATTCGATGCCGCGACGGAAGCGTCCCCAGAAATCCAGTTCCCAGGCCAGGTCGAAGCCGGCGCTGTAGGCGCCGTAACTGTCGTGGACGTCGGGTCCTGATCCGCCGCTGCTGCGACTGTCGATGTAGGTCGCCGCGCCGTTGATCTGCTGCAGCTGCGGATACAGGTTGGCGCTGGCGATACCCAGGACGGCGCGACTTTCCATGATCCGCAGGCCGGCGATGCGCAGCGAGGGATTGTGCTCGCGCGCGCTGTCGATCAGCGAATTGAGCGCCGGATCGTTGAAGGCATGCCACCAGAACTGCAGGTCGAGATCGCGCTGCTGCGCCGGCCCGACCGCCTGGCCGTACAGGTCGGTCTGCCATTCGTTGAGCCAGGTGACGTCGGGCTCTTCATAGTCCGGCCCCAGCGTGGTGCAGGCGCCCAGCCACAGCCCCGAGGCCAGGACTGCGGCGCCGGCAAGACACCGTGCCGCGTATTTGCCCCTGGTGGCCCGCATGATCGCCCGCATCACTGGCCGTGCGCTCCTGCGACTAATGGGCGGTGTCCGTGTCGATGGAGTCGGTGGTTGCCGCCGGCACGATGGACGCCGGCGCACGCGAATCGACCCATTCCATGAACAGCTTGTACCCCACGGCCAGCAGCACGGCGCCGACGAACAGACCGAGGATGCCGCCGGTGACCATGCCGCCGATGGCGCCGACCAGGATGACCAGCATCGGCGCATCCACGCCGCGTCCGAGCAGCAGCGGCTTGAGCACGTTGTCGGCCATGCCGGCGACGAGGAAGTAGATGGTGAAGATCACTTTCATCACCGTCGAGGAACCGTCGTCGGCCCACCACAGGTAACCGATCGCGGGCAAGGAGATGATCAGCGCCGGCAACTGCAGGATGCCCAGCAGCATCGTGATGGCCGCCCACACGCCCGCTGCCGGTATGCCTGCAAACAGGAAGCCCATGCCCAGCAGCAAGGCCTGGATGAAGGCGACGCCGACCACGCCGGCGGCCACCGAACGTACCGTGGCGACGGCAAGCTTCAGCAGGCTCGCGCCCTCGGCCGGATTGGTCAGCCGCACCAGGATGCGTTCAGTGGCGCGTTTTGCGCCTTCTGCATAGACCATCATCACGCCGGCGACGACTATCGCGGCCAGGAACATCAGGATCGCGCCGGCGGCATTGGCCGCCATCATCAACGCCTTGCGCAGCCAACCGCGGATGATCTCGGCATTCTTCTGCAGATAGGCCGGCAGGTTGTCGGCCGCTTCGGTCCAGGCGGCGTGAAGGCGCTCACCGACCACGGGCCACTGCGCGACCTTGGGGTTGGGGGTCGGGACCGCGAAGGAGCCTTTCTCGAACGACTGATGGACTTCACTGATCTGGCTGGCGAACGAACTGCCCAGGATCACCATGGGCACGCCCAGCAGAAGCAGCAGCGCCAGCACCAGTACCGTGGCGGACAGGCCGCGGCGGCCCCCCAGTCGGCGCACCAGCCCCTGGTACAGCGGGTAGATGGCGATGGCCAGGATCACGCCCAGGATCACCAGGTTCGCGAACGGCGCGAATATGCGCACACAGACGATCGCCAGGAACGCGATCAGGCCGACCTTGATCAGGGTCTCGGTCAGGTCGGCGGTGACGAGCTTGCGCAGCGTTTCTTGATCTACGTTCACGTGGAAATCCTCCTTGACGTCGACCGGCCCCTGCATGGGGTCGGACGCCTGCGGTGATGTGGGGGATGGATCCATCCGTCCCCGGTTGAGCGGTTGCGCCGGCGGGCCCTCAGGCCAGGCGCCGGTAGATCCTGACGATCACCTCTTCGGCGACCAGCATCACGACGATCACGGTGATCAGCACCAGCAGACCATGCCATCGCCCGTCGAAGCGGACGTCGGTTCCGAACGCGAACGAAATCGCTTCGAGGATCGCGAACTTCGAACCGAACAGGATCAGCCATGCCGAGAACCAGCGCATGAAGGTCATGAAACCGCCGGGGCGAGCCTTGAAGAACGCCGCGACGTAGTGCTCGAGGGCGAGGGTCAGCTTGAGCAGGATCTGCAGAAGCAATGCCACCATCAGCGACACGGTGAACGATTCGATGTGGACCTTTTCGGAGAACTCGTTGAAAAGGTTCAGCACCACCAGGTCGATGAGGATTGCGCTGTAGTAGCGAACGAACAGCCGTTGCCCGGTCGAGGGGACATCGGCCTGCAGCGGCATCAAGGAGTCCGCGGTCGTCATCGATTCCCCCGTTGATGTCGGTTGGTGACGGAGCGGTCGCCCTGTCGCGCAACCATGCCAACGTGGTTGTTAAGGCGACGTCACGTGGGATGCCGGCCGGACTGTCGCATTACCGTTCGTCGTGCGCAGGGAGGCGGCCGCAGGGACGAAAGACCGGTTGGCATACTTCAAGCCGCCAGCCGATGCTCGAAGTACGGCCGCTCGCGGTCATCGAGGATGGCGTACATCGCAGCCAGGTCGTCGGCGTCCGGGTTGAGCCAGGCGTCGATGTTGCGGCGCTTGATCGGGATGATGCAGCGATCATGGCCCACCGCGGCGATCTCGACCGGTGGCTCGTCGGTGATGGCGGCAAAGGAGAGCAACTCGGCACCGTGCGAGCCTTTCCACTTCGACCAGACGCAGGCGACCAGCATGTCCTGCTCCGGTTCCGGGCGGAACTCCAGCACGACGTTCTCCTCCTTATCGTCCGGCTGCAGCTCGCGATGCTCGACGGCATGGCGGCTGACGTTCTCGTAGAACGCATTGACCACGACGATGCCGTGCGTGTGGCCGAACTGTTCCTTCCAGAACCCTTCGAGGCTGTCGCGACGGGCGTTGTAGGCGCCCGGGAAGCGCTGGTCGAAGTTGGCCGGTTTGCTCTCGGGGCGACACTGGTAGCGCATCGGTTTGATCACGCGCTGGCCGTTCTCCCAGACCATCACCGGCGCGTAATGGCCAGGGAAGATCCGCGAATCGTCGGCGACCAGTGCGCTGCGATGCAGGTCGGCCAGCTTGCCGCGCGTCCATTCGATCTTGTCGGTGGCGATGCGCTTTTCCTCGAGCGCCTTCTTCGTGGTCTTGTCGAGCAGGATGCGCTCGGCGTCGAACAGGCGCTTGCGCTGCTTGAACAACTCCTGCTCGAAACGACCGGTCTGCGCCCGGTTGAACTCGTCGATCAGCCCCTTGATCTCGTGCTGCAGGTCGGTGAGCGGCTCGGCGAATGCGACGTCCATCGCCTTGGGGATTTTGGCCTTGCCACCGTTGCCGCGCTCCCAGTACAGGCGGACGAAATCCTGGATGCTGATGGTGGCGCCGAAGACCTTGGCGAATTTGCGGTAGTCGGCCCAGATCTGGGCGGAGTAGCACATGGCGGTGGCCCCCTGTCGCTGTGACCGTAGCCGGAATATACCCCCAGCCGCGTGGCGGCCTTGCGTACCCCGAGCTCCGCCTGGGATGCCTGTGGGGCGGTTCGGGTTTCGGGTGGCGCGGCCCACCTTGGGCGCAGTGGCCAATGCGGTGATTGCCGTAGAAGGCGCCACCGACAGCGGTCGATGCGCCAATGCGCCCAGTCGGCATTTCGCGCATGAGTGTCGGGCCCGCTCCGTCGATCTCGACGCAACGCAGCAACGGCGTCGCGCCACTTCCCGCGTGCCAAGAACGACTCCCTGCGCGCGCAACTGCAGCATCTGCGGTCCGTCGGCTGCCAGCGCGGTCGCATCGAGTCCGGTCTCCGCGGCCAGTGCCATCAGATGTCCTCGACCGGGCCAGGCGTTGGCTTGCAACGATGCCCACGCAACGGGTTGAGATGAGGGATTGCGGCTTTGTTAGCTTGCTGCTCCGAAAGAAGAGATACGCGGCGCAAACTGGCAACATCTACTACACCTACTTCCAGATGATGGCGGCAGGCGGGGGCTAATAAAGCTGGGCCCGAGATTCCCCGGGGCCGTGTAGCCGTCAGGCGTGCCGTGTGGTGCGCTTTGCCGCTACGACCTTCTTGACCGGAGCCTTCGCAGATTTGTAGGGCTTGGATGCCGCTTGGCCTACTGCCTTCACTTTCGCGGCCGGCCGCACCCGCTTGGCGGCGGGCGCGATCAACTGACGGCCAGCAGGTTCCACGGACACTTTGATTCCCAGCGCCGAGATGACCTTCAGGATCGTATCGAAGCGGGGCTTCGCATCCGGGCGGAGCGCCTTGTAGAGGCTTTCACGGCCAAGGCCGGAAGCGTCTGCAACCTGGGCCATGCCTCGTGCGCGGGCAGCGGTGCCAAGCGCATTCTGGATGACGACAGCGTCGCCGGACTCAAGAGCATCGCCAACGAAAGCCGCGATGCTTTCCTCGCTGCGAAGGTACTCAGCAGCGTCAAACGCGCGGGTCTTGATGGTGATCTTCATTTGTGGTGTTCCAAGTTGTGTGTTGCTTGTCGGTAGTGCTCCGCGGTTACAGCACCGCGGCGATCTCTCTTGCTTCCTTGATATCGATTTTCTGGGACAACTTGTCCCCGCCGCACAGCAGGATGAAGATCTGTTTGCCGCGCTTCGTGGGGTAGATGCGGTACCCGGGTCCATAGTCGATCCGCAGCTCGCTGACGCCACCGCCTACCGGCTTGACGTCGCCTGTCAGGCCGGCGCGCACGCGCTCGATGCGCGCAACGACAATGCCGCGAGTCTTCTCGTCGTCCAGATCGCCGAGCCACTCGTCAAGGACTTCCGTTGTCTGGATTTCGTTCACGCAGCCATTGTATCCGAATGGATACAAATTGCAAACTTGGAGGCACTTTCCGACGGTAGGCGTGCCATGGCCCAATCTGCGCTGCCTGGGCGCCAGCGGCATATTGGGATCGGCGTCCACCGGAGCGGCGATGATCGCGTGGCCGACCTGCGTAGGCGCCATTGAAGTTGGGTTCCAGAACAATCGCCGGCGTCACCAGCGGCAGCGGTCGGCTGGAGGCGTGGACTTCCTTCCAGGCGGTTGAGTGAGTCGCGTCCGCCAGACTTGCCCGAACAATTGCGCAGCGGACCAGGTAAGTGCGGAGCGGAGTTGCTAAAGCATAAGGGCCTGCGACTGCTCGCAAGCCCTTGATATGTCTTGGTGCCGGAAGTGGGAAACCCACACGCTTTTAAGGGCGGCGGATTTTGAGTCCGCCGCGTCTACCGATTCCGCCATTCCGGCGCCTGGGTTGCCTGTTGGCGGTTCTGGCTTCGAGTGGCGCGGCCCACCAAACCGCGCGACCGAAGGGGGCAAGCCCGGTAACGAAGGATGCAACAGTTTGTAGCATCCATTGGACTAGTGACGCCGGTTCGGGAGCGCAAGCTTTTTCGTACGGTCGTACGACCCGTGGGATGGTCCTGGTGGACGTAGCCCACTCCCTCCCGAGGCTATTCACAATGAAGATTCAAGAACTGCTGAAGTCCAAATCCGGCGACGTGGTCACCATCGATGCCGGCGACACGATCGGCGCGGCGGCCCAGAAGATGACGTCCCACAGGATTGCCGCGTTGGTCGTCACCCGCGGTGCGCAGCCGGTGGGCGTGGTTTCCGAACAGGACATCGTGACCGCCGTGGCCGAAGATGGTGCGCAAGCGGGCACGCGTCCATTGAGCAGGCTGCTCACGGGCGTCGTCGAGAGCATTGCACCGGACACCAGCGTCAAGCAGGCGATGTCGATGATGACGCACGCACGCCTGCGTCACCTGCCGGTGATCAGCAACGATGTGCTGGTGGGTATCGTCAGCCTGGGCGACATCGTCAAGAACCGGCTCGACGAACTCGCGCTCGAGCGGGATGTGCTGCGCGATATCTACATCGCCGCGCATTGATCGGCGCAGCATCGTGATCACAAGAATCAGGCGCCCCGCGAGAGCGGGGGCGCTCGTTTGGCCTGGTTTGCGGGCCGATCAGGCAAACGAACTGCACTCCCGCGTCGCAAGTGACCGACGACTGGGGGGCTGGGACGCTTCAAACAAAAAGCCCCGCAAGTTGCGGGGCTTTTTTGCGGGACGCTCTGAAACCGTCCAGTGGCGCCGGGAGTGGGGGCGGTGACTGCGGATGTTGTGATAGTCGATCAAATGCTGCGAGTTTTCGTGGAGACTGATGAACTCAAGTTGCAACTCTCGCTAATTGCCATATCTTCACAATCCATCTACGCATTCCAACGTAGGCTGAATGCGGGTTCATGACTGCGGTAGAAAGGCCGCTATATTCGCGATACCCCAGACGAAGGAGGATTGGTATGTTTCTGACCAAGCAACATTTGGCAATGGTGCGTACGCTCGGCGTGGCGATCGTCGCCACTTTGGGCCTTGCCGCCTGCGCTACCTATGATGACGACTTTGCACGTGTCAACTCACGCCTCGATCAACTCGACACGAAGGTGCAGAACGCGGCCCAGAGTGCCGAATCTGCCAATCAGTCCGCGCAGCAGGCCAACCAACGGCTGGATCAAATGGAAAGCCGCGTCCAGGCGCTCGAAGCGGCACCGACCCGCAAGCCGCGCGGTTAGTCGCTCTTGCACGATTCGCGACAAACGGCCTGAACCGGGACCCGGTGGCCTTTGCTGGCCACCGGTCTCCTTATAATCTTTACCCAGTCTTCGTTCCAAGGAACCGTCCCATCCGTACTTGCACACACCCTGCGATCCTGGCGCTGGCGCTGGCGTTCGCGAGCATCGGCGTGGCCAGCGCCGAGGATGCCGCCGCGCAACCGGTCGCCGCCGTCGACCAGCTTCCGCCAGGCCAAGATGTGTCCGGCACTGTGATTGAGCTCGCCGGCTGGGTTGTCTCAGCCAATGACAGCCTAGGCTATCCGTTCGCGGTCATAGACAAGGCCTCCGCACAAATCCTGGTATTCGGCGGCGACGGCCGGCTTCGCGGTGCGGCCCCTGGGCTGTTTGGCTCGGCGATCGGCGATCATACGGCCCCCGGCGTCGCCGGTCTTGCGCTTCGCGCGATTCCGGGCCGGGATCGCACGACGCCTGCTGGTCGCTTTGTGGGCGGTTTCGGTCCGTCAATCGACGCTGGGCGCGTGCTGTGGGTGGACTACGATTCCGCGGTCTCCATCCACCCTACCGCCACTGGCGTCCCGGCCGAGAGACGCGTCGAACGCCTCGCATCGCCTTCGCCGGACGACAACCGCATCACTCATGGCTGCATCAACGTCTCGCCCGAGTTTTACGAGCAGATCATCCGTCCGACATTCGAGCGGGGCGGGGTGTTCTACATCTTGCCGGATGCGGCGCCGATAGCGGAGACCTTCCCGGAGTTCGCGCAAAGTCGCGCGACTACGCAGGGCAACGATGGAAGAGGCGCACAGCCCGCCCCCTAGTGAAGGGCGCGTCGGCGTGTTGCCTTTGGTGTGCGAGGCAGCGCAGCGGATGACGCTGCGTGCTCACACGCCGATTCAAGAAACGCCAGGGAACCCCACAGATGCGCAAAACCCCGCCGTAGCGGGGTTTTGGTGTACTTCTGGGGCTTGGTGATGCCCCCTGAAACGTCGTGCTGGTGCCGGAAGTGGGACTCGAACCCACACGCTTTTAAGGGCGGCGGATTTTGAGTCCGCTGCGTCTACCGATTCCGCCATTCCGGCGCGGTCGCGCAGTATAGCCGACGCGGCCGCCCGGAAGCAGGGGGGCTATCTCAGAGTCCGCCGTAGCGGGCCATCGCTGCAGCGAAGACGAAGATGGCCGCGACCAGGATCAGCTCGAAGCGGACGATGCCGCGCAAGCGGGCGACCTCGTTGGTATCGGGCAGGTAGGACGGGTTGGCGGCCAGGGCCTTGCGCCAGCGCAGGAAGCGCACGGTCGGCAGGATCGAGAGCAGCCCGACCAGCACGAAGGCGCCCATCTTGGCGTGGAACCAGGGGTTGTGCAGGTAGAAGTCGTGGCCCTTCACGCCGTAGAGGATCCGGCAGATGCCGACCACGATCAGCAGCATCGCGCAGATGCCGTAGCCCCGGTCGATGCCGGCCAGTCGCTGCAAGGTCGAGCGGTCGACGCCTCCACGCAGGAGCACGGCTTCGGCAACGAGCATCGCAGTCAGTGCGTAGACGAGCAGGTGGTGCAGGGAGGCGAGGGTGAAGTCGGTCAGCATCGGGGGAGGCTCCGGCGGAAACGCTCACCCTAGGCGATCAGGTCTGGCGTTGTAGTGCCAGAGGTCAGGCGTTGTCGGGCGGCTGCCCTCACCCCAACCCCTCTCCCGCTCGCGGGAGAGGGGTTTTTCGGATTCTGAGGGGCTTACGCTGCTTCGTCGGTCTGCAGCGTCTTGGCGACGCGCGCGAACCACTCGCCTTCGTTCGGGACGAACATCGAGCACGCTTCCATCGGCGCCTTGTAGATGTGCAGCGAGACGGCGACCGACTCGTGGCTGGCGTTGCGGATGGTGTGGTACTCGTGCGGCGGGATCAGGCTGCCGGCACTGCCCGGGCCTGCATGCATTCCGCCGGCGGCGCGAAAACGGAAACGCTCACCCTCGCGTTCGAGCAGTTCGTACTGGGTGATCTCCAGTTCGCCGTCCCAGACGCCTTCCACGCACCACAGGCCGCAGTGGTCGTGCACCGGCGTGCCCTGGCCCGGTCCCCAGGTCATCGCGACGACGCTGTACCCCAGGTCCGGGCTGCGGTAGATCTCGCGGCGCGCGTAATGGTCTTCGATCGGGTCGTGCACGCACGAGGGCAGTTGCACGTCGCGGTCGCGGATCATGCTGCACAGCGTGGTGCGCAGCGCGGCGGTGACGGCATGTTCGTCGCCGGACGCAACCGCGGCGTCGATGGCGGCGACCAGCTTGTCGTGGCCGGGGAAATCGAGGTCGGGCAGTGCGTCGTTGATCGTCATGGCGCAATTCTATCGTGCGCCCGGCGCAGCGAATCTTGCGCCGCATCAATCTAGGGTGGTACGGCGGCGTGCGTGCCGTTCAGCCGCTCAGGCAAGGCCATTCAGGAAGTCGGCGACGGCGGGGCCGAAGCGGGCGATGTCGACCAGGAACGCATCGTGCCCCTGCGGCGACGGCAGCGGCAGGAATCGCGAGTCGGCACCGCCGGCGCGCAGGCCTTCGGCGATCTCCTCCTGCTGCTGCAGCGGGAACAGGATGTCGGTGTGGACGCCGATCGCCAACGCCTTGTCGACGCGCAGGCCGGCCAGGCCGGCACGGGTGTCGGCTTCGCCGTTGCCCCGGCGGTCGCTGCAGTACTCGCCCAGGTCGAACCAGTCCATCGATCGGCTCAGGTAGAGGTAGCAGTTGGGGTCGAAGCGGCGGACGAAACGGCGGGCGTGGCCTTCCAGATAGCTTTCGACCTCGAACTCGAGGCCGAACGGCTCGTCGTCGGTGCGGTCCGAATCCAGTCGCACGCGGCCGAATCGGCCGTCCCATTCCAGCGCCGAGCGGTAGGTGATTACGCCCAGCTTGCGCGCCATGCGCATGCCCGCTTCGGGGTAACGCGCGTCGTCGTATTGGCCGCTGTTCCAGTTCGGGTCGAGGCGGATCGCCTCGCGCTGCAGCGAGCGGATCGCGATCGAGAACGGCAGCGCCTTGGCCGCGCCGGAAATGTTGATGTGGCTGCGCGCCAGGCCGGGATGCAGTTGCAGGAACGCCAGCGCGGTCATGCCGCCCATCGAGTTGCCGATGATGCAGGCCAGGCTGGCGATGCCGAGCGCGCGCACGACATTCGCGGCCGCCTGCGCGCCGTCCTCGATCGCCAGGTCGGGGAAGGTCAGGCGGTACGGCGCGCCGGTGTCGGGATTGATCGAGGCCGGTCCCGTCGAGCCTTTGCAACTGCCGAGCGAATTGACGCAGACGACGAACCAGCGATCGCTGTCGATCGGCTTGCCCGGGCCGAGCATCTGTTCCCACCAGCCCGGTTCCGGGTTGCCGTCATTGCTGGCAGCGTGCGCGTCGGGCGACAGGCCGGTGACGATCAGGACGGCATTGTCGCGGGCAGCGTTGAGCGTGCCCCAGGTTTCGTAGGCGACGCGGGCGTTGTTCAGTGCGCCGCCGCGCTTCATCGGGAAAGGCGAGGGCAGGTCGAACCAGCGAGTGCCGGGGGGAATGAATTCGGTCATGGAGCAAGCTTAACGGGCGCGGTTCAATCGCGTCATCCCGGCCAATGCCAGGACCCAGGCTGACGGCACATGCCGCCCCCATACCGTCATCCGGCGAACGCCGGGATCCAGGCCCACATCCCGTCAGTAAATGTCACGTCATCCCGGCGAACGCCGGGATCCATTTTGACTGTGCCGTTGCGCTACGGCGCTCAAGTACGAAGCAACGTCCCTGGGTTCCCGCCTGCGCGGGAATGACGAGCAGCAGCAAACGGATCCCGGCGTTCGCCGGGATGAGGGCGTGGGGCGGATGTGCGTATTTCGTGCGGACTCGCGTTACGGCCGGACTTGGTCGATCAGCAGTTCGATCGTGCCGGCATCCTTGCCCGCAGGTTTCGCCACGGCTTCGAAGTCGCCCGCCTGCGGACTCGCGTTGCCACTGGCCGACACACGCGCCAGCACCTCGACGCTGTCGAGTTGCGAAAGCTTCATCGTCGGCATCGGGCTGTCGCCATCGTCGAGCGTGACCTCGACCGGGAAGTTCGCAGCCGCCAGTTTCTCGACCGCCACCGGCATCGGCGGGCCGCCGGGTTGGCGTGCGATCACGAACAGGCTGGCGTTGGCCGGCAGTTTCGCTGCAAGCGCGGGCGAAAGTGCGACCTTGACCTTCAGGCCCGGGCCAGCGGCAGGTGTCGATGCGGCGGCCGGCGGCAGCGGCGGCAGGCCGGCTTCGCCGCGCGCGGCGTTGATCTGCTCACGCAGGCTTTCGCCGGTGCGACCATCGACGACGGCCAGCAACGGTTCCCAGGTGCGGGCCGCTTCCGCCGGCTGTTTGGCCTGGCGCTGGGCGATGCCGAGGAACCAGCGGGCACGCTGGTGCATCGATTCCTGGTCGAGTGCGTGGCGCAGCATCGAGATGCCTTCGGCATCGAACTGGCGACCCGGCGCGGCGATGGCGCGCATCTCCGCGGCTTCGGCCAGCAGGTCCGGGTCGTCGGGCATCAACTTGAGCGCACGCATCAGCGCATCGCGTGCCTTGGCCGGTTCGCCTTCGGCGACGCGGGCGCGTGCGAGCAGGCGCCAGCCTTCGACCTGGTTGGGGTCGCGCCTGAGCTCGGCCTCCAGCTGGGTGATGGCGTCGTCCAGCGTCTCCGGTGCGCGCCGTTGCGCCGAATCCAGTGCGGCGGGTGTACCGATGGCGAAGTAGATCAGGCCGGTGGCCAGGGTCAGGCCGGCAATCACCGCGATCCCTGCAATCGGACGGGTTTGCCACAACGGACGCAGCACGTAGGCCAGCACCAGCATGGCCAGCACGAGGCCGGCAATCACGAAACCGACCATTACCACTCCTGCTCTTCGTTGCTGTCGCTGGTCTTTGCCGCGGCCGGTGCCTGACGGCGCTTGCGCACCGCGCCGGCGACGACGATGCCGCCGGCCAGCAGCACCAGCGCCGGGCCGAACCACAGCAACCACGTCTTGGATTCAACCTGCGGGCGGTACAACACGAACTCGCCGTAACGCTCGACCAGGAACTGCTTGATCTCGCGGTTGTCCTTGCCCTGGCGCATCAGTTCCAGCACTTCGCGGCGCAGGTCGACGGCGATCTGTGCGTTGGATTCGGCCAGCGACTGGTTCTGGCACATCACGCAGCGCAGTTCGGCGACGAGGGCGTGGAAGCGCTGCTCTTCGATCGGGGACTGGAACTGGAGCGGGGTGGGGTCGCTGGCGGGTTGGGCGAAGGTGGTGAAGGAGGCCACGAGCATCGCGATGGCCAGCAACAACGAATATCCCCTCAAACCGTCATTCCCGCGAAGGCGGGTCAAGCCGTCATTCCCGCGAAGGCGGGAACCCAGCGTCTTCGCACTTTCAATGGCCACAAGGCGCTGGGTTCCCTTCGCGGGAATGACGGGTGATCGTTGATCAGGTGATCGTTGATCGGGCGAGCATTGAACGAGTGATCGTTGAACGTGAGCGTCGCTCATCGCGAACCCCTCTGCATCTCATCAATCTTCGGCAGCAGATCGTCCCGGATCACTTCATCCGTCAACGGCCCGACGTACTTCCAGCGCACGATGCCCTTGCCGTCGACCAGGAACGTTTCCGGCGCCCCATAGATGCCCCAGTCGATCGCGACCTTGCCGTCGTAGTCGGCAATGACCATGAAGTACGGGTTGCCGAACTGCTCGAGCCAGCGCATCGCGTCGGCGTGCTCGTCCTTCCAGTTGAAGCCGATCACGCGCAGCCGTTTGCTCTCGGCGAAGCGCGTCAGCACCGGGTGCTCGTCGCGGCAGGCCGGGCACCAGCTGCCCCAGACGTTGAGCAGGTACGGTGCGCCGCGCAGGTCGTCGGACGTCACCATGCGGCCGGGCTCATGCAGCACCGGCAGGCGGAAGGCCGGCGCCGGCTTGCCGATCAGCGGCGACGGCAGTGCCTCGCGGTTGGGGTTGCGGCTGAGCATCACGCCGGCGAACAGCAACACGCCCAGCGCGGCGACGATCAGCAAGGGCACCCAGCGCATCGAAGACTTGCGCGGCTGCGGCGACGGATCGCTCATCGTGCCGGCTCCTGGCTGACGTTGGCGACCACCGGACTGGAGGCCGGGTTGGAGACAACCGGTTCGGGGACAACAGCGCTGGCGGCGACGGTGCTGGTGCGGCGGAAACGCTTGTCCATCGCCGCGACCAGGCCACCGAACATCATCAGCAGCGCGCCCGCCCAGATCCAGCGGACGAACGGCTTCACATGCACGCGCAGCGCCCAGGAGCCGCCACCGAGCGGTTCGCCCAGGGCAACGTAGAGGTCACGCGTGGCGCCGCCATCGATGGCAGCCTCCGTCATGACCTGGCCGCCGCTGGCGTAGGTGCGCTTTTCCGGATGCATCACGGTCAGCGGTCGCTCGTTGGCGAACACGGTGACGGTGCCGCGGTCGGCTTCGTAGTTCGGACCCTGCGAATGGGCCACGCCGTCGAAGCGGAAGGCATAGCGTCCCAGTTCGACGGTCTGGCCCGGCGCGACCGCCAGTTCGCGCTGCTGGCTCAGGCCTTCGACCAGCAGGGCGCCGACCAGGAACACGGCGACGCCGCAGTGGGCGAGGATCATGCCGAGCATCTCGGCGGTGAATCGCGAACCGCTGCTCTGGCTGCGCAGGCGCGCGACGACGAAGCGGACCGTGCCGAACAGCACCCACGCCGCGCCCAGTACACCGGCGGCGACCTTCCACGGCCCCTGCGGCGAGATGAAGTAAGCAAGGACGCCCAGGACCAGTGCGAGTGCGGCCCAGGGCAACAGCATCGCCAGCGGCCGGGATACCTGCTCACGCTGCCAGCGCGTGATCGGGCCGAACGGCAGCAGCGCCACCAGCGGTGACATCAACAGCATGAACATCAGGGCGAAGTAGGGCGGGCCGACCGAAATCTTGCCCAGATCCAGTGCGTCGGCCAGCAGCGGGTACAGCGTGCCGAGCAGGACCATCGCGCAGGCGGTGGACAGCAGCAGGTTGTTGGCCAGCAGCAGGGTCTCGCGCGAACTGACATCGAATGGTTTTCCGCCATCGTCTGCGGAGGGCGCGCGCAGCGCGTACAGCAGCAGCGAACCGCCGATGACGATGCCGAGGAAGATCAGGATGAACAAGCCGCGCGCCGGGTCGGCCGCGAACGCATGCACGCTGGTGAGCACGCCCGAACGAACCAGGAAGGTGCCCAGCAGCGACAGCGAGAACGTCGCGATCGCCAGCAGCAGCGTCCAGCCGCGGAAGCTGCCGCGCTTCTCCGTCACCGCCTGCGAATGCAGCAGCGCCGCACCGGCCAGCCACGGCATGAAGCTGGCGTTCTCGACCGGATCCCAGAACCACCAGCCGCCCCAGCCGAGCTCGTAGTAGGCCCACCACGAACCCAGCGCGATGCCGAAGGTCAGGAATGCCCAGGCGACATTGGTCCACGGCCGCGTCCAGCGCAGCCAGCGCGCATCGACGCGGCCGTCGAGCAGTGCCGCGATCGCGAACGCGAACGGCACGGCGAAACCCACGTAGCCGACGTACAGCATCGGCGGGTGGATGATCATGCCCGGGTCCTGCAGCAGCGGGTTGAGGTCGCGACCTTCGGCGGCGGCCGGCAACAGGCGCTGGAACGGATTGCTGGTGAAGATCAGGAAGGCGAGGAAGCCGGTGCTGACCAGGCCCATCACGCCGAGCACGCGGGCGATGACTTCATCGGGCAGGGCCCGCGAGAAGCGCGCGACCGCGCCGGTCCACAGCGCCAGGATCAGTGCCCACAGCAGCAGCGATCCTTCGTGCGCGCCCCATACCGCGGTGTAGCGGTACATCAGCGGCAGCAGCGAGTTGCTGTTCTCGGCGACGTAGCGCAGCGAGAAGTCCTGGGTGACGAAGGCGTGGCTGAGGATCACGAATGCGAAGGCGACCAGCGCCAGCTGCGCATACGCGGCCGGGCGCGCCACCGCCATCCAGCCGCCGATGCCACGCTGCGCGCCGGCCAGCGGCAATGCCGCCTGCAGCAGCGACACCAGCAGGGCGAGGATCAGGGTGACCTGGCCGATTTCACCGAGCATGCGACACCTCAGTCCCCCTCTCCCGCTTGCGGGAGAGGGCCGGGGTGAGGGCAAGCGAAGCAGATGGGTGAGCGGGGACAGCGGCGCTACCAGCGCTGTTTGCCCTCACCCCAACCCTCTCCCGCACGCGGGAGAGGGGGCAGGTTGCGCGAGTTGCGGTCATTGCGCCGAACCTGCCGCCGGGGCCGGCACGTCGTGCTTCTTGTGCGCCATGCCCATCTTGTCGGCCACTTCCTTGGGCATGTAGGTCTCGTCGTGCTTGGCGAGGATTTCCTCGGCGACGAAGGTGTCGCCTTCCATGCGGCCGGTGGCGACCACCGCCTGCTTCTCGCGGAACAGGTCGGGCAGGATGCCGGTATAGACCACCGGCATCAGCGCGTCGCCGTCGCTGACCTTGAAGTGCGCTTCCAGCGAGCCCGGTGCACGGGTGAAGGAATCGGCAGCGACCATGCCGCCGAGGCGGAACCTGGCGTGCCCGCCGGCTTCGCCACGCAGCACTTCGCTGGGCGTGTAGAGGTAGGCGATGTTGCGCTGCAGGGCCATGGCCACCAGGCTGGCGGCGATGCCGGCGGCCACGACCAGGGCGATGACCCAGAGCAGGCGGCGGCGACGTACGGGATTCATTGGCACGCTCTCATCAATTCTTATCTGATCAATTCATTTGCGGCCGCGCCCTTGCCAGGGCGAGCGGCTTCGCGTTCGGCGCGCAGGCGCGCGCCACGCAGTTCGCGGCGGATCTGCAGATGGGTGGCGACGAAATCCCAGCCGAGCACGATCACGAACACGGCGTAGGCGGCAATCACGTAGTTCAGGTAGCTCATTGCGCCTTCCCCCGTGCCAGCCCGGCCACCCAGCCCTTGCCGCTCTCACGGCGCAGGTTGTCGGCGCGCGCACGCGTGAGCAGCGCACCGATGAACCACAGTTTGGTGCCGACGATCATCCAGATCAGCGGCGGAATCATGCTCGAGTCCATGCTCGACTCGCCGAGCAGGCGGATGGTCTGGCCCTGGTGCAGCGAGTTCCACCACACCACCGAGTAGCGGATCACCGGCAGCAGCACCACGCCGACGATCGCCAACAGGCCGGCGGCGCGTGCGGCGGCGCGGCGGTCGTCGATCGCGTTGTACAGTCCGATCACGCCCAGATACAGGAACAGCAGGATCAGCTCGGTGGTCAGGCGCGGGTCCCAGTCCCACCACGTGCCCCACATCGGCTTGCCCCAGATCGAGCCGGTCAGCAGCGTGATCAGGGTAAACGCGGCGCCGATCGGCGCGCAGGCCATCGCCAGGATCTCGCACAGCTTGATGCGCCAGATCAGCGCGATCGCGGCGTAGATCGCCATCAGCGCGAACACCGCCATGCTCATCCAGGCGCTGGGCACGTGGATGTAGAGGATGCGGAAGCTGTCGCCCTGCTGGTAGTCCGCAGGCACCTGGAACAGGGCGCCGTACAGGCCCCAGGCCATGACCAGCAGGCCCAGGCCGTAGCCCCAAGGGGCCCAGCGCGCGGCGAAGCGGTCGAAATAGGGCGGTGAACCGAGTTTGTGGAACCAGCGGATGATCGGATTCATCGTTCTCTCGGCCTGTGGGGTCTTGCTTGCTTGCGCCTGCTTCCGGGCCCGGAGGCCAGGTGGCATGGGTGTCGACAGCGGGTCGCGGCGGACATTAAAGGTTGGGACCGGGCGCGGCGTTTGATCTGGCTCAACGCTCTGGTGACTAGCTCAGCGCAATCCGGATCGCGGCGGAGGCGGCCAGCGGTGCCAGCACCAATGAGACCACCAGGCCAGCGCCCAGCAACAGCAGCGCGCCCGTGGGATCCAGCCCCTGCGCGGCGGCGGCCACGCTGCCCGCACCGAACACCAGCACGGGCACGTACAGCGGCAGCGCCAACAACGCGACAAGTATACCGGAGCGTCGCATTCCGACCGTCAGCGCAGCCACGACCGCGCCGAGCAGGCTCAGCAGCGGCGTGCCCAGCGCCAGCGATGCCAGCAGCACGGGCAGCTGTTCGCGTGGCAGGTACAGCAGCTCGGCCAGGAACGGGGTCGCGATCAGCAGGGGCAGCGCGCTGGTGGTCCAGTGCATGAAGGTGCGCACCGCCACCAGCCATGCCAGCGGCACCGGTGCGAGCATCCACTGCTCCAGCGAACCGTCCTCGGCGTCGCCGCGGAACAGGGTGTCGAGTGCGAGCAAACCGGCCAGCAGCACCGCCAGCCACAGCACCGCGCCGGCGACCTTGGACAAGGCCTGCTTCTCGCCGCCCAGGCCGAGCGCGAACAGCACCACGACCAGCAGGGCGAACAGCGCCGGCTGCAGCGCGTCGCCGCGACGGCGCCAGAGCAGGCGCAGGTCGCGCACGAGCAGGGCGCGGGCGGCACCGGCGAGGGTGGCAGTCTGGGCGCTCATGCGTGCCCCCCGCAAACCGTCATTCCCGCGAAGGCGGGAACCCAGGGTCGTTGCTTTTCGGCCAGAGAAAGTCGCTGGGTCCCCGCCTTCGCGGGGATGACGGGTGGCAGGCTCATTGCGTGCCCCCCTTGGCCATCACCAGCATCCGCGTCCGCACTGGCGGCGCAGCATAGGCACCGTGGGTGGTGACCAGGGCGGCACCGCCTTCGCGCAGGTGCGCCTGGACCATGCGATTGACCAGCTCGATGCCTTCCAGATCGAGGTTGGCGTAGGGCTCGTCGAGCAGCCACAGCGGCGCCGGCGACATCCACAGGCGGGCCAGGGTCAGGCGCTTTTTCTGCCCGGCCGAGAGCTGGCGGGCGAGGGTGTCCTCGTACCCGGCCAGGCCGACGATGGCCAGTGCGTTCTCCGGCAGCTGCGCGCGCCGGCGGCCGTGCAGGCCGCACAGGAAGTCGAGGTTTTCGATCGCTGTCAGGTCCGCCTTCAGGCCGGGCAGGTGGCTCAGGTAGGCGATGGCGCGGGCGCGACGGGCGGTGCCGGCGGGCTGGCCGTCGAGGTCGATGTCGCCCTCGTCGGCCCGCAACAGCCCGGCCAGCACCCGCAGCAAGGTGGTCTTGCCGGCGCCGTTGTCGCCCTGGACCAGCAGCGCCTCGCCGGCGTCGACACTGAAGTCGAGCGGGCCGAACACGGGCTCGTCGTTGCGCGCAAAGCGTAAACCGCGGGCTGCGAGCAGCGGCGGAGCAGGTCGGTCGTCTGGCGTCATCGGCTGGAGGGCTGCGGCCCGGTGGCCGCGTGGCCGCCAGTTTATGCGAGTCGCCAGGAAACTAGCTTGTCCGGGCCGGTCGCGCCCGGGCGGCCGGCCCCGGAGCCGGCCCGGGGAGGTCCGCCGGAACCGTTCGGCGACCGATCAGCCGGCCACCCAGTCGGTATGTTCCACCGCCGCAACGGCCGGTACCGCCGGCGGACGGGGCATCAGCATCCGCAGCCGCACCGGTTCGCCGGGTTGCCAGGCCAGGACGGCGGCCTGGCCAAACTCGATCGCCAGCCGCAGCAGGTCGGTCTCCTCGATGCCGGCCAGCAGCCAGCCCGGTTCTCGCCATTGGCCGGTCGGGTCCTGCGCCCAGGCGGGGTGGCGCGTCGCGCCGACGGCGTCGAGCTGGGCCACCAGCAATGCATCGGCGGCCTGGTTGGCCGAGTCCGAACGCGGCTGCGAAGCCGGGTTCCAGGCCGTGATGAAGGCATAGCGCGACGCCGGCCAATAGGCTTCCAGGTCGCTGGCCGGCAGGCCGACCCGAAGCGGCAGGGCATCGCCGTCGAGCACGACCACGTACTCCGCGGCCGCATAGGCGGTGGCCAGTTCGACGGCATTGACGATCTGCAGCTCGCGCATGGCGCGGAGTGTGATTGCGGCCGTGCGACAGTGCAATCGCGCCGTCAAGCGCACCAGGCCGATGGCGTGATGACCACTCGTCATGACGCCCCGTCATGACGCCGTGAGGCGCACATCCTTACACTTGTCCGCCTCGACGGCCCCAGCCTCCAAGCCCCCCTGAGATGACCCTGCAAACCAAACTGCCGAAGGTCGGCACCACCATCTTCACCGTGATGTCGCAGCTCGCGGTCGAGCACAAGGCCGTGAATCTCGGTCAGGGCTTCCCCGACTTCGCCGTGCCCGACCGCCTGATCGAAGCGCTGGACCGCGCCATGCGCGACGGCCATAACCAGTACGCGCCGATGACCGGCATCCCGGCGCTGCGCCAGGCCATCGCGGCCAAGACCGAGCGCTGTTACGGCTATCGCCCCGATGCCGACGCCGAGGTCACCGTGGCCTCCGGCGCCAGCGAGGCGATCTTCGATGCGATCGCCGCAGTGGTGCGGCCGGGTGATGAAGTGATCGTGCTCGACCCCTGCTACGACTGCTACGAGCCGGCGATCGACCTGGCCGGCGGCCGCGCGGTCCATGTCCCGCTCGACCCGGCGACCTTCGCTCCGGACTGGAGCCTGGTTCGCGCCGCGATCACCGCCAAGACGCGGCTGCTGATGGTCAACTCGCCGCACAACCCGTCCGGCGCGATGTTCGACGCCGACGACATCGAGCAACTGACCGCGTTGCTGCGCGGCACCGACATCCTGCTGCTGTCGGACGAGGTCTATGAGCACATCGTGTTCGATGGTCGCATCCACGAATCGGTGCTGCGCCATCCCGAACTGCGCGAACGCGCCTTCGTCGTGTCGAGCTTCGGCAAGACCTACCACTGCACCGGCTGGAAGGTCGGCTACTGCATCGCGCCGCCGGCGCTGTCGGCCGAGTTGCGCAAGGTGCACCAGTACAACACCTTCTGCACGTTCGCCCCGGCGCAATGGGCGTTCGCCGAAATGATCGAGGCCGAACCCGAGCACTACGAGCAGCTCGGCGCGTTCTACCAGGCCAAGCGCGACCGTTTCCGCGAGCAGCTGCTGACCACGCGCCTCAAGCCGCTGCCGGTACCGGGCGGCTACTTCCAGCTGGTCGACTATTCGGCGGTGAGCGACCTCGACGATGCCGCGTTCTGCCGCTGGCTGACGATCGAGAAGGGCGTCGCCGCGATCCCGCTTTCGCCGTTCTACGAAACGCCTCCGCGGGGACAGCGCCTGGCGCGCCTGTGCTTTGCCAAGAACGAGGCAACGCTGGACGCCGCCATCGAGAGGCTGCTCAAGCTATGACGTCTGCTCCCATTCCCTCAGCGCCGATGCCTTCAGCACCGACGACCGACCTGCGGGTTTCGCTGATCCAGGGCGAGACCCGCTGGCATGACCCGGCCGGCAACCGCGAGTACTACGGTCGCCTGATCGCGCCGCTGCACGGCACGACCGACCTGGTGATCCTGCCGGAGACCTTCACCAGCGGTTTCTCCAACGAGGCCATCGGCAGCGCCGAAGGCATGGACGGGCCGACTGTGGCGTGGATTGGCGAACAGGCGCGCAAGCTCGACGCGGCGGTGATGGGCAGCGTGCAACTGCGCACCGACGAGGGCGTCTTCAACCGGCTGCTGTTTGCCACGCCCGACGGTGCGCTGCACACCTACGACAAGCGGCATCTGTTCCGCTATGCCCGCGAGCACGAGCGTTATGCCGCCGGTCGCGACCGGCTCGTACTGGAGTGGCGCGGATGGCGGATCTGCCCGCTGGTCTGCTACGACCTGCGCTTCCCGGTGTTCTCGCGCAACCGATTCGACGTCGAGCGTCCGGGTCAGCTCGACTACGACCTGCTGGTTTTCGTCGCCAACTGGCCGTCGGCGCGCAGCTATCCGTGGAGGACGCTGCTGCGCGCACGTGCGATCGAGAACCTGAGCTTCGTGGCCGCGGTCAATCGCGTCGGCACCGACGGCAACGGCCTGCACTATGCCGGCGACAGCGCCGTGATCGACTTCGTCGGTCATCCGGTCAGCGAATGCGCCGATGAGGAAGTGGTGGTCACCACGACCCTGCTCGCCGCTGAACTTGCGGCACACCGGGAACACTTCCCGGCCATGCTCGACGGCGATGCCTTCGAGCTGAAATGAACGGGCACCGGCGCGCCGTCGCGCGCGCCGACGAATGGCGAACTCCACAGGCACGCGCATGCTAGTTGCATGAATCGCGCTGATACGAGTGCCCGCAACGCAATATTGACATCGCTGAACTGTGCACGCGTTCGCGATTGACGGCAGCTCTCCGCCTGTTCAGGCAACGCCTCATTAACGTTGGCTATGACATTGATACGCCTCCACCAACAACGCTGACTGGCCACCACCGCGCGCCCCGCGCACAACAACTCAAAAATCGTTCCATTCCGGCTGCAGCGACTTCCCCCGGTCCTGTACGCATTCCCGTGCGCATGCTGCGCGCATGGACATTGAAGGAGACTTGTCATGGTTACCCGCACTTTCCGCAACGCCGGCCTTGTCGTCGCACTCAGCGCCGTCACCCTGGCCGGTTGCTCCAGCTACATCAAGCGCGACGAATTCGACAGCACCATCGCCGACCTTCGCGCCACGGACCAGAAGCTGCAGGCGCAGATCGATTCGCTCTCGCAGAAGCACGATGCCCTGGTCACCCAGCTCGCAGGACGCGTGCGTGTGGAAACCGGAGCACACTTCGCCACCGGCGATGCGACGCTCAGCGATCAGGACAAGCCGTTGCTCGACGACTTCGCCCGCGTGGTCAAGGAAAGCCATTCCGACGCGCTGATCACCGTCGAAGGCTTTACCGACCCGGCCGGTTCCGCGGTTACGAACCGTCGCCTCGGCCTGCAGCGTGCCCAGTCGGTGCGTGACTACCTGGTCAGCTCCGGCCTCGGTGCCGAGCAGGTTCGCGCAGTCAGCTACGGCGAAGACCAGAACCGCCAGGTGCGTGCAGGCGCCGTGGGCGAGGCTGGCCGCGACAACCGCCGTGTCTCGCTCGTGGTCGACTACGCCGGTGTGGCCCAGCAGAACGCCGCGCCCGCGCCGGAGACCAGCGGCGGCTGACGGAACTGCGCATTGGCCCCTCTCCCCGCAAGGGGAGAGGGGTGAGCGGTTGCGCATCGTATTACACTGGCCCGGCCGCACATTGCGGCGAATCGTGATCGACAAGGATGCCGGCGCGACGCGCCCGCCATCACCGGACCTGCCGCGCCGGCTCCGCCATCTGGGAGTCCAGGCCATGTCATCCCCACGCCTCGAAGAGTTCCTTCATTCCAATCGCGTCGTCTACGACACGATGACGCATCCGCATGCGTTCACCGCCCTGGCCACTGCGGCCAGCGCCCGGATCGACCAGCACGAGATGGCCAAGACGGTCATGGTCCGTCTCGACGGCAAACTGGCGATGGCGGTGATCCCGTCCAGCGAGTGGCTGGACCTTGCCAGCCTGCGCCAGGTCAGCGGGGCGCGCGAGGTGTCGCTTGCCAGCGAATCCGATTTCAAGGATCGCTTCCCCGAATGCGAGGTCGGTGCGATGCCGCCCTTCGGCAACCTCTACGGCATGGAGGTGTATGCCGCCGACAGCCTCTCCGAAGACGCGCGCATCGCCTTCAATGCCGGCAACCACCGCGAGTTGATGCGGATGGGCTGGGGCGATTTCGAGCGGCTGGTGCATCCGCGCGTGGTCCATCTCACCCGCCATTAGTGTCGTTGAGGGAGGGGCTTGCGCCCCTCCCGCCCGCAAGGCCCCGGCGTGATGCCGATTCTCACAATCCGTTGGCTAAGCTGCGCGCATGAACAGCGCCTCCTTGCACAGCCGGCTGCGGTCGTACTGGAATCGCCTTCCGCCGAACGTGCGCCCGTGGCTCAGGCGCATCGTCCTGGGGTTGCTGATCCTTTATGCGACCTACTTCCTCCTCGGCAATCTGTTCCTCAACACGCCGCTGGGACCGTGGGTCGCCAACCGCAAGCCGGAGAAGTTCCAGATCCAGTGGGGTCCTGGCATCACCCTGTGGCCCGGCCGCGTGACCGTCTGGGACGTGGACATGAAAGGGCAGGTCGGCCGCACCCGCTGGTCGGTGCAGGCCGGCAAGGCCAGGGGGCGGGTGGCGATCCTGCCGCTGCTGCACAAGGAAGTTCGCGTGCCCGACGTGGAGGCGTTCGACGTGTCCGGCGGTGCCGACCTGCTCGAGGTTCGCAGGCCGCCGCCGCAGCCGCGCCCCGGTGGATGGGTACTGCGCTTCGATCGCATCCATACCGGTTCGATCAAGGCTGGCCATTTCGCCGGGCTCGAACTGCAGGGTCCGGGCAGCGCCGAGGTCGGCTTCTACAAGCAGCTTCGCGGCGGCCCGCTCGAGCTGATGCCCTCGACCGCGCACTTCGACAAGGCACACCTGGCCTACAAGGGCGACACGATGCTGCACGATGCCCGCATCGACGCGCGCTTCGCGATTGCGCGCCATACCCGCGCGCAGGCACCCGGCATTCGCAAGTTGCTGATGACCGATGCCGAACTCAGCCTGGATGGCTTGTCGGCAGCGGTAAAGACCGTCGCCGACAAGCAGGGAAAGATCACGATTTCGACCGTGCCCGGCCAGGGGCGGGCACACGCAAAGCTGGCCTTCGCGCGCGGGTCGCTCAAACCCGGCAGCGAGCTGCGCTGGCACATGCCCGTGACCGGTACCGACATCGCCGGCAAGCCGCGTGAGGGCGCGCTGGACTTCGTGCTGGATGTCGATCGCGACATCGTGTTCAAGGCGAAAGCACCTGCGCAGGAAGGCAAGCCGCTGTTTCTCGACGCCGACCTGCGGCTTCGCGGCACCGACATTCCGTTGCAGGATTTCAAGGCAGCCGTGCCGCGCACTTCCGGCCACGTGGTGGGTCGTTGGGAGTTCTCGTCACTGCGCTGGCTGGGCAACCTGTTCAGTGCGCCCTGGCTGGCGCTGGACGGGTCCGGTGCGGTCGATGCCGACGTGCAGGTCGTCAATGGCAAGATCGCCGCCGGCAGCCGCTTCGGCATACCCGAGGTGGATGCCGTTGCCCACGTCATGGGCAGCCGCATCCAGGGCCGCGCGCGCGCCGCAGGTCGACTCGATGCAGGTCCCAACGACGAGCTGCTGCCCTATCTCGAGCTGGTGATGGACCGCTTCAACATCGCAGCAGAGGACGCGCCCGATCGACCGTACGTGGACGGACAGAACCTGCGACTGGACCTGCAGACCATCTCCGGCCTGGAGCGCGAGAAGCTCAAGAAGCCGGGCGCAATAAAGGAAGTCCGCGACGCGCTGCGGGCGCACCTGGTCTTCGCCGACGCGCGGGTTCCCGACCTGCGGGTCTACAACCGCTACCTGCCGGCTGCTCATATGCGCTTCGAAGGCGGCGCCGGCACGGTCAGCGGCGACGTGATCCTCGATGGCGCCGGCGCGGTCGGAACCGGCGTGGTGCGGGTCAAGGGCAGCGGCACGCAGCTTCATTTCGCCGGCATCGCCCTGCGCGGCAACGTCGACGTCAACACGCAGCTGCGACGTGCGGACCTGACCGGCCACAGCTTCAACATCGACGGCACCCGGGTAGCGTTGAACAACATGAGCTTCACCGAGCCCGGGGGCGAGTCGCGCGGTGGCTGGTGGGCGCGGATCGAGCTGCAACGGGCGCGGATGGACTGGGACAAGCCGGCCACGGTCAACGGTCGCGCCAACATCGCCATGAAGGATGTCGGCTTCCTGCTGGCGCTGTTCTCGCGCAAGCGCGACTACCCCAAATGGGTGTTCAAGATGATCGACTCCGGCCAGGCCCAGGTCAGCGCCAACGTGCAGTGGCGGGACGACGTGCTGGTGCTCGACCGGGTCGAGGCCAGCAACCAGCGCTACGACCTCAAGGCCCGGCTGCGCCTGAAGGGCAAAAGCCGCGTCGGCAGCCTGTATGCGAACTGGGGCGTGCTCAGTTGTGCAGTGGCCGTCAACAATGGCCAGCGCGACTTCCACATGGTCCACGCCAAACAGTGGTACGAGTCGCAACCCAACCTGCTGCGCTGATGCGGTGATCCCGCCGCTTCCGTTTCCTTAACGGGTAGTGGTGTTAACTCGTACTGCGGCGAGTGCTCTGCGCGCTCGTCGTCGCACCGATGAACGTGCACTTCCGATCGTGGATGGTTGCCTGCGCGCTGCTGGTGGCGGCGTTGCCGGTGAGTGCGCAGTCATCATCGGCACCGCCGCCATCTGCGCCGCCGTCGGGCGCGGTCCTGCTGCTCGACATCAAGGGTGGCATCGGTCCGGCCACGCGCGACTACCTGCGCAGCGGGCTCAAGCGCGCCAGCGATGAAGGTGCCCGCGCGGTGGTGCTGCGTATCGACACACCCGGTGGCCTGGATGCTGCCACGCGCGACATCAACCAGGCGATCCTCGCTTCTCCCGTTCCGGTCATTGCCTGGGTCGCGCCGGAAGGCGCGCGCGCCGCCAGCGCCGGAACCTACATCCTGTATGCCTGCCACCTGGCGGCGATGGCACCGGCGACGTCGCTCGGTGCCGCCACGCCTGTATCGATGGGCGGGCCCGGTGCCGGTCCGGAGCGGGAACCGGATGAGCCGCGCGGGCAACGCGAACCATCCGCCGGGAATGCGCCAGCCACCACACCTTCGCCGCGCCACGAACCGCGTGACGCGATGTCGCGCAAGGCGATCAACGATGCCGTCGGCTATCTGCGCAGCCTGGCCGAACTACGCGGACGCAACGGCGATTTCGCCGAGGCCGCCGTGCGCGACGCGGCGACACTGACGGCGACGCAGGCGCTGTCGCAGGGCGTGATCGAGATCGTTGCAGGCAACACCGACCAGTTGCTGCGCCAGGCGCACGGCCGCAAGGTACGGCTCGCGCAGCGCGAGGCGACGCTCGATCTCGTCGGCCAGGCGGTGACCGTGGTGACGCCGGACTGGCGCGCGCGCCTGCTGGCCGTGCTCACCGAGCCGACGGTGGCGTACCTGCTGTTGCTGATCGGCCTGTACGGGCTGGTGTTCGAAGGCTACAGCCCCGGCGCGATCCTGCCCGGCATGGTGGGCGCGATCTGCCTGCTGCTGGCGGCCTATGGGTTGCAGGTGCTACCCGTGAACTACGCCGGAGTCGCGTTGATCGTGCTGGGCGTGGCGTTGATCGCGATCGAGTTTGCGATGCCGAGCGTTGGCGCGGCCGGAGTCGGCGGCGTGGTCGCCCTGGTGGCCGGCTCGCTGATCCTGTTCGACACGCAGGTTCCCGGGTTCGGCGTGCCCGGCGGATTGATCGCCGGCATTGGCGCTGCCAGCGCATTGGTCTTCATGGGCATGGTCTGGCTGGCTTCGCGGGCGCGCCGGCAACCGGTGGTCAGCGGCCAGGAAGAACTGATCGGCCAACTGGCGGTGGTCACGCGCGACTTCGACGGAGCCGGCCAGGTGCACATCCGCGGCGAGCACTGGCAGGCGCATTCGATGGTGCCGGTGAAACGCGGGCAGGCGGTGCGCGTGCTGGCGCTGGACGGTCTGGTGCTGCGCGTGGCGCCCGACGAGGAAACGACGCCACCCCACTGAACGCGTTCCACTGAAGGAGAGCTTCCATGTACCTGGCGATGTACTTCCCGGCGATCGTGCTGCTGGCAGTGATCCTGATCAGCGCGATCAAGGTGCTGCGCGAGTACGAACGCGGTGTCGTGTTCCAGCTTGGCCGCTTCTGGAAGGTCAAGGGGCCCGGTCTGATCCTGCTGATACCGGTGGTGCAGCAGATGGTGCGTGTCGACCTGCGCACGGTGGTGATGGACGTACCGCCGCAGGACGTGATCTCGCGCGACAACGTCTCGGTGCAGGTCAACGCGGTGGTGTACTTCCGCGTGGTCGACCCGCAGAAGGCGATCATCAACGTCGAGCACTTCTATGAAGCCACCAGCCAGCTGGCGCAGACCACGCTGCGTTCGGTGCTGGGGCAGCACGAACTCGACGAGATGCTGGCCGAGCGGGAGAAGCTCAACGACGACATCCGCAACATCCTCGACAGCCAGACCGACGCCTGGGGCATCAAGGTCGCCAACGTCGAGATCAAGCGGGTCGACCTCAACGAGACGATGGTCCGTGCGATCGCGCGCCAGGCCGAGGCCGAGCGCGTGCGCCGGGCCAAGGTGATCCACGCCGAAGGCGAACGCCAGGCCGCCGAGATGCTGGTCGAGGCCGGGCGCTTGCTCGGCGGCGATCCGCGCGCGATCCAGTTGCGCTACCTGCAGACGCTGACCGAGATCGCCGGCGAGAAGAGCTCGACGATCGTGTTCCCGCTGCCGATCGAACTGATCGAGTCGGTCTTGTCGCGTCCGCGTGGAGGGCCCGGGGCGTGACCGCCGCCGCCGTCATGGCGTGGTCGATGCGGTGGATGCCTCACCGACGCGGACGGCACCGGACTCCGGCTGGTAGACGGTCGTGCAGAGATCTGCCGTGCTGCGGGCGCAGCGATTGCTTTTCGCCCGCTTGAACCGTGCCGGCACCTGCGCCGGCCGGTAGGTCAGGCGCAGATCGTGGCCGACGCGTTCAAGGGCCACGTTCTCGCTGGCCAGTCGCCGGGTCGCACGGGTGAAGTCGTATTCGGCACGGGCCTCGAGCGTCAATCCCGATGGAGTGCCGAGGATGGTGCGCAGGCTTTCGGTCGGCATCCCGAGCAGGCCTGCCAGACTTCCAACGGATATTTCCTGCGGTTCGGCCGCGGGCGCGGGGGCGGCGACGACCAGGGTCAACGCCATGGCAAGGGACGCGAGTTTCATGGGAGCCTCCATAGCCAGACGCGTGGACCGATGCACCGGCGAGGCGGCATGCGACGCGGCTCGGAACACCACGGGGATGTGCTGGCATGGAGGGGTACGCATGGATCGCGGCGCGATTACATGCAAGCCGATCGTCTTCCCGGCGAACGCCGGGATCCAGGCCCGCACCGCACCAGTTCCCTCACCGTCATCCCGGCGAACGCCGGGATCCATTTTGCTGTTGCCTTGCTGGTACTCGCCAATGGCAGAGCAACGTCACTGGGTTCCCGCCTTCGCGGGAATGGCGGCGAACGGCGGGATCCATTTTGCCGTTGCCGTTGCTACTGCACTTCACTGCAGAGCTACGTCCCTGGGTTCCCGCCTTCGCGGGAATGAGGGTGTCAAAACAAAGGGCGCCGAAGCGCCCTTTGTCATTTCACGTTTCAGTCGGCGATCAAGCGCCGCCGCGCGGACCGCGACCGCCACCGGGGCGTCCGCCACCGCGCGGACCACCCGGGCGCGGGCCGCCGGCCGGACGACCGGCGCCGCCCGGACGTGCGCCGCCGCCGGGACGACCACCCGGACCACCCGGACCGCCGCCACCCGGACGACCGCCGCCACCGGGGCGACCGCCAGCCGGACGCGGGGCGCGCGGCTTGTCGCCGTACGGATTGAAGCTGCCCGGATTGGCGTGGTCGGACGGGAAGCTCGGCGCGTTGCCCGGATGCCCGTAAGGACGCGAGCTGCGCTGCCCTTGGCTTTGGCCACCACCACCGCCGCCTTCACGACGCGGACCGCGCTCGCCGAAGCCGCCGCGGCCTTCGCCGCCGAAGCCACCGGAACGCTCGCCGCCGTAGCCACCGCCACCGGGGCGACCACCGCCACCGCCGCCCGGACGACCCGGACCCTTGCCGCCCTGCGGACGACCCTGGCCCGGACCCTTGCCGCGACCATCCGGATTGCGATGGCCGCTCGGACCGGTGCTGACACCGTCCGGCACGTACCAGGTGCGGAACGCCGCCGGATTGCCATCCGGCAACGGCTTGGGACCCTTTTCCTTGCGCTGCTTGAACGGCTTCTGCGACTGGTTGGCGGCGGCTTCGCCGCTGACCGTCAGGCCGCCGTGCTTGCGCGGGCCGCCACGGCCACGACCGCCGCGGTCTTCGCGCACGTGGTCGAAGCGACGCAGCTCACGGCCTTCGTCGGCGGTGTTGTGGCCGCCGACGTAACCATTGGAACGGGCACGACCGGTGAGGTCGATGGTGGCCTTGGTGGCCTTGCGCTGGCCGATCACCGGCTGCAGCGTCAGCGACGACGGTGCACCGTCCTCGAGGCCGAGCTTGTTGCGCAGGGCTTCGACCGCATCGGAGGCCAGCTCGCGCGATTGGCCACGCAGCAGCTCGCGCGGCAGCGCGACGTCGCCGTAGCGCACGCGCTTGAGGCGGCTGACCTGGCAACCCTGCGATTCCCACAGGCGGCGCACTTCGCGATTGCGGCCTTCCTTGACCACGACGCGGAACCAGTCGTGCGAATCGGTGCCGCCGATGCGTTCGATCTCGTCGAACTTGGCCGGGCCGTCTTCCAGCGCGACGCCACGGGCGAGGCGGTCGACGATGTTCTCGGGGACCACGTCCTGGCCTTCCGGCGCGCGCACGCGGCAGACGTACTCGCGTTCGACTTCGAACGACGGGTGCATAAGCGCGTTGGCCAGTTCACCGTCGGTGCTCAGCAGCAGCAGGCCGGTGGTGTTGATGTCGAGGCGGCCGATCGCGATCCAGCGCGCGCCCTTGAGCGCGGGCAGGGACTCGAACACGGTCGGGCGACCTTCTGGGTCTTCGCGCGTGGTCACTTCGCCTTCGGGCTTGTTGTACATCAGCACGCGCGAGGGGTCGGTCAGCGCGCTGGCGACGAACGAACGTCCGTCGAGCTCGACCTTGTCGCCGCTCTTGACGCTCATGCCGACCTGCGCGACCTCGCCGTTGACCTTGACCAGGCCGTCGGCGATGCGCTGCTCCAGCGCCCGGCGCGAGCCCAGGCCGGCCTGGGCCAGGACCTTGTGCAGGCGCTCTTCCAGCCGCGGCGCTTCGCCCGTGGTGTCGGTGATGCGCTTGAGGGTGAGCTTGCGGCTCTTTTCTTCAGTCATGTTTGTATTGCTCCGACTCGGCCATTTCGGCCTCGTCTGTGTCTTCCGGAACGGTCGTCGTCTCGACGGCGTGTATGTCTTGCTCGGGATCGTTCACGTCCGCCGCGCGCATTCCCGGCGCGGCATCGGGTGTGCCCTGTGGGGCGGTGTCTTGTTCGTCGGACTCGTGGTAGTCGGCATCGATCTGTTCGTCGCCGGCTTCCATGTCTTCGGTGTCGCTGATGTCGGTCTCGGCCAGCGCGTCGTCTTCGACTTCAATGCTGGCTTCGGCGGTGGTTTCGCTTTCGGCTTCGATATCGGCGATCAACTCGTCGCCGTCCTGCGCTGCATCGCTGTCCAGATCGGAGTTCGAGGCCTCATCCGCGCCAACGCCTTCGGCGATGCCGCCGGCGGCGATCGGCGGTGCGCCGTCGAACTGCAGTTGCGGTTCCAGCTCGCCGATGTCCTTGAGTTCCGACAGCGGCGGCAGCTCGTCCAGGCGCTTGAGGCCGAAGTAGTCGAGGAAGCCGCGCGTGGTGCCGAACAGTGCCGGCTTGCCCGGCACGTCGCGGTGACCGACCACGCGGATCCACTCGCGCTCTTCCAGGGCCTTGATGATGTTGCTGTTGACCGCGACGCCGCGGACCTGCTCGATCTCACCGCGCGTGATCGGCTGGCGGTAGGCGATCAACGCCAGGGTCTCGAGGGTGGCGCGGGTGTAGCGGGTCTGGCGCTCGGTCCACAGCCGGGCCACCCAGGGGTGGACGTCGGCCTTGACCTGGAAGCGGAAGCCGGAGGCGACCTCGACCAGTTCCACGCCGCGATTCTCGTCGCCTGCGCGCAGCGCTTCGAGCGCCTGTTCGATGCTGTCGGCCGGCGCCGGCTGGTCGTCGGGGAACAGCGCCTGCAGCTGTGCCAGCGTCAACGGCTGGTTGGAGGCCAGCAGGGCGGCTTCGACGATGCGGATGACTAGCTGTTGATCCATGCGGAGTGATTGCTCTGTGGGCCCTTGTTACCCGTCATTCCCGCGAAGGCGGGAACCCAGTGTCTTTGCTTGCAGCGCTTGAAGGCGCTGGGTCCCCGCCTTCGCGGGGATGACGATCGAAACCTAAAATCCGGCCGTCAGTCGTCATTCGCAGCCGGTTCGTCGAACTCGCTGCTCAGCTCGATCTCTTCCCCATCCTTCAGCAGTGCCAGCGACTTGACGTAGATCGGAGCGAACGGCGCGTCCTGCACGATCTCTACCAGTTGCTCCTTGGCCAGCGTCAGCAGACCCAGGAAGGTCACCACCACGCCGAGCTTTCCTTCCTCGGCGGTGAACAGCGATTCGAAGCGGTAGAAACTGCCGTCCTTCAGTCGCTCCAGCAGCTCACCCATGCGCTGGCGGACGCTCAGTGCATCGCGCTTGATCGCGTGCTGGGTGTACAGCTCGGCGCGCTTGAACACGTCGTGCAGCGCCAGCAGCATCTCCTTGAGCTCCACCGGTGGCGGCAGGCGGACCGAGGCGCGGTCGGGCACGAATGCCTGTACCGGTGCCGTGTCGCGATCCTGCCGGGGCAGGGTGTCGATGTCTTCGGCGGCCTTCTTGAAGCGTTCGTACTCCTGCAGCCTGCGCACCAGCTCGGCGCGCGGGTCGTCTTCCTCGCCTTCCTCGGCGGCCGAACGCGGCAGCAGCATGCGCGACTTGATCTCGGCCAGCATCGCGGCCATGACCAGGTAGTCGGCCGCCAGCTCGAAGCGCATCTCGTGCATGGCCTGGATGTAATCGACGTACTGGCGGGTGATGTCCGCCACCGGTATGTCGAGGATGTCCAGGTTCTGTCGGCGGATCAGGTAGAGCAGCAGGTCGAGCGGCCCTTCGAACGCCTCCAGGATGATTTCCAGGGCGTCCGGCGGGATGTACAGGTCCTGCGGGATCTGCAGCACCGGCTGGCCATGCACTACCGCCAGCGGCATTTCCTGCTGCTGCGGGTGCGTGGGAGCCTGGGACTGGGCGACCACGATCTGCGGGTCGCTCGCGTCGGCTGCGCGTTCTTCGGTCATTCGGAACCGGCCCCTCCGGGCCGTGGGCACTGCTATCGCTTCGGTGCTGGCGGCCTGATGAGGCCACCATATGGGTGCAACGGACTGCTTAAGTCGGTGCTGAGCCCGAACGCCTACGACCTGCGCACCATGCGGGGGCGTGGCGGCGAAAGACGATCTGGGTTACGGGCGCAGGCCGTTGGGGGCAGCGGCGCACCACCTGGGTGCGTGCATGGCGACGGTGTGGGGAGCCAGTCGCGACGGCCGCTGCATCCGGCCTTGGGCTGTGGAAGCTAGGTTACGGCCTCGTTCTGGCCGTGTCCAGCGGCGGCTGCGCGGGCAATGGCTACAATTCATCCAGACCAGACAGGAAGCACGCAACGCATGTGGTACGTGATCGAAGGATATGACGGCAACGAAGTGCTGGCCCAGCGCCTGCAGGCCCGGCCCGAGCACCTGGCGCGGCTGACCGCGCTGCGCGACCAGGGGCGTCTGCTGCTGGCAGGGCCGTGCCCGGCCATCGACGCCGAGGATCCGGGCCCGGCCGGCTTCAGTGGCAGCGTCGTCATCGCCGAGTTCGAATCGCTGGCCGCCGCCCGCGCCTGGGCCGACGCCGACCCCTATGTCGCGGCCGGGGTCTACCAGCGGGTCGAAGTCCGGCCCTTCCGCAAGGTCCTGCCGTGAACACCGGCCCGCTGCCCCGCGAGCAGCGGGTCGCGGCGATTCGCGCCGCCCTGGAGACGGCGCTGTCGCCGCAGGCGCTCCAGGTCCAGGACGACAGCCACCGCCACGCCGGTCATGCCGGCGCCGCCGATGGCCGTGGCCACTTCAGCGTCGATATCGTCAGCCAGGCCTTTGCCGGGCTCAGTCCGATTGCCCGGCACCGGATGGTGTATGCCGCTGTCGGCACTTTGATGGAAACCGACATCCATGCCCTGGCGATCCGTGCCAGGACGCCTGGCGAGGTCGGCTGAGGCTGCCCCGCGGTGTGCGCGCATGTCGCGCCGCAGCATATTCCTGAGCCCTGAGAGGCGTGTGGCGCGGTGTTCTGAGAGCTTGTCTCAAGTCACATAACAATCGCTTTACACTTGCGCTTGTAAACGATTACAGTCGGCCCGCATCAAGCCGCGGAGCCGACCAGCCTTGGCCAGCGTAACCATCAAAGATGTCGCACGCGTGGCCCAGGTATCGGTCGCCACCGTGTCCCGGGCACTCAACGGCCATGGCAACGTCGCCGAGGAGGTCCGCAACCGGGTACTGGCTGCGGCCCACGAGCTGCGTTACACGCCGCATGCCGCCGCCCGCAGCCTGAGCAGTCGCCGCACCCAGACCCTGGGCGTAGTCCTGCCGGACCTGCACGGCGAATTTTTCTCGGAGCTGATGCGCGGCATCGACCAGGTGGCGCGGGCTTCGCGCCTGCACCTGCTGGTGTCGAGCTACCACGGCAATCCGGAGGAGCAGGGTGCGGCACTGCGCGCGATGCGCGGTCGCGTCGATGGCCTGCTGGTGATGTCGCCCTATGTGGCGACCCCTACCGTGCTGAGCGAGCACCTGGAGCCGTCGCTGCCGGCGGTGCTGATCAACAGCCAGGCCGGACTGGATGGTGCGGCCGTGATCGGCGTCGACAACCACGGCGGCGCGGTCGCGATGGTCCGGCACCTGTTCGACAGCGGACATCGCCGCATCGCCTTCATTGCCGGACCGGAAGACAACTTCGACGCGCACGAGCGCCTGCGCGGTTACCGCGATGCGCTGGCGGAGCTGTTGCCCGATGCCAGGCCGTGGGTGGTGCGGGGCGAGTTCGACGAAGCGTCCGGCCATCGTGCCGGTCGCGAACTGCTGGCCGCGTCGCCGCGACCCGATGCGGTCTTCGCCGCCAACGACATGATGGCGCTGGGCTGCCTGTTCGCGTTCGCCCAGTCCGGCGTGCGCGTGCCGCAGGACATCGCCTTGTCCGGGTTCGATGACATTCCACTGGCGCGTTACGTCCACCCGAGCCTGACCACGATGCGGGTCAACATCGCCGAGCTGGGCGCGCGTGCCGCGCGCCAGCTGTTGGCGCGCGTTGCCGGTGAAAGCCTTCCGGACCCCATCGCCGGTTCCGCCTCCGCTACCAGCTCGATAGCGCTGCCGACCGAACTGATCGTGCGCGAATCGAGCGTCGCCAATGGCATCCCCGGTAATCCGACAGGTTGATTCGTTCTGGGCCTTCCCCCGACAGGTCCAGTCCAAGTGCGACAGCAAGTGACCCAACGTTCGAATGGAATTAGAGAGAGGAAGCAGATGAAGCCCCATCCGTGCTCCGAACATCGCCCAACCCCCAGACTGCTGGCCTGTGCATTGGCTTCGTGTCTCGCCCTGGCGGCCCCCGTCGCCCTGGCCCAGAGCACCGCAGCCACCATCCGTGGACAGATCACCGTCGATTCGGCCCCCGCCGGCGACGCCCAGGTCACTGCGACCAACCTGGCCACCGGTCTCACCCGCAAGGTCCAGGCGGCCAACGGCAACTACAACGTCGGCGGCCTGCCGCCGGGCACCTATCGCATCGACGTGTCGGCACAGGGACAGACCAGCTCCAGGACCGTGGTGCTCCAGGTCGGTCAGACCGCGACCGTGAACCTGGCCGCCGGCGGCGTCGCCGAGACCGGCCCGGTCCCCGACGCCACCACGGTCGATACCGTCACGGTCACCGGCGAGGCGGTGCCGGAGGTCAAGACCTCGGAGATCGCGACCTACGTGACGAGCAAGCAGATCGAGTCGCTGCCCCAGGGCAATCGCAACTTCCTCGCCTTCGCCGATCTTGCCCCGGGCGTGGAGTTCCAGGTCGGCAACGAAGGCTCCACCAGGATCCGTTCCGGCGCGCAGAACGCCAACGGCATCAACGTCTACATCGATGGCGTGGGGCAGAAGGACTACGTGCTGCGCGGCGGCATCAGCGGCCAGGACTCCACCCGCGGCAATCCGTTCCCGCAGTCGGCGATCGGCGAGTACAAGGTCATCACCCAGAACTACAAGGCCGAATACGACCAGCTCAACAGCGCGGCGATCGTCGCCACCACGCGCTCGGGCGGCAATGAGCTCGAAGGCAGTTTCTTCTGGGACCACACTGCGACCGACTGGCGCACGCCGACCGTGTTCGAAGAGCGCGCCGACGAGAAGGTGCAGACCCAGGAGACCCAGTACGGCGCGACCTTCGGCGGTCCGATCCTGCGCGACCAGGCGCATTTCTTCCTCGCCTATGAAGGCAAGGAGATCCAATCGCCGCGCACCTTCACGCCCGGGAGGGGCTTCACCATCGATGAGCTGCCGCCGGCGATCCGGGCGGAGGCGGGCGCGGGCCTGTTCTCGGCGCCGTTCAAGGAGGACCTGTACTTCGGCAAGGTCGACTGGCTGATCGGCGAGAATCATTACTTCGAGCTGAGCGGCAAGTACCGCGACGAGAGCGAGATCACCAACGTCGGAGGGCAGAACCTGCCCAGCTACGCGACCGACAAGCTCAACGAGGAAACCCGTGCCGACCTGCGCTACCAGTTCACCAGCGGCGCCTGGCTCAATGACGCCCACCTGACCTACGAGGACGCCAGCTTCAATCCGAGCCCGTCGACCTCCGGCATTGCCTACATCCTCAGCGACGGCACCAACATCAACGACGTGGTGGTGCGCAGTGGTGCGGGTTCCGACTTCCAGGACAAGGGTCAGGAGGGCTGGGGCATACAGGACGACCTCACCTTCACCGGCTGGCAGGGCCACACCTTGAAGATGGGCATCAAGTTCAAGGACGTCGACGTCAACGCCATCGAGCGGCAGCCGTTCTTCCCGCAGTTCACCTACGACATCCGGCGCGACGTGGTGCAGCCGATCGCGGTCCGCTTCGGTACCGCGCTGCCGGGCATCGGCGACGGCAGTGCAACGTCCAGCAACAAGCAGTACGGCATCTACTTCCAGGATGACTGGGAGGTCAACGACAGGTTGATCCTCAACCTTGGCCTGCGCTACGACTACGAGGAAAGCTCCACCTACCTCGATTACGTGACGCCATCGGATGTGGTCACGGCGTTGCGCGGCTCGCCGCAGATCAACGCCGCCGGCTCGGGGGTCAACATCAACGACTACATCAGCACCGGCAACAACCGCGACTCGTTCAAGGACGGCTGGCAGCCGCGCGTGGGCTTCTCCTACGATCTCAACGCCGACCAGCGCCATGTGATCTACGGCGGCGCCGGCCGCGCCTACGACCGCAACCTGTTCGACTGGCTGCAACTGGAAGTGACCAAGGCGACGTTCCCGACCACCGAGTTGTTCT
This sequence comes from Lysobacter sp. Soil_N_23, assembly GCF_057656135.1. NCBI lineage: Bacteria > Pseudomonadati > Pseudomonadota > Gammaproteobacteria > Lysobacterales > Lysobacteraceae > Lysobacter > Lysobacter sp. Soil_N_23. The sequence continues at coordinate 157,563 of NZ_JBDGKY010000004.1, forward strand.
TCCGTCGCACCGACGGCACCTGTCCGACCGGCGCTGCGTGTCGCGACTGGGATCCGGCCTTCTTCGATCCCGCCGTGCTCGCTTCGCTGGCGTCGCAGACCGGCGCCGGGCGCGAGGTGTTCGTGCTCGACAACGATCTGAAGGTGCCGTACTCGGATCAGTTCAGCCTTGGCATGCGCAATACCGTCGGCCAGTGGCTGACCGATGCAACGATCTCGTACGTCGAGGGCCACGACGGCTTCGCGTTCCTGCTCGGCAACCGCCGCGACGGCGGTGCATTCTTCAATCCGGGCTTCCAGTGGGGCGCCCCGTTCGGGCAAGGCCTGGAAGGCTTCAGCAACCTGATCCTGGGCACCAACGGCCTCAAGACCCGCACGTCCGCGCTGTACCTGAAGGCCGAAAAGCCGTACACGGTCGAGTCAGGCTGGGGTGTGACCTTTGCGTACACCTACCTGGACGCGAAGGAGATGCGCGAGTCGCCGGAGGTGTTCTCGCTGGATTACCCGACGCTGGCGCAGTACGGCTGGAACAAGGCCGAAGTGCCGGAGCATCGCCTGGTTGTCAGCGGCATCTACGACGGCCCGGCCGGACTGACGTTCTCCAGCAAGATCACCCTCGCCTCGCAGCCGCCGCGCTATATCGTCAATTGCCTGCAGGTCGACCGGCCCGACAACTGCTTCATCGACCAGTACGAGCCTGACGGCGACTACGGCTACAAGCAGGTCGACGTGGCCGTGATCAAGGAATTCGATACCGGCGCCGGCCTCAAGTTCTGGCTGCGCGGCGACATCCTCAACCTGTTCGACTGGGCCAACTACAACGCTTACGAGGACTTCCCCGGCAGCTTCAGTGCGACTGTGGGCCAGCAGCCCAACGAAAACTTCGGCAATCCGATCTCGCAGGCGTTGCCGACGCGCACGTTCAAGCTGTCGATGGGCTTCAACTTCTGACCCGGGTCGCCGGCCGCCTACCTCGTCGGGGCGGCCGGCGGTTCCGGCCAACGTTTCCAACGGATCACATCTTGAGCTGGACTGGCGCGGTGACAAACTCGTTTCGACGCAACTGGGGGGTGGCATCGCTGATGGCGTTGCTGGTGTTCGTGGCCGGTTGCAAGCAGAGCGAACCGACGTCGCAGACGTATCCGGTGTCCTCGGCGCCGCCGGTGCAGGTGGAACCGCTGAAGCCGGCCAAGCTGGAACTGCCGCCGCTGTTCGCCGACATCGAGAAGCGCACGTTCCAGTTCTTCTGGGACACCACCAACGAGAACAACGGTCTCACGCCGGATCGCTACCCCTCACGCCCGTTCGCCAGCATCGCTTCGGTCGGCTTCGCCCTGACCGCCTATCCAATCGGCGTCGAGAACGGCTGGATCAATCGCAGCCAGGCGGTCGACCGCACCCTGGTGACGCTGAAGTTCTTCCGCGACATGCAGTCCGGCCCGCAGGACACCGGCAAGGGCGCGTACCAGGGCTTCTATTACCACTTCCTCGACATGGACACCGGTCATCGTTACCAGAGCTGGGTCGAGCTCTCCAGCGTCGACACCGCGTTGCTGATGATGGGAGTGCTGTTCGCGCAGAGCTACTACGACCGCGACGACGAGCGCGAGAAGCAGATCCGCGAGATCGCCGACCAGCTCTACCGCAAGGTCGACTGGACCTGGCTGCAGCAGAACAAGCCGCTGATCTCGATGGGCTGGTTCCCGGAAAGCGGCTTCATCAAGCACGATTGGACCGGCTACAACGAGGCGATGATGCTGTACGTGCTGGCGATGGCATCGCCGACGCATCCGGTCGACGCCAATGCCTGGACGGTGTGGACGCGCACCTACAACGACGTCTGGGGCGTATACCAGGGTGAGGAGTTCCTCGCCTTCGGCCCGATGTTCGGGCACCAGTACAGCCATGTCTGGATCGATTTCCGCGGCATCCAGGACGACTACATGCGCGAGCGCGGCATCGATTATTTCGAGAACAGCCGCCGCGCCGCCTACGCCCAGCGCGCCTACGCCATCGCCAACCCGATGAAGTGGGAGGACTACGGCCATGAGACCTGGGGCCTGACCGCCAGCGATGGCCCGCAGCAGACCCTGCAGGAATACCGCGGCGAGCAGCGCCAGTTCCGCCACTATTCCGCCCGCGGCGCCGGCCTGCGCGACACCTTCGACGACGGTACGCTGGCGCCGACGGCGGTGATCGGCTCGCTGCCGTTCGCGCCGGAGATCGTCATCCCGACCACCGTGGCGCTGCACGAGCGCTATGGCGATTACCTGTATTCCAGCTATGGGTTCCTCGATTCGTTCAACCCGAGCTTCGACTTCGATATCCCGCTCAAGACCGGACGCCTGGTACCGGACAAGGGCTGGGTCGCCAGCGACTACATCGGCATCGACCAGGGGCCGATCCTTGCGATGATCGCCAATTACCGCAACGAGTTCGTCTGGAACGTGATGAAGCGCAACCCCTACATCCGTGCCGGACTGGAAAAGGCCGGGTTCAAGGGCGGCTGGTTGCAGCCGCAGGGCGAAACGGTAAGCACGCAGCCGCTGCCGCAGACCAAGGCCGAGAAGGACGCCGCGACGGCGCGGGCACTGGGCGAGGCCGAATCGCGCGCGGCGCAGGCCAACGATGCGCAGCCTGCCGCCAAGCCGGACGCAGCGGCGCCGAAGCCGTCCAGGCCGCAGCAGCAATGAGCATGCCGTGACCGGCCGACTGCGCCCGCAAGTGCAGGAGCTATGGCAATCGCTCGCGGCTACGGCGGTGCTCGCGGTCATCGTGCTGGTGTCGGCGTGCTCGCGCGACGGCGACAAGCGCGAGGTGGTGCGCTTCTGGGCGATGGGTTACGAAGGCGAGGTGGTCGCCCAGCTCATCCCGGAGTTCGAACGACGCAATCCCGGCATCCGCGTCGAGCTGCAGCAACTGCCGATCATTTCCGCGCACGAGAAGCTGCTGACCGCGTTCGCAGGCGATGCCTTGCCGGATGTCGGTGCGATCGGCAACACCTGGGTATCGGAGTTCTCGCTGCTCAACGCACTGACGCCGCTCGATGCGCGCCTGGCCGACACGCCAAGCCTGCAGGCACGGGACTACTTCCAGGGCGCCTGGGATACCGGCGTGATCGGAACGACCGTGTACGCCGTGCCCTGGTACGTCGAAACCCGTTTGCCGTTCTACCGACGCGACATCCTGGAGAAGGCTGGCATCACCCGGCCACCGCGCACGTGGGCGGAATGGAAAGTGGCGATGGCGGCCATCAAGCGTGAGGTCGGCCCCAACCGCTACGCCGCGTTGTTCCCGTTGAACGAAGCCGAGCCGCTGTTGAACCTGGGCATCCAGTCGCCCGAACCGCTGTTGCGCGACGACGGCCGCTACGGCAACTTCCGTAGCCCCGGATTCAAGCGGGCGCTGGGCTTCTATCGCGATGTCTTCGTCAACAAGTGGGCACCGGTCGCCAGCAACACCCAGATCGCCAATGTCTGGAACGAGTTCGGTCGCGGCTATTTCAGTTTCTACGTCAACGGTCCGTGGAATATCGCCGAGTTCCGCAACCGGCTGCCGCCACAGTTGCAGTCGACCTGGATGACTATGCCGCTGCCCGGAGAGAACGGACCCGGCGCCTCGGTCGCCGGCGGCGCCAGCTTCGTCGTGTTCCGCAAGTCCATGCACCAGGACGCGGCGTGGAAGCTGGTGGCCTTTCTGTCGCAGCCGGAAATGCAGGTGCGCTTCCACGCCCTGACCGGCAACCTGCCGCCGCGACGCAGCGCCTGGGAAGCGCCGACATTGAAAGACGACGTCTACGCCCGGGCATTCCGCGACCAGCTCGAGCGCGCGCGGCCGACGCCGAAGGTGCCGGAGTGGGAGCGCATCGCCAACGAGATCAAGCTGGTCGGCGAGCAACTGGCCAACGGCCGGCTCAGCGTCGACGAGGCCGCGGCCGAGCTCGACCGCCGCGCCGACAACATTCTCGAGAAGCGGCGCTGGATGCTCGACCACCGCACGCCAGGAGCGGCGCCATGATGCGCGCGACCACCGCCGGCTGGATCTTCGCCGGACCGGCACTTGCAGTGATCGCGGTGTTCTTCGGCCTGCCGGTGCTGGCCGCGCTCGCGCTGAGCCTGACCGACTTCGACATCTACTCCCTGTCCGACATCGCCAACCTGCGATTCGTCGGTCTGGGCAATTACCTGGGCCTGCTGCAGAACCCGCTGTTCTGGAAGGCGCTGGGCAATACGCTGTACTTCGTCGTGGTCGGTGTGCCGCTGTCGATCGCGGTATCGCTCGCTGCAGCCCTGTTGCTGCATTCGAAGGTGGCGCGGTTCAAGCCGCTGTTCCGCACGGCCTACTTTGCCCCGGTGGTGACCACGGTTGTGGCGATGGCAGTGATCTGGCGCTATCTGTTCCATACCGGTTACGGCCTGGTGAACTGGGCGCTGTCGTGGGTCGGTATCGATGCGGTCGACTGGCTCGGCGACCCGAAGTGGGCGATGCCGACGATCATCCTGTTCGCGGTGTGGAAGAACTTCGGCTACAACATGATCATCTTCCTGGCCGGACTGCAGTCCATCCCGGAAGACCTGTACGAGGCGGCGCGCATCGACGGCGCATCGCCGCTGCGCCAGTTCCGGCATGTCACCCTGCCATTGCTCGGTCCGGTGCTGCTGCTGGTGTCGATCCTGACCCTGTCAGGTTATTTCCAATTGTTCGCCGAGCCGTACGTGATGACCCAGGGCGGACCGCTGCAGAGCACGGTGAGCGTGCTGTACCTGATGTACGACGAGGGCTTCAAGTGGTGGAACCTGGGCAACGCGTCGGCGGTGGCGTTCATGCTGTTCGCGCTTATGACGGCGGTGACCAGCGGCTTGTTCTGGTTTGCGCGGCGCAAGGGGGCGGAGTGATGACCCCGCGCCTGGCCAAAGCCATCATCAACGGCCTGCTGATCGCGCTGGGCGTGATCAGCGTGGCGCCGCTGCTGTGGATGCTCTCGGTGTCGTTCATGCAGCCCGGCGAGGCCAGCCAGTTCCCGCCGCCGCTGCTGCCTGCCAGTGCGACGCTGCACAACTACCACGAGCTGTTCGCGCGCGCCGGCATGGGCCGCTACCTGCTCAATAGTTTCCTGATCGCGACGCTGGCCACGCTGATCGGCGTGCTGCTCAACACCATGGCCGGCTATGCCTTCGCCAAGCTGCGCTTCGCCGGGCGCGAACAGATCTTCCGGGTGCTGCTGGCGGCGCTGGTGATCCCGGCGCAGGTGACGATGATGCCGCTGTTCCTGATGCTCAAGCAGCTGGGGCTGGTCAACAGCTATGCCGGCGCGATCGTGCCGTCGATGGCGACGGTGTTCGGCATCTTCCTGGTGCGCCAGTACGCGCGCTCGATTCCCGACGAGCTGCTCGAAGCGGCGCGGATCGACGGGGCAGGGGAGGTGCGCATCTTCTTCCAGATCGTGCTGCCGGTGCTCAAGCCGATCCTGGTGACGCTGGCGATCTTCGTGTTCCTGGCGTCGTGGAACGACTTCATGTGGCCGCTGATCGTGCTCAGCGACAAGAGCCTGCAGACGCTGCCGGTCGCGCTGGCGACGCTGTCGCGCGAGCATGTGCAGGACAACGAGATGATGATGGCCGGCTCGGTGGTAACCGTGCTGCCGGTGCTGCTGCTGTTCCTGGCGTTGCAGCGGTACTACCTGCAGGGGCTGTTGGTGGGGAGCGTTAAGGGGTGACTGGACGCACACAGCCCGTCATCCCGGCGAAAGCCGGGATCCATCTTCAGCCCGTCGCCCCGGCGAAAGCCGGGATCCATCTTGCATTGGCTCTTGCGACGGCCAGAGCAAGGTCAAGGTGGATCCCGGCTTTCGCCGGGATGACGGGATGGTTTGTCGCAGTTGTCGTCGCAAGCATGAGCGTCGTACCGGCTGCCGCAGCCGCGCAGGGCGCCGCCAGGCGGCTCGATGGCTTCGAGTCAGTGAAGGCATGGACGGTGGTCACCTCCGACCAGGTCAGCGGCAAGCTGCGCAGCGTCGCCGGCACGCATGGCAAGGCGCTGTGCCTGGACTACGACTTCAACGGCGTCTCCGGCTACGCCGGCGTCACCCGCGAGTTGCCGCTGGACTATCCGGACAACTACGCGTTCTCGTTCCAGTTGCGCGGCGACTCGCCGGCCAACGACCTGCAGTTCAAGCTGGTCGACGACAGCGGTGACAACGTCTGGTGGGTGAACCGTCCGCGCTATGATTTTCCCGCGCAGTGGACGCAGGTGCAGTACAAGCGCCGGCACATCAGCCGTGCCTGGGGCCCGGCGCCGGATCCGACCCTGCGTCACAGTCGCAGGATCGAGTTCACCATCTACAACAGCGCCGGCGGCAAGGGTTCGGTCTGCTTCGATGACTTGGCAATGCGGACGTTGCCGCCGCAGGACGACTCGCCGCTGCGCGGCCGCGCCAGTGCGACAGCGGGCGGCGGACTCGCCGGAAATGCGGTCGACGGAAAACCCGACACCGCGTGGCGGGCAGCGATCGACCCGGCGCGACCACCGCAATTCCGGCTCGATCTGGAGCGCATGCGCGAGTTTGGTGGACTGGTCCTGCGCTGGCTGCCAGGTCTGCAGGCATCGGACTACCGTATCGAGCTGTCCGACGACGATCGCCATTGGCGCCTCGCGCGTGAGGTCAGCGGTGCCGACGGCGGCAGCGACTACCTGGCACTGCCGGAGTCCGAAGCACGCTATCTGCGACTGACCCCACTGAAGGCGCCGACCGCGGAGATTGCGCTGGCGGAGTTCAGTGTGCAGCCGCTGGCATTCGCCGCCACGCCCAACGACTTCGTGCGATCGGTTGCCGCGGAGGCGACACGGGGCGCGTGGCCACGAGGCTTCAGCGGCGAGCAGACCTACTGGACGATCCTGGGCATCGACGGCGGCCTCGAGCAAGGACTGATCGGCGAGGACGGCGCAATCGAGATCGGCAAGGGCGGCTTCAGCATCGAGCCGCAAGTCACCACCGCGCGGGGTGTCGTCAACTGGGCCGGCGTGGAGATCACGCAGTCGATGCAGGACGGTTACCTGCCCATCCCGACCGTGCAGTGGCAACACGCCGATTTCCGCCTCGACGTCACGGCCTTCGCGCAGGGCACGCAGCCGCAGTCGCAACTGGTCGGCCGCTATCGCCTGACCAACACCTCGAAGGTCGCGCAGGACTACGTGCTGGGCCTGCGGGTACGGCCGTTGCAGGTCAACCCGCCGACGCAGTTCCTCAACACTGTCGGCGGCGTCAGCCCGATCCACGCGCTGGCACTCGACAGCGACCTGGTGATCGTGGACGGCCGGCCACGACTCAGGCTGTCGGTGCCGGCGACGCAGGTGCGCGCCACGACGTTCGATGCACAGGACGCGCCTGCAACCTCCACGTCGCCGGACCAGGTCGATGACCCCACCGGACTGGCCAGCGGCGTCCTCGACCATGCCGTGCGCCTGGCGCCGGGCGAGACCTGGCAGCTTGACTGGGTCGCGCCGCTGACTGGCCAGCTCGCCTCGTCGCTGACCGGCGCCGACGCCGAAGCCATGCAGCAACGGGCCGCGGCACAGTGGCGCGACAAACTCGACCGCGTGCAGCTGCGCGTGCCGGCGCAGGGCCAGCATGTCGTCGACACCCTGCGCACCGCGCTGGCGCACATGCTGATCAGCCGCATCGGTCCGCGCCTGCAGCCGGGTACGCGTTCGTACTCGCGGGCGTGGATCCGCGACGGCGCCATGATCGGCGAGGGTTTGCTGCGGATGGGGCGCGAGGACGTCGCCGCAGAGTTCCTGCGCTGGTATGCGCCGTACCAGTTCGACAACGGCAAGGTACCGTGCTGTGTCGACGACCGCGGCAGCGATCCGGTGCCGGAGAACGACAGCCATGGCGAGCTGGTCTTCACCGTGGCCGAGGTCTTCCGCTACACCCGCGACCGTGAGCTGCTGGCGTCGATGTGGCCGCACGTGCAGGGCGCGGTGCGCTACATGGACCAGCTGCGCCTGAGCGAACGCACCGAGGCCAACCGCAGTCGAAATGCGGCGTTCTACGGAATGATGCCGGCCTCGATCAGCCACGAGGGCTACTCGGCCAAGCCGATGCACTCGTACTGGGACAACTTCTGGACGCTGCGCGGCTACAAGGATGCAGTCGAGATCGCGCAATGGCTCGGTCACGACGACGAGGCCGCACGCTTTGCCGCCTCGCGCGACCAGTTCCGCGACGATCTGTACGCCTCGTTGCGCGCGGCCACCGCGCAGCACGGCATCGACTTCCTGCCCGGTGCGGCCGAGCTGGGAGATTTCGATGCGACCTCGACCACCATCGCGCTGGCGCCCGGCGGCGAGCAGGCCAACCTGCCGCAGGACCAGCTGCACAACACCTTCGAGCGCTACTGGCGCGAGTTCGTCGCACGCCGAGATGGCACGCGAGAGTGGAAGGACTACACGCCCTATGAGCTGCGCACGATCGGCAGTTTCGTGCGGCTGGGCTGGCGCGAACGCGCCCACGAGGCGCTGGCGTTCTTCTTCGCCGACCAGCAGCCGCGGGCATGGAACCAATGGGCCGAAGTTGTCTCTCGCACGCCGCGCAAGCCGTTCTTCCTCGGCGACCTGCCGCACGCCTGGGTCGCTTCGGACTACGTGCGCTCCGCGCTCGACATGTTCGCCTACAGCCGCGACGACGATGCGCTGGTGGTCGCCGCCGGCATTCCGGCCGACTGGCTGGCGGGCGAGGGCGTCAGTGTGGCGAACCTGCGCACGCCGCAGGGGCCGTTGGGGTATTCGCTGAAACAGACCGGCGACCGTGTCGTATTCAAGCTCGCGCCGGGACTCACGCCGCCGCCGGGCGGGGTCGTCCTGACCTGGCCCTGGCCGCAGCCGCCCGGGCACACGCGCATCGATGGCCGGGCGGCGACCTGGCAGGGCAGCGAGCTGCGGATCGACCGAGCCGGAGCAACGGTCGAGATCCAACTCGCTCGGGGCCAACGCTGAAAACGGCATCAACGTCGCGTGACGGCGCGATGCTGCGTGGTGCGGTATCCAGGCGCGGTGTAACCACATCCAAGGAGAGCAAATGGAAACGCAGGAGTTGCATCGTGGCCGCCTGATCGACCACATCCAGCTGGTCGTGCGCGACCTCGGCGCCAGCCGGGCCTTCTACTCGGCGATATTCGATGTCCTCCAGGTTCCCATGGGCGGGACGGCCGATGATTACTTCTGGGCCGACGAACTGTTTGTCTCCACCGCCGACAGCGAAGCGGCACAGGGAGAACTGACCGGGCGCCATCATCTTGCGTTCCAGGCCCAGGACCGTGCGATGGTCGATGCGTTCCACAAGGCCGCCCTTGCCAACGGTGGCAAGGACAACGGCGGTCCTGGCGAACGCGAATATCACCCTGGCTACTACGGCGCGTTCGTGCTCGATCCGGACGGCAACAACATCGAAGCGGTCTACCACGGCGAAGCCAAGCGCAGTGCCGCGTCGGTCAAGGTGACGTTCTGAGACAACCCGGGTCCTGTCGTCCCGAGCGCAGCGAGGGACCTGCTTGTGCTTCTGCGCTTCTGCGCTTCGGTGCTTTGTTGCCCGGTCTTCGGCGGCCCTCACCCCAACCCCTCTCCCGCAAGCGGGAGAGGGGCTCCAAGGCGGAGGTTCGCAGGGTGCGGGAAGAACGCTACTTTTTCTCCGCTGCCATCTCGCGTGCCTTGACCCGGGCGCCGGGTGTCAGCAGCGCATTCGGGGCCACCACCACGACATCGTTGGCGGCGACGCCCGACAGCACTTCGATCTCGTTGCCGAGATTGCGGCCGAGGGTGACGTCGCGGTAATCCAGTGCCGAGTCGCGCAGCGTCGCGACCTGGGCACCGCTGCCGCGCTGGATCACCGCCGACAGCGGCAGGATCGTGGCGGGCGCTGCACGCGACAGGTGCAGTCGCACGCTGCCGACCATGCCGGCGGGAATGCGGCTGTCGGGGTTGGGCAGGCGCAGCTCGGTGCGCATCACGCCCGAATCGCGCGACAGCGACTGCGCGCTGCGCACGACCTGGGCCCTGAACGTCTGCCCCGGCAGTTCCGGGAAACCGACGTCGGCTTCCACGCCGGGCTGGATCTGCAGCGCCACGTTCTGCGGCACGTCGATCACCACGCGCAGCGGGTCGAGCGAGCTGACTTCGAACAGCGGCGTGGCGGTGGTGGAATCGCCGACGACGCGGTCGCCGCGTTCGATGTTGCGGGCGACGACCACACCGGAAAACGGCGCGCGTACGGTCTGGAATCCCTGGCGCTCGCGCGCCGAGGTCAGGCGTGCCTCGGCCGCTGCTTCGGCCGCCACGGCGACGTCATGGTTGGCCTTGCGGTCGCTGTACAGCTCTTTCGAGATCGCACCGGAACCGACCAGTACGTTGGCTCGATCGAAATTGACCTTGGCCAGGGTCTCGTCGGCGCGTGCGCGTGCCAGCTCGGCCTGTGCCTCGCGCACGGCCTGGTCGGCCTCGGGCGCGGCAATCACCGCCAGCATCTGGCCGGTCACGACCTTGTCGCCAAGGTCGGCGCGGCGCTCGCTGATGAAGCCGGTGGCGCGCGCGTAGATCTGCGCCGACTCCCCGGCCACCGCGCGTGCGGGCAGGCTCAGGTCGTAGGTGCTGTCGGCGGCTTTGGCCCGGACCGTCAATACCTCGGGCACTGCAGTGGCTGGCGTGGGTTCGGCCGCGCCGTTGCTGCAGGCCGCCAGCACGGTGAGGATGGCGATCGCCATCGCCGCGCGTGCGATGTTGCTGTAGGAAGTCATCATGGGGTGGCTCCTGCTTCGGCGCCGCCGAGGTTGGGGGCGGTGGGGCCGGTGGGGTCGGCACTGCTGGAATCGTTGCTGTCGATGTCGGGCATTGCAGCGTGTCGCGCCGCTGCCGGCATGCGCCGTCCGAGCACCGCGAGAATGGAGGGGACCAGGACCAGCGTGGCCGGCGTGCCGAACAGCAGGCCGCCGATGACCGCGCGACCGAGCGGCGCGTTCTGCTCGCCGCCTTCGCCCAGGCCAATGGCCATCGGGATGATGCCCAGGATCATCGCGCTGGCGGTCATCAGCACCGGGCGCAGGCGCACCGCCGCCGATTCGTACGCGGCCAGTTCCGGGTCGTGGCCGGCGGCGACGAGGCCGCGGGCGAAGCTGGTGACGAGCACGCTGTTGGCGGTGGACACGCCGATCACCATCATCACGCCCATCAGTGCCGGCACGCTCAACGGCGTGCCGGTGACGAACAGGCCGAACGCGGCGCCGGCGATGGCCAACGGCAGACCCGACATCGCCACCAGCGGCTGGATCCACGACTGGAAGTTGACCACCAGCACCAGGAACACCAGCGCCGCCGACATCAACAATCCGGCCGCCAGTTCGCTGTAGGCACTGCTCATCTCGCCGGCCTGGCCGGCGATCTCGATTCGGTTGCCGGGCTTGAGCTTGCCCTGCAATTCGGTGGTGATCGCGGTGAGACGGTCCTGCACCGAGCCCAGGTCGGTGCCTTCGACGTTGGCCAGTACGCTGATGGTCGGCGCCAGCGTGGTGCGTGCCAGGCTCGCCGGCACGCTGCGCGGCGTGACGGTGGCGATGTTGCGCAGCAGGACGGCCTGGCCGTCGTTGCCTATGCGCAATGGCGCGTTGAGCAGGGTGTCTACACTGGTCATGTTCACCGGCGGCGCCTGCACCTGTACGGTGTAGGCGATCGCGTTGACCGTGTCGGTCCAGTAGACCGGGGTGACCGTGCCCGACGAGCCCAGCACCGCCAGCACCGCGCGGCTGGCCTGCTGCGCGTCCAGGCCGAGCTGGGCGGCGCGGGTGCGATCGATGCGCACCTGGTATTCGGGCAGGTCGAGCACCTGGCGCAGGGCGACGTCGACCGCGCCGGGTACCTGCTTGAGGCGCTGCTCGATTTCGCGGGCGAGGGCGAGGTTGCCGGCCGCGTCGCGGCCGATCACGCGCACTTCGAATGCGGCCGCAGCCGAACCGGCAAGTGTCCGGCTGGTGGCATCGGGCGGTCGCTCGAACACCTTCGCGTCGGGGAAGCGCTCGGCGATGCGGCGGCGGATCTGCACCAGGTAGTCATGGCTGGAGTGGTGCGGCGTGCGCAGCTGCAGCATCACTTCGGCTTCGAACGAGCCGACCACGGCACTGTCGACCAGCGACAGGTTCACCGCGTCGGGCATGCCGATCTGCTCGTAGACGGTCTGCAGTTCCGCGGCCGGGATGATCCTGCGGATCTCGCGCTGGATGTCGGTCAGGCGCGCGGCGGTTTCTTCCAGGCGGGTGCCGCTGGGCAGCCGCACCTGCAGGCGCAGCTGGCCGGCATCGACCTGGGGGAAGTACTCGCGGCCGAGCGAGACCGCCGACACCGCGCCGATCGCGATCACCGCCAACGCGGTCAGCGCCAGCACGCCGCCATGGTGGCCCAGTCGCACCAGCAGGGCGTGGTGGCGGTCGCGCAGCGAATCGAGCGTGTGCTCGACCTTGTGGTTGACCTTGAGCAAGGCACGTTCGGCCTGCCAGCGCGGCTTCTCGCGGCTGCGGATGTCGGCCGGCAGCATCAGGTAGCACAGCACCGGGATGAGCGTGCGCGACAACAGGAACGAGGCCAGCATGGCGAAGATCACCGCCAGCGCCAGGGGTGTGAACACCCACGCCGACAGGCCCGTCATCAGCAGGATGGGCGTGAGCACGATGCAGATCGAGATGGTCGACACCATCTCCGGGAACACCACCTCGCGGGCGCTGTCGAGGATCGCCGTGCGCACGTCCTTGCCCATGGCGATGTTGCGGTTGGTGTTCTCGACGTCGACCACCGCGTTGTCGACCAGGATGCCGATCGCCAGCGCCAGGCCGCCGAGCGTCATCACGTTGAAGGTGTAGCCGAGCAGGCTGAGCATCGTCACCGAGGCCAGCAGTGCCAGCGGAATCGCCGACAGCACGATCAGGCTCGAGCGCCAGGAGCCAATGAAGACCAGCACCACCAGCGCGACCAGCAGACCGACCAGCAGTACTTCATGGCGGATCGAGTCGATGGCGTGGTCGACGAACACCGACTGGTCGAAGATCGGCTGGATGCGGGTACCGGTGGGCGCAGACGCTTCGATCTCGGGCAGGCGCTCGCGTACCGCTCGGACGATCTCCACCGCCGACGCGCCGCCGAGCTTGATCAGCGCCACCGCGACCGCGCTGGAACCGTCCATGCGCGCGACGTTGGTCTGCAGCGCACCGCCGTCGCGGACCGAGGCGATGTCGCGGATATAGATGACCGTGCCGTTGCGCGCGGCCACCGGGATTTCCAGGAACTCGGCCGCGCTGGCCGGGCTGGTGTCGAGCGAGATCTGCATCTCGCGCGCGTTCTCGCGGATCGAACCGGAGGGTAGGGTAGGGCTACCGCGTTCGAGCGCGGTGGTGACGTCGGCCGGAGTCAGGCCGTAGGTCTGCAGCGCCGCCGGATTGAGGTCGACCATGATCTGCCGCGCGGCGCCGCCGTAGGGCAGGGTCATGCGGATGCCGGGGATGGTCTGGATCTGCGAGCGCAGTTGCAGGCGCGCGTAATCGTAGAGCTGGGCCTCGGTCAGCGAGTCCGACGACAGCACCAGCATCAACACCGGCGTGCTGGAGACGTTGTTGCGGATCACCAGCGGCGGCGAGGTGCCCGGCGGCATGCGTCGCAGGATGGTCTGCGAGACCGCGGTGATCTGCCCCAGTGCACGGTCCAGGCTCACCGTCGGCTGGAAGTCGATGCGCACGATGCTGGCGCCGGTGAGCGACTCGGAGCGGACCTCCTTGAGGTCGTCGACGGTGTTCATGATCGCCGCCTCGGAGAACGAGGTCAGCTTGGCCGCCATGTCCGCCGCCGGCAGGCCGTTGTACGTCCACACCAGATTGACCGAGGGGATCCCGACTTCAGGCAGGATGTCGGTCGGCATGCGCCGCGTCGCCAGCGTGCCGAACAGCAGGATCAGGATCGCGAGCACGCCGATGGTGTATCGGCGGCTCAGGGCGTATTGGACAATCCACATCGCGTGCGTCCGGTGGGGGTGGGGGCGGCTCGGGCAGCCACGCCGACGGGGCCGGCAGGCCTCGTCCGACGCCGCCGACGGGGCCGGTAGGCCTCGTCCCAAGACACTGGATCCGTCCGCTTACGTTAGGGGGTCATGGCTTCCCAGCGGTAGTACATTGCTGCTTGAAAATTGCCTGATCCTGCAAATCGACCAGATCGGCACATTCCTGAGCCGGATTGCGCCGATAATTCCCCGGTCAGGTGGGAAGGCGGGAAAACCATGAATCTCATTGCTTCCATGACAGAAGTCACGCCTCGGGCCGGTTGTCCGAAGCTGGCCGAACTGGCGGACCGGATTGCCCGATCGACGCCGGACGACGGCATCCATGCGACCGCCATCGACGCCCTGAGCCTGGTCCGGATCAGCACGCCCACGGCCTGTACGCCGGTGGTCTACGAACCGCGCCTGTGCATCGTCGCCCAGGGTAGCAAGGTCGCCACGCTCGACGGCCAGACCTATCACTACAACCCGCTCAATTACCTGGTCGTGTCAGTGACGTTGCCGGTATTCGGGCAGGTGGTGGAGGCCACGCCCGAGCAGCCGTACCTGTGCCTGCGCCTGGACATCGATCCGGACGAAGTCGCCGGGCTGATCGCCGACACCGCCGACCATGAGTCGACGCATGCGGGCGTGGATCCCGGCCTCTACGCCGCGCGCGTCAACACGCCGCTGATGGACGCAGTGCTGCGCCTGATGAGTCTGCTCGACACGCCCCAGGACCTGCCGGTGCTGGCGCCGATGGTGCGGCGCGAGATCCTTTACCGCGTGTTGACCGGCGACCTCGGCCATCGCCTGCGCGCGATCGCCGCCACCGATGGTCGCTCAAGCCGCATCGCCCGCGCCGTGTCGACGCTGCGGCAACGCTACCTGCAGCCGTTGAGCATCGACGAACTGGCCAGCAGCGTGCACATGAGCACGTCGTCGTTCCACCACCAGTTCAAGGCGGTGACGACGATGTCGCCGTTGCAGTTCCAGAAGCACCTGCGCCTGCATGAGGCCCGCCGCCTGATGATGGCCGTTGGCATGGAGGCGATGAGTGCTGCGCGGCACGTGGGCTACGAAAGCCCGTCGCAGTTCAGTCGTGAGTACAAGCGACTGTTTGGTGCGCCGCCGCGCTTCGAGGCCGGACGGGCGAGGGCGGTGCCGCAGGTGTGATGACCTGGGATTGACTCACACGACCGGCTTACACGTGCATCGAGACCAGCGATGCGCGCAATCCGGTTTCGTCGAACAGGCGCCGCAGGCGGCGCTCGACCTGGGACAGATCCTCCAGGCCCGGTTGTGCATACAGCGAGTAGATCGGCCGGTTGTTGTCGGGATAACCGCCGGCCTTGCGACCCACGCTCACGTCCGGCGACTGGCACGCCCTGACCCAGATCGACTGCAGGGCCGTGGGACTGATGCTCTGCCCGTTGCCGAGGGTGAAGCGGAAGATTGCAACCTGATGCTTCATGGGGTCCGCCTCGATGGGGGTTGGCTGAGTATGCGCCGTATGGCGAAGCCTGGGCGTGAACTTCGTCGATTTGTGCCGAGAACCAATCTCGGCGGCAATCGGGTTCGCCGCCGTTCAAGCGCCGGGTGTTGAAGGCGCGTACCATGGCGCTGCACACCGTTCCGCTCACGCGTCCCGCTCGACCGCTCTCCAGTCGCCCGCTGCGCTCCCGCCATGCGACATCGCCCGCCGACACGACGACCGGCGCCCGCCGAGAGTTCCTCTTGTCCTTCAGCACCCGCAATCTCACGGCCAACGTGGGCCCGCGCCATTGCCGCCTGCGCGCACTTCCCGACAGCCAGCAACGCGCTGCCGTCGCGGCAGGCCGTGCCTGATGGGCGAGAAGCGCTCGGAGGTTTCGTGCAGTCGATGCGATGCCGTGTGCTGTCGGCTGACGGTGGTGCTGATGCCCGAGGACGACGTGCCCAGGCACATGGTGGAGCGCCTTGCCGACGGCCCCGAGGTGATGGCGCGCGACGAGGAGGGCTGGTGCGTTGCGGTCGACCACAGCCGCATGTGCTGCAGCATCTACGATCAGCGTCCCGGGGTCTGCCGCAAGTTCGCCATGGGCAGCGCCTACTGCCGCTCCGAGCGCGCGGCCTATCGCGAGATGCAGGCCCAGGCGATTCCGCTGGCGTTGATCGACGAACCACGGCGCTGAGCGTGGCGTTGGTGTCGCGCATGACGCGAAGTCGACGCGGCTTGTTGTAGTTTCCCGGCCATTGCCAGGGAGGCAGCATGGCCATCGAACTCGATCACATCCTGGTGCCGTCGCGCGACCGCGTGGCGGCGGCGAAGCTGCTGGCGCATCTGCTCGGCGTGCCCTGGTCGCAGACGGGCATCGGGCCGTTCGCCCCGGTGTACCTCAACGGTGGGCTGACCTTCGACTTCGACCAGTGGAGCGAGCCGTTCCCGCTGATCCACTATTGCTTCCGCGTCGGCGAGGACGAGTTCGATGCGATCCTGCAGCGGATCCGCGCTGCCGGCATCGCCTACCGCAGCGCCGTCCATGGTCCGGTCGACCATCAGGTCGATACCGCGCACGGCGGCCGCATCGTCTACTGGAACGAGCCCGATGGCCACCAGTGGGAAATGCTGACGGTCAGCTACGCTCGCGCGCCATGAAACCGATCGATTCCCGGCACGCGCTCATGCGCACCAGTGCACCTGCAGCGGAGTGCCATGGATGCTGTCCAATGCGGTCAGCACCGGCCAGCGGACTGGATCGCCATCGGTCAGCGCGCGCATGAACACATCGCGCTTGCGTGCGCCCTGGATCAGCAGCATGCGCACGGGAACCCTGGACATGCCGCGTGGCGTCAGGCTGATCCGACGCGGCCACTGGCGCGCGCCCGGGCAGCCGGTGGCATCGACGGCAGCGTAGTCGTTGCGATTGGCGAATACCCGATCCAGTTCACCCATGCCGGGGAACAGCGACGCGACGTGGCCGTCTTCGCCCATGCCGAGCACCGTGACGCAGGCCTGGACCTTGGCGAAGGCATTGGCGCCGGCGACCACTTCCTCGATTGACTTGCCGGCGCGGGTCATCGGCTCGAAATGCGCGGCCGCTGCCTGGTGCTGCAGCAACTGCGTGCGCACCAGATGGGCATTGCTGTCGAGGTCCTGCGGCTGCAGCCAACGTTCGTCGACCAGGCCGACGTTGACCCGGTCCCAGTCCAGTGGTGCTTTCGACAGGGCGCGATATACCGGCGCGGGCGTGGTCCCGCCCGATAGCAGCAGGCGCGCCCGCGGCTGCGTGGTCAGCTCACGCCGCAGTTCCGCGGCGATGGCCACCGCGACCGCCCAGGTCCAGACGTCCTCGTTGGCATGGACGTGCAGGTCGTGGTGCGGTTGCGGATGCGTCGCCGTGGCGGGTTCGTGCGAGCGTTCGGCAGCCATCGTTCGATACTGGCACAGCCGGCTTCAAGGACGCGTGTGCTGTGCCAGCGCCGCGGCACCGAGCAGGCCGGGTTGCGGATGGATCACCGCCAGCGTCGGGATGCGCGCCATCACGGCCGAGAACCGGCCCTTGTGCTCGAAGCGCTGGCGGAAGCCCGAATGCGCGATCGCCGACAACATCTTCGGCACCAGGCCGCCGGTCAGGAAGACGCCGTCCCATGCCCCCAGCGTCAGCACCAGGTCGCCGGCAGCGGCGCCGAACACGGCGCAGAAGATGTCGATGGTGCGCAGGCTGCGCGGGTCGCCTTCACGGGCACGGGCGGTGATGTCGGCCGGCTTGAGCGGGCCGGGGTCTTCGCCGGCGATGGCGCTCAGCGCCCGATGCAGATTGACCAGGCCCATGCCGCTGACCAGGCGCTCGTTGGAGACCCGGCCGAACTCGCCCGACAGGTGTTGCAGGATCTCGATTTCTTCCGGCGTGTTGGGCGCGAAGCTGACGTGGCCGCCTTCGGTCTGCAGCGGGTAGTAGCGGCCGTCGCGGCGCAACAGGCCGCCCACGCCCAGGCCGGTACCGGCACCGATCACGGCGAAGGTACGGTCGGCATCGTCGTGGCCGTCCCAGCCGGCAGCACCCAGGGCAACCACGTCCTCGACCTGGAGCAGGGACGCGCCCATCGCCTGCGCGGCGAAATCATTGACCAGCTCGACCGATTCCAGGCCCAGCGCATCGCGCGTGCGCGCCGCCGAGATCACCCACGGATGGTTGGTGATACGGGCTTCATCGCCGTCGACCCGGCCGGCCACGGCGAACACGCCGGTGCGCGGATTGGCACCGGTGGTGTCGAGGTAGTGGCGGGCGGCATCGGCCAGCGACGGGAACTGGGTGACGGAAAATTCGCGCACGCTCTCGGTCAGCAGCGGCGTGCGGCTGTCCTGGCGGGCCAGGGCGAAGCGGGCATTGGTACCGCCGATATCGGCGAGCAGGGCATCGGCTGCCGGGTCAATTGCTGCCGGAGACTGGGAAACACTCAAGGATCACCACCGCACGATCGGATTGCAGACGAACCGGCGCACTGTCGAGCCCGGGCTGCCGGCAGCGTAATGCAGTCCCGGGGCGATGTCTTGCGCGTGGGGTCGGCGGTGGATGATTTGTCCGGATGTAAACGAAATCAGTGCCGCCGATGCGGGACAGTACGATTCAGTAGGGCAGTGGCTCGGCCAGCTTGCGCCCGTGCGAGGCGATCACCTGCGAGTACCACAGCGCGCTGTCCTTCGGCGTGCGTTCCTGGGTGCCGTAGTTGACATGGATCATGCCGAAACGCTTGGAGTAGCCCAGAGACCATTCCAGGTTGTCCATCAGCGACCACAGCATGTAGCCGCGGATGTCGACACCGGCCTGGATCGCATCGTGGATGGCGCCGATGTGCTTGCGCAGGTAGTCCATGCGCAGCGGGTCGCGCACGCGACGCTCGCCCGACACCGGATCGACGTCGGCCGTGGGCGGATCGAAGAACGCCGCGCCGTTTTCGGTGATGTAGACCGGCAGGTCGCCATAGGTCTGCTTGAACCACAGCAGTAGGTCGGTCAGGCCCTGCGGGAACACTTCCCAGCCGGTCTCGGTGTAGGTGCCCAGCGGCTGCCTGACCACGGCGGTGTTGAGCGGGTAGCTCTTCGCGTCCTGGGTGACGCTGCGGGTGTAGTAGTTGATGCCGACGAAATCGAGCGGCTGCTTGATCAGCTCGAAGTCCTCCGCCGGCCAGTCCGGCCACGCCTCGCCGAAGATCTCCTTGAGCTCGGGCGGGTAGTGGCCGAGCAGGGCGGGGTGCAGGTACTGCTCGTTCATGTAGGCGTGGGCGCGGCGCACCGCGGCCTGGTCCGCCGCCGAATCGCTGGCGGCGTACTTGGGCTCGATGTTCACCACCAGGCCGATCTCGTGCTTGCCGATCTCGCGGTAGGCCTTGACCGCCGCGCCATGCGCGCGCATCAGGTTGTGCGAGGCGATCGGGGCTTCGAACTTGCTGCGGTGGCCCGGCGCGAGCGCGCCGTGCAGGTAGCCGCCGTCGGTGACGACCCACGGCTCGTTGTGGGTCACCCACTTCTTCACCCGGCCGTCGAGCGCGCGGTACATGACGGAGGCGTATTCGGCGAACCAGTCCGCGATCTCGCGGTTGAGCCAGCCGCCGCGGTCGTCGAGCGCCGCCGGCAGGTCCCAATGGAACAGCGTCAGCAGCGGTTCGATGTCGTTGGCGAGCAGCTCGTCGACCAGGTTCGAATAGAAATCCAGGCCCTTCTGGTTCACCCGGCCGGTGCCTTCGGGCAGGATCCGCGACCACGACACGCTGAAGCGGTAGGCCTGCAGGCCGAGGCTGCGCATCAGCTTCACGTCGTCGCGCCAGCGGTTGTAATGGTCGCAGGCAACGTCGCCGGTATCACCGTTGAGCATCATCCCCGGGGTATGGGCGAAGCGCGTCCAGATGCTCGGGCCGGCACCGTCGGCCATGGGCGAGCCTTCGATCTGGTGGGCAGCGGTGGCGGCGCCCCACAGGAAGCCTTCGGGGAATACGAACTGGTCGGCGCCTGGTGCTCGGCTCATCGGCTCTGTCTCGGGGGACGTTAGAACTATGGATAGGCGTGAAAACGGTTACATGGCAGGATAGCCGACGGCGGTGCCCATTGGGAACCATCGGCCGCGCTCAATCAACATTCCCATCAACTGGCAAAGCGGCCGGCGAAAGTGAAACGATCCCCCATGCACGGGGACGGCTCTGGAGAATTCATGGCGAAGGTCACGCTGGATCGTCTGCGCAAGGTCTATCCCAACGGCTTTGTCGGCGTTGACGATGCCAGCTTCGAAATTGCCGACGGCGAGTTGCTGGTGCTGGTAGGCCCGTCGGGCTGCGGCAAGTCGACGCTGTTGCGGATGATCGCCGGCCTCGAGCAGATCAGCAGCGGCGAACTACGCATCGGCGAGCGCCTGGTCAACAACGTGGCGCCGAAGGATCGCGACATCGCGATGGTGTTCCAGAGCTATGCGCTGTACCCGCACATGAGCGTGGCCGAAAACCTGGGTTTCGGCTTGAAGCTGCGCGGCACCGGCAAGGCCGAGATCGAACGGCGCGTGCGCGAGGCCGCGGGCATGCTCGAGCTGGAGTCGCTGCTCGATCGCAAGCCGGCGGCACTGTCGGGCGGCCAGCGCCAGCGCGTCGCGCTGGGGCGCGCACTGGTGCGGCAACCGCAGGTGTTCCTGCTCGACGAACCGCTGTCGAACCTCGACGCCAAGCTGCGTGCCTCCACGCGCGTGGAGATCTCGCGACTGCACCGGCAGTTGGGCACGACAATGGTCTACGTCACCCACGACCAGATCGAGGCGATGACCCTGGGCCAGCGCATCGTCGTGCTCGACAAGGGGCGCATCCAGCAGATCGACACGCCGATGGGCCTGTACAACCGGCCGGCCAACCTGTTCGTGGCGACGTTCCTTGGCAGCCCGAAGATGAACCTGCTGTGGGGCGAGGTCGTCGAGAGCGACGGCCTGAAGCTGCGCATGGGCGACGGCGTGGAGCTGCCGCTGCGGCCGCCGGCCGACCTGGTCGAGCCCGTGCGCGGGTTCCTGGGCCGGCAGCTGACGGTCGGCCTGCGTCCCGAGGACATGTATCTGGGCGAGCCCGGCCCCGGGCATCTGGCGGCAACGGTCGAGGCGGTCGAGCCGGTCGGCAACGAGGCCTTCATCGACCTGGGGTGCGGCGGCTGCGAACTGATCCTGCGGGTGGCGCCGCGCGACCTGCCCAAGGTGGGCGATACGGTCCACCTGGGGTATGTGGCGGAGCAGATGCATTACTTCGATCAGGAAAGCGGGGCCAGCCTGCGGGCCTGAGCCCCTCTCCCTGGCGCGTTGCGCCTGTCCCTCTCCCACAAGGGGAGAGGGCAACGCGGCCCCCAGACCGCACCCTCTCCCCGGCAACGCAGACCCCGGACCGCCCCTCTCCCCTTGTGGGAGAGGGACAGGCCGCGAACGCGGCCAGGGAGAGGGGGTTGCGACGTTCCGGGCCCGCTATACTCCCCGTGAAGACACGGCTCACGAGCCGTGCGCCTCCTATGGGAATCAATGGATTAGGAGGCGAATCTAATCCCAGTCGGTAATCACGGCCGCGTTCCGCCACGCCGCCAAGAGGCAACCCAGCCGCATGCGTCTGTCCACGATCAAGCTGTCCGGTTTCAAATCCTTCGTCGATCCGACCACGCTGCACCTGCCGAACAACATGACCGGCATCGTCGGTCCCAACGGCTGCGGCAAGTCCAACATCATCGATGCCGTGCGCTGGGTGATGGGCGAAAGCTCGGCCAGCCGCCTGCGCGGCGATTCGCTCACCGACGTGATCTTCGCCGGTTCCTCGGCACGCAAGCCGGTGTCGCAGGCGATGGTCGAGCTGATCTTCGACAACTCCGACCACACCATCACCGGTGAGTACGCGGCGTTCAACGAGATCTCGGTCAAGCGCACCGTCAACCGCGACGGCAGCAGCCAGTACTACCTCAACGGCGCCAAGTGCCGCCGCCGCGACATCACCGACCTGTTCCTCGGCACCGGCCTGGGCCCGCGCAGCTACTCGATCATCGAGCAGGGCATGATCAGCAACATCATCGAGGCCAAGCCCGAAGAGTTGCGCGTCTACCTGGAAGAGGCCGCCGGCATCTCCAAGTACAAGGAGCGCCGCAAGGAAACCGAGACCCGCATCCGCCACACCCGCGAAAACCTCGATCGCCTCAGCGACCTGCGCGAGGAAGTCGGCAAGCAGCTCGAACACCTCAAGCGCCAGGCACGCCAGGCCGAGCAGTACCAGACGATCCAGGCCGAGCGCCGGGTCAAGGACGCCGAGTGGAAGGCGCTGGAACACCGCGCCCTCGACCAGAAACTTCAGGGCCAGCGCGAGAAGCTGAGCCAGCTCGAAACCCGCCTGCAGCAGCTGATCGCCGAACAGCGCGAAGCCGAGCGCGAGCTGGAGGTGGGCCGCGTGCGTCGCGAGGAGTCCGCCGAGGCCTTGAACAAGGCCCAGGCCGCCAGCTACGAGGTCGGTGGCACGCTGGCCCGCATCGAACAGCAGATCCAGCACCAGCGCGAGATGTCCACGCGCCTGCAGAAAGCACGCGACGAGGCACTGTCGGCGTTGGCCGAGCTGGGCCAGCACATCGGCAGCGACCAGTCGCGCCTGGACGTGCTGCGCGCCGCCGTGGCCGAATCCGAGCCGCGCCTGGAGCAGTTGCGCGACGAAGACGGCATGCGCCAGGAAGCTCTGCGCGATGCCGAGACCCGGCTCACCGAATGGCAGCAGCGCTGGGACGAGCACAGCCGCGCCCAGTCCGAGGCCGCCCGCGCCGCCGACGTCGAACGCACCCGCATCGAGCACCTCGACCGCCAGGTGCTCGACGCCGACCGCCGTCGCGAGGCACTCAACAACGAACGCGCCGGGCTCGACCTGGGCGCGCTGTCGGAATCGTTCGCTGCGTTGCAGGAGCAGCACGAAACCCAGAAGTTCTCGATCGACAGCCTCAGCGAGGAGCTGGAGACGCGCAAGGCCGCGCTGGGCGAGCTGCAGGACCAGCAGCGCGGCACCCAGACCGAACTGGCCGAGGCGCGCAAGCAGGTGCAGGGCGCACGCGGTCGCCTGTCGTCGCTGGAGACGCTGCAGCATGCCGCGCTGGGTCAGGAGCAGGGCGCCGCACTGAGCTGGCTCAAGGCCCGTGGTCTCGATTCCGCGACGCGTGTCGGTGAAGCGCTGCAGGTGGAAGCCGGCTGGGAAAACGCCGTCGAAGGCGCGCTCGGTCAGATGATCGAGGGCGTGCTGGTCGAATCGCCGGAAGTGCTGGTCGATGCGCTCGGCGAGCTCGGTGAGGGCCGCCTGGTCCTGGTCGATCCGCACAATGACTCTGTCGAATTCGCGCCGACTTCGCTGGCCTCGAAGGTGCGCGGGCCGATCGCGATCCGCCGCATCCTCGCCAAGCTGCATGCCGCCGAAGACCTTGGCGAAGCGCACACGATGCTGCCGATGCTGGGCGAGGGCGAATCCATCATCACCCGCAACGGCGAGCGCCTCGGCGCCGGCTGGGTGCGGATCCTGCGCTCGGGCGCGGCCAAGCAGGGCGCATTGCTGCGCGAGCGCGAGATCCAGTCGCTGCGTGCGGAGATCGACACCCTGCAGGCGCGCGAGCGCGAGCTCGAATCGCTGCTGGTGCAGTTGCGCGACCGCCTGCTCGCCGCCGAGCAGCAGCGCGAGGATGCGCAGCGCACGTTGTACATGGCGCACCGCAGCGTCTCCGAACTGGCCGGCCAATTGCAGAGCCAGCAGGGCCGCCTGGATTCGGCGCGCGGCCGCATCGAGAAGATCGACGCCGAACTGGCGCAACTGGCCGAAACCCTGGAGAGCGCCCGCGAGCAGTCCCGCGATTCGCGCAACGTCCAGGAAGAGGCGGTCATGCGCATGGGCGAGCTGGAGGACACGCGCCAGGCGCTGGAGTCCGAGCGCCGCGCCCTCGGCGAAGCCCGCGACCAGGCCCGCAACATCGCCCGCGAATCGCGCGACACCGCGCATGCGCTGGCACTGACGCTGGAATCCCAGCGCACGCAGATCACCGCACTGGCGCAAGCGCTCGATCGCATGGGTGGCCAGCGTGGACAGCTCGATTCGCGCCTGGGCGAACTGTCGGCGCAGCTGGCCGACGGCGACGAGCCGGTCACTACGCTGGAAGAACAGCGTCAGGTCGCGCTTGAGCAGCGCGTGATCACCGAGCAGGCATTGACCGCCGCGCGCACCACGGTCGACGGCATCGACCACGACCTGCGCCGCTTCGAACAGGTCCGCCACCAGCGCGACGAGCAGGCCATCCAGCAGCGCGAGGCCATCGGCCAGCGTCGCCTCGAGCAACAGGCACTGGTGCTGAAGGCCGAGCAGCTGTCGGCGGCGATAGTGGAGGCCGGCTTCGTGCTGGAGGACGTGGTCAACACCCTCACCGACGACATGCAGCCGCAGGTCTGGGAGCGCACGGTCAACGAGCTCGACGGCAAGCTGCGCCGGCTCGAGCCGGTCAACCTGGCCGCGATCGCCGAGCACGCCGAGGCCGCGCAGCGCAAGGAATACCTGGACGCGCAGGACGCCGACCTCACCACCGCACTGGAAACGCTGGAAGACGCGATCCGCAAGATCGATCGCGAGACCCGCGGCCGCTTCAAGGACACCTTCGACCGTGTCAACAGCGGCGTGCAGGAGCTGTATCCGCGCCTGTTCGGCGGCGGCCATGCCTATCTGGAACTGACCGGCGAAGACCTGCTCGACACCGGCGTGTCGATCATGGCGCGTCCGCCCGGCAAGCGCGTGTCGAACATCTCGCTGCTGTCCGGCGGCGAGAAGGCGATGACCGCGGTGGCGCTGGTGTTCGCGATCTTCCGCCTCAACCCGGCACCGTTCTGCCTGCTCGACGAGGTCGATGCTCCGCTCGACGAAGCCAACGTCGGCCGCCTGGCATCGATGGTCAGCGAGATGAGTGAACAGGTACAGTTCCTGTTCGTGACCCACAACAAGGCGACGATGGAAGCGGCGCAACAGCTTTCCGGCGTCACCATGCGCGAACCCGGCGTCAGTCGACTGGTCTCGGTCGACCTGGCGGAGGCTTCGCGTTTGGCTGGTGTGGCCTGAGTCCACACGCTCTTTCCCCCGACCATCCCGCCTGCCGTAAGGAAGCCCCTCAATGTCAGACGTGACCCTGCTGCGTATCGGCATCCTGATCGCCGGCCTGATCCTGATCGCCGCGATCGTGTTCATTGGTCGCCCGCGCAAGCCTGGCCAGGGCAAGCGCGTGCCGCGCGAGGCGTCTGCTGCCGACGGCAGCCGTCGCGAACCGACGCTGGGCGAGCAACTGGAACGTGAGCTGGGAGGCGAGGGCAGCTCCGTGGTGGCAGGAGAAACCACCGCCCAGGCCGAACTGGAACTGTTCGACCGCACTCTCGAGGGCGCCGCCAGCAGCGAACTGGGCCGTCGCGCGACCGAAGAGTTCGACAAGATCGTCACGCTCTATCTGGCCGCACGCGCCGGGCAGAAGCTGCACGGCCCGGATATCGTCGTTGCCGCCGAGAAGGCCGGCCTGGTCTATGGCCACATGGGCGTGTTCCATCGCCTGGTCGAGAACCACCCCGAGCGCGGCCCGGTGTTCAGCGTCGCCAACATCATGAAACCCGGCAGTTTCGACATGGCGCAGATCCAGGCGCTGGAGACCCCGGCGATTGCCTTCTTCCTGACCCTGCCGGCGCCGGTCAACGCGCTCGACGCCTGGGAAACCATGCTGCCGACCGCGCAGCGGATGGCCGAACTGCTCGACGGCGTGGTCCTGGACGAGCAGCGCAACGCCCTCGGCCGCCAGCGCATCGCCCATATCCGCGACGAGCTGCGCGCCTACGACCGCCAGCGCGAAGCACCGCCGCTTACCAAGCCGGCGCGCTGGTGATTTG
Organism: Lysobacter sp. Soil_N_23; assembly: GCF_057656135.1. NCBI lineage: Bacteria > Pseudomonadati > Pseudomonadota > Gammaproteobacteria > Lysobacterales > Lysobacteraceae > Lysobacter > Lysobacter sp. Soil_N_23. The sequence goes on from NZ_JBDGKY010000004.1 coordinate 183,530, forward strand.
TCACCCCGGCAATCGCCGGGATCAGGGTCGTCAGCTCTTCCTGCCCGTCATTCCGTCAGCTCTTTCTACCCGTCATTCCGTCAGCTCTTTCTACCCGTCATTCCGTCAGCTCTCTCTACCCGTCATTCCCGCGCAGGCGGGAACCCAGCGACTTGCTCTTCGAGCCAAGACAACGGCAACGCCACTGGGTCCCCGCCTGCGCGGGGATGACGGGTTGATGGGTCTTCAGGCACCTGAGGCAGAATGGCGGCATAACCGGGACGGCAGCCTCAGGATCAGTTCGTGGTCAAACCTTCTTCCAGCATCGGCACCCGCATCGCCGAACTGCGCGCCCAGCTCGATGACGCCAACTACCGCTATCACGTCCTCGACGATCCGGCGATTCCGGACGCCGACTACGACCGCATGCTGCGCGAGCTCGACGAACTCGAAGACGCGCACCCCGAGCTGATCACGCCCGACTCGCCTACCCAGCGCGTCGGCAGCGTGCCGACCGGCAGCTTTGCCCCGGTCCGCCATGCCATCCCGATGCTGTCGCTGGGCAACGCCTTCAGCGACGAGGAAGTGGCGGTGTTCGTGCGCAAGATCGAAGAACGCCTGGGCCGCGATGCGCTGGCGTTTTCGGTCGAACCCAAGCTCGACGGACTGGCCATCAGCCTGCGCTACGAGGACGGCCGTTTCGTCCAGGGCGCCACCCGTGGCGACGGTGCCACCGGTGAGGACGTCACCGCCAACCTGCGCACGATCAAGGCGATTCCACTGCAGCTGCGCGGCAGGGACTGGCCGCGCGTGCTGGAAGTGCGTGGCGAGGTCTACATGCCGCTGGCCGCCTTCAAGGCGTACAACGAGCGCGCGCTGGCCGAAGGCGGCAAGGTCCTGGCCAATCCGCGCAATGGCGCGGCCGGATCGCTGCGCCAGCTCGATCCGCGCATGACCGCGCAGCGGCCGCTGGCGTTCTACGCCTACGGCATCGGTCTGGTCGAAGGCAGCGAACTGCCCGAGACCCATTCGCAGACCCTGGCCCGCCTGCGCGAGTGGGGGTTCCCTGTAAGCGGCGAAAGCGGCGTGGTCGAAGGCCTGCAGGGACTGCTCGATTACTACCGCACGATCGGCGACAAGCGCGAGCGCCTGCCGTTCGACATCGACGGCGTGGTCTACAAGCTCGACGACTACGAAGGCCAGGCCGAGATGGGATTCGTCTCCCGCGCGCCGCGCTGGGCGATTGCGCACAAGTTCCCGGCGCAGGAACAGATGACTGTCGTCGAGTCGATCGAGGTCAACGTTGGCCGTACCGGCGCGGTCACGCCTTGGGTGCTGATGCAGCCGGTGCAGGTTGGCGGCGTTACCGTCACCCGGGCGACGCTGCACAACGCCGACCAGGTCGCGCGCCTGGACGTGCGCAACGGCGACACGGTGATCGTCCGCCGCGCCGGCGACGTGATTCCGGAAGTGGTGCGCGTGGTCGTCGAGCGTCGCCCCGACGGGACCAAGCCATGGACGATGCCCAGCCATTGCCCGGTATGCGGATCGGAGCTGGTGCGCGAGGAAGGCGAAGCGGTTTGGCGCTGCTCGGGCGAGCTGACCTGCGCGGCGCAGCGCAAGGAGGCCATCGGCCACTTCGCCTCGCGCCGGGCGATGGACATCGAAGGCCTGGGCGAGCGCTTCATCGAGAGCCTGTCCGACCTGGGTTACGTGCAGTCGGTCGCCGACCTGTACAAGCTCACGCTCGACGACCTGCTGGAAATGAAGCGCCGCGCGGACGAGCGCGACGACACCACGCCCGAGACCGTGAAGTCCGGCAAGGTCGCCACGCGCTGGGCCGAGAACCTGCTCGAAGCCATCGACCACAGCCGCAACACCACGCTGGAACGATTCCTCTACGCGCTAGGCATCCAGCACGTCGGCGAGAGTACCGCCAAGGCGCTGGCGACCTGGCTCGGCGACCTGGAACTGATCCGCCACCTGCCATGGCCGCTGTTCAAGCGCGTACCGGATGTCGGCGGTGAAGTCGCCCGTTCGATTGGCCATTTCCTCGACCAGGCCGGCAACCAGCAGGTCATCGACGACCTGCTCGCGCGCGGCGTCACCATCACCGATGCGCATCCGCCGACGCCGAAACTGCGTGACGGACTCAACCTCGTCACGCTGCTGGTGGATCTGGAGATCCCCAAGGTCACCCGCGTGCGCGCCGAGCAGTTGGCCAGCGCCTTCCCGAGCGTGCAGGCACTGCTCGACGCGCCGAAGCACAACTACGTCAGTGCCGGGTTGCCCGCGGATACCGCGCAGGCGCTGGCGGACTGGCTCGAGGATGAAGCGCACGCCGGCCAGCTCGTGGCCGGCGGCGAGGCGCTCGCGCGCCTGGATGCGATCACGCCGGCCGCGGCCGAGGTGGCACAAGGCCCGCTCGATGGCCAGACGGCCGTGCTGACCGGAACGCTGACCGCACTCAGTCGCGATGAGGCCAAGGCGAAACTCGAGTCGCTCGGCGCCAAGGTATCCGGTAGCGTCTCCAAGAAGACCACCTTCGTCGTCGCCGGCGAAGCGGCCGGCTCCAAGCTCGACAAGGCGCAGGAGCTGGGCGTGGAGATCTGGGACGAAGCAAAGCTGCTGGCATTCCTGGCCGCGCATGTTCTGGAAGAGCACGGACAATGACTGACTGGCGTCCGTCGGCGAGCTTCGAAACGCTGCACCTGCGAGCGCGGCTCAATGCCTGCATCCGCGCATTCTTCGCCGAGCACGACGTCACGGAGGTGGAAACGCCGGTGATGTCGGTGGCGGGCAACACCGACCCCAACATCGCCTCGTTCCAGCTTCAATTCAGTGGTCGTACCGACGGTGCGCCGCGGACGCGCTGGCTTCGCACTTCGCCCGAATACCCGCTCAAGCGCCTGCTGGCGGCGGGGTTCGGCGACTGCTACGAGCTCGGCCGCGTGTTCCGCGACGGCGAAGCCGGCGGACGCCACAACCCCGAGTTCACCATGCTCGAGTGGTATCGCCTGGGTTGGGACCACCAGCGCCTGATCGACGAAACCGCGCAGCTGGTGCTGGCGGCGCTGGCACTGCTGGGTCGCACCGCCACGTTGAAGCGTGTCGCCTATCACGACCTGTATCGCCAGCAGCTGGGCATCGATCCGCACAGCGAACCACTGGACCACCTGCAGGCCGCGCTGGGCGATGTCGTGATCGATCCGGAAGGGTTGACCCGCGACGACTGGCTGGACCTGTTGATGACCCATCGCCTGCAGCCGGCGTTCGCACCGGAGCAGTTGCTGGCGGTGTACGACTATCCGGCTTCGCAGTGCGCATTGGCGCGACTGGGCCAGCGCGATGGCCTGGCCGTGGCCGAGCGCTTCGAGCTTTACCTTGGGCCGCTGGAACTGGCCAATGGCTACCACGAGCTGGCCGACGCGGACGAACAGGGGCAGCGCTTCGATCGCGACCTCGACCTGCGCCGCCAGCGCGGCGACGCGTTGCCTCCACGTGACGAGCGCCTGCTGGAGGCCCTGCACGCGGGGTTCCCGCACTGTGCCGGCGTGGCGATGGGGATCGACCGGCTGTTGATGGCCATGCTCGGCAGCCCGCGAATTTCGGATGTAGTCGCCTTCGACTTCGGCCGTGCCTGACCGTTCGCACACTACGAAAATTTAAGGAAGTTCCGGATGTCGGTTTTCATCTGGACGGTTTAGAGTGGTTGCGTGAACTCAGGGGTGCACGATGCGCGGCTGGTCGCCTTCGACTTGCTTCTTCGCACTATTGGTACTGCTGGCCGGGCCTGAAACGAAGGCACAGGACACGGGCGACCGTTTCTATGGCGATCGCGTCGTGCGCTGCGAATCCAAGGGCGGACAGGCGCACCTGTGTCCGGTCGACATCAGGGGCGGCGTGCGGATGTTGCGATCGCTGTCGAAGTCCGCATGCGACGAAGGCCGCACCTGGGGCCTGATCGATGCGGGCATCTGGGTCCGGGACGGGTGTCGTGCGGAATTTGTCCTGGGCTATGGCGGCAGCGTCGGCAGCGCCTACGGCAGCCGCACCATTCGATGCGAATCGCGCGGCAACCGCTGGCAGCACTGCGACGCCGACATCAGTGCCGGCGCGGAGCTGGTGCGGCAACTGTCGAAGAACCCGTGCATCCGCGGCGACAACTGGGGCATCGACAATCGTGGCGTCTGGGTCTCCGGTGGCTGTCGCGCCGAATTCCGGATGATGGCGGTCGTCTCGCCCGAGACGACGCCTGGAAAGATCGTCCGATGCGATTCGACCGACAAGCTGCCGCGACATTGCCCGGCCGTCACCGAGGGCGGGGTGGTGCGCCTGTTCCGGCAGCTGTCACGTGCGGCCTGCATCGAGGGTCGCAGCTGGGGCGTGGACAAGAACGGAATCTGGGTCGAGGACGGCTGCCGTGCGGAATTCGAGGTCCGTCACAAGGACGACCTCAGCGGCGGCTGAATGGCCGCCAGCGGCGGCCACGGGGTGAAGCATTCGTTAAGCTGCCCTCGCTAGAGTGAGAACCATCTCAACGAGGAGCTGTTTCATGACCCCGTACTTGCCCATGTACTCGTCCACGCACTCGTGGAGGGGCCTCGGGATTCTGGTTGTGCTTGCAGCTTCAACGGTGGCCATGCCGGTCGCGGCGCAATACAACGGCGGCAACACGCCGACGGTCCGCTGCGATTCCAACGACAACCGCTACCGGCAGTGCGCTGCCGATACCCGTAACGGCGCCCAGTTGTTGCGGCAGTACTCCAAGAACGCATGCGTCGAGGGGCGTACCTGGGGGTACGACCGCAACGGCGTGTGGGTCAATGGTGGCTGCCGTGCCGAGTTCGCGCTGGTCCGTGCCGGCCAAGGTGGCGGGTGGGGCGGCGGCAATGGCGGGAGTGGCGGCAATGGCGGCGGCCGCAGCGTGCGCTGCGATTCCAACGACAACCGCTATGTGCAGTGCCAGATCGACGGCCGCAGCGCCTATCTGCTGCGCCAGTACTCGAAGTCGCCGTGCATCGAGGGCCGTTCGTGGGGCACCGGCCGAGGGTTCGTCTGGGTCGACGAGGGCTGTCGCGCCGAGTTCGCCAGTGGTTATGGCGGCGGCCACGGAGGCGGCAATGGCGGTGGCAACGGCGGCGGCTGGAACGGCGCACAGGCGCAGAAGCTGTACTGCGGCTCCGATGATCGCCGCCAGCGCCGTTGCAACGTGACGATCCGTCGCGATGCCCGCCTGGTCCGGCAAGCGTCCAAGGCGCCCTGCATCGAAGGCCAGAGCTGGGGCTGGGACCGCAATGGCGTCTGGGTGAGCAACGGCTGCCGCGGCGACTTCAGCGTCCTGTAAGGCAATCGCGGCGTCCCTCCCTTTCGCCGGCGGTGAAGGGGAGGGCGAGCACCGGGCAAGCCCGCCGCCGATAGTCCTGGGGTCGGACGTGCAGTTCGCTAAACTGCACGGCATGAACACCACCATCGATTTCGACCGCTACGACCGCATCCGCCCGATCCGCTGGACCGGGCAGGCCCTGGAACTGCTCGACCAGCGCAAGCTGCCGTTCGTGGTCGAGTACGTGACCTGCAACGACAGCGCTGCCGTGGCCGAAGCCATCCATGCCCTGACCGTGCGCGGCGCGCCGGCGATCGGCATTGCCGCTGCCTGGGGCGTGGTGCTGGCCGCGCGCGAGGTCGACGCCGCCGATGGCGCCGAGGCCGCAGGCAAGCTCGAGCCGGCCATGCAGCAGCTCAATGCCGCACGGCCGACGGCGGTGAACCTGGCTTGGGCACTGGCGCGGATGCGCCGCACGCTTGCCGCCGCCGGCACCGACTGGCGCGAAGTGCTCGAGCGCGAAGCGCACGCGATCGCCGATGAAGACCTCGCCGCGAACCGCCGCATGGGCGCGCTGGGCGCGGCCCTGATCGAGCCGGGCAGTGGCGTCCTGACCCATTGCAACACCGGCTCCCTTGCGACCGCGGGCTTTGGCACCGCATTGGGCGTGATCCGCGCCGGCGTGGCCGAAGGCCGCATCGACAAGGTCTTTGCCGGCGAGACCCGTCCGTGGTTGCAGGGCGCGCGCCTGACGGTGTGGGAGCTGCAGCAGGACGGCATCGCCCCGACCCTGATCGCCGACTCCGCCGCATCGCACCTGATGAAGACCGGCGACGTGCAATGGGTCGTGGTCGGTGCCGACCGCATCTGCGCCAACGGCGACACGGCCAACAAGATCGGCACCTACCAGCTGGCGATCGCCGCGCGCCATCACGGCCTGAAGTTCATGGTCGTGGCGCCGTCCTCGACGGTCGACATGGACACGCCTTCGGGCGATGCGATCCATATCGAAGAACGCGATCCGGGCGAGCTGTTCGGCGTCGGCGGCGTTCGCACAGCGGCCGAGGACGTGGGCGCCTGGAACCCGGTGTTCGACGTCACCCCGCACGAGTTGATCGATGCGATCGTGACCGAGCGTGGAGTGATCGAGCGCCCCGACGCAACCGCCATGAAGGCCGCCTTCGGCTGAGCCTGGGCATCCAGTCGTTCGCGGGGAGACGTCGGGCAGAAGCCACGTCCATGGGTTCCCGCCTTCGCGGGGATGACGATCCTGGAAGCAACGACGCTGGGTCCCCGCCTTCGCGGGGATGACGGGGTTTCAGTGACGGCGAAAAGCCCCTCTCCCGCTTGCGGGAGAGGGGTTGGGGTGAGGGCCGCCGAAGACCATGCAACGAAACTCTGAAGCGTCGTCCACCGCGCCCCGCATTCGGACAGGATGTCCGACTAAGGGGCGGAGCAATCCCCGGCGTGGTGGACGACGCCGTTCCGTAGGCAGCAGGCTTGTTCGGCAGCCAGGATCAAGATGGATCCCGACGTTCGCCGGGATGACGGTGGAGGATATCCCCACGTCCCGCCCGCACGCCATTGCACGCTGCCGATAAATCCACTTTAAAAACCCCCGCAACTGCTTGTTTCTGCGTGGGAATCAGGCAGCAGACGGACCCCGTTCCGTGCTATGATTTCGTGTCCTTTTGAAGCCGTCGACGACGGGCTGTCAATGGCCCCCCGGCGGGGTCGGCGACGCAGGCCCGGCGGGCAGTTCCCGCGGCGGATTTTCAGACGTGATGCTCTTCAGACGTGATGCCCGACCGCAGTCGTCGCTGCGGACAACCAACGAACGGAAACCTGATGGCCGAACTCGCCAAGGAAATCATCCCGGTCAATCTCGAAGACGAGATGCGCCGCAGCTACCTCGATTACGCCATGAGCGTCATCGTCGGGCGCGCGCTCCCGGACGCGCGCGACGGACTCAAGCCAGTCCACCGCCGCGTGCTCTACGCGATGAACGAGCTCGGTGCCCACAGCAACAAGCCGTACTACAAGTCGGCGCGTATCGTCGGCGACGTCATCGGTAAGTACCACCCGCACGGCGACACCGCGGTGTACGACACCCTGGTGCGCATGGCCCAGCCGTTCTCGCTGCGCTACATGCTGGTCGACGGCCAGGGCAACTTCGGTTCGATCGACGGCGACAACGCCGCGGCGATGCGATACACCGAAGCGCGCATGTCGCGCATCGCCCACGAGCTGATGGCCGACATCGACAAGGAAACTGTCGACTTCCAGCCCAACTACGACGAAAAGGAACTCGAGCCCACGGTCATGCCGACCCGTGTGCCGAACCTGCTGGTCAACGGTTCGGCCGGTATCGCAGTCGGCATGGCGACCAACATCCCGCCGCACAACCTGTCGGAAGTGATCGACGCCACGATCGCCCTGATCGACGACCCGACCATCGACGTCGACGGCCTGATCCAGTACATCCCCGGCCCGGACTTCCCGACCGCAGGCATCATCAACGGCACCGCCGGCATCGTGAATGCCTACCGCACCGGCCGCGGCCGCGTGCGCATGCGCGCGCGCGCCGAGGTCGAAGTGGCCGACAACGGCCGAGAAGCGATCGTCGTCACCGAGATCCCGTACCAGGTCAACAAGGCGCGGCTGATCGAAAAGATCGCCGAGCTGGTCAAGGAAAAGAAGCTCGAAGGCATCAGCGAGCTGCGCGACGAGTCCGACAAGGACGGCATGCGCATCTTCATCGAGGTCAAGCGCGGCGAGTCGGCCGAGGTCGTGCTAAACAACCTCTATCAGCAGACGCAGATGGAGTCGGTGTTCGGCATCAACATGGTCGCCATTGTCGACGGCCGACCGAAGCTGCTGAACCTGAAGGACCTGCTGGAAGTGTTCGTGCGCCACCGCCGCGAGGTGGTGACCCGCCGCACCATCTTCGAGCTGCGCAAGGCCCGCCAGCGCGCCCACATCCTCGAAGGCCTGACGGTTGCGCTGGCCAACATCGACGAGATGATCGAGCTGATCAAGACCTCGGCCAACCCCAACGAGGCGCGCGACCGCATGCTCGCCCGCAAGTGGGAAGCCGGTCTGGTCGGCGCGCTGCTGTCGGCGGCCGGTTCCGACGCCTCGCGTCCGGAAGACCTGCCGGCCGGCGTCGGCCTGGTCGATGGCTTCTACCAGCTCACCGAGACCCAGGCCCAGCAGATCCTCGAGATGCGCCTGCACCGCCTGACCGGGCTGGAGCAGGACAAGCTGACCGAAGAGTACAAGCTGCTGCTGGAGACCATCCGCGGCCTGATCGAGATCCTCGAGGATCCGAACGTGCTGCTGGAAGTGATCCGCACCGAGCTGCGCAACGTCAAGGAAGAGTTCGGCGACGCGCGCCGCAGCGAGATCCGTGCCAGCGAGGAAGACCTCGACATCCTCGACCTGATCGCGCCGGAAGACGTCGTGGTGACCCTGTCGCATTCGGGCTACGCCAAGCGCCAGCCGGTCAGCACCTACCGCGCGCAGAAGCGCGGCGGCAAGGGCCGCAATGCGGCGGCGACCAAGGACGAGGACTTCATCGACCACCTGTGGCTGGTCAACACGCACGACACGCTGCTGACCTTCACCAGCGCCGGTCGCGTGTTCTGGCTGCCGGTGCACCAGCTGCCCGATGCCGGTCCGAACGCGCGCGGTCGCCCGATCATCAACTGGATCCCGCTGGAAGCCGGCGAGCAGGTGCAGGCGGTGTTGCCCGTGCGCGAGTATGTCGAAGACCAGTTCGTCTTCTTCGCCACCCGCAACGGCACCGTCAAGAAGACCCCGCTGACCGAGTTCGCCTTCCGCCTGCAGCGCGGCAAGATCGCGATCAACCTTGACGACGGCGATGCCCTGGTCGATGTCTCGCTGACCGACGGCACCCGCGACATCATGCTGTTCGCCAGCAACGGCAAGGCCGTGCGCTTTGCCGAGGACGCGGTGCGCTCGATGGGCCGCACCGCCACCGGCGTGCGCGGCATCCGCCTGGCCGAAGGCGAGGAAGGCGAGGACGGCGCGGAGAACACCGGTGGCGCCCACGTGGTCAGCCTGATCGTGGTCGAAGGCGACGGCGACATCCTCACCGCCAGCGAGCGCGGCTACGGCAAGCGCACCCCGCTGGAGGAATACCCGCGCAAGGGTCGCGGCACGCAGGGCGTGATCGCGCTCAAGACCACCGAGCGCAACGGCATGCTGGTCGGTGCGGTGCAGCTGTCCGATCACCACGACGTGCTGTTGATCTCCGACGGCGGCACGCTGGTGCGTACGCGCGCGGCGGAGATCTCGCAGGTCGGCCGCAACACCCAGGGCGTGACCCTGATGCGCCTGGCTTCCGATGAGAGCCTGCAGACCATCGAGCGCGTGGATGCCTCGCTGGACGAGGACGAGGAAGCCGGTGAAGCGGTGATCAACCCGGGTGCTGCCGACGGCGCCGTCGAGACGACCCCGGTTGCGGATTGATCGAACGCAGTAGCGAAAATGCCGCCGAAAGGCGGCGTTTTCGTTTCCGGCCCCGACATCCCGGCTATGGGCGCGGCGGTACGCGCTCGATCACTGCATCCACCGACAGGCGCTGCAGGTCCGCCACTTCGATCGCGTCGAACGAGCGCACGCGGATTCCGGTTCGCTGCACGCTGGTGTGCGTGCCGAACAGCGCCAGGCCCGGCGTCCCCAGGCAGGCGGCGAGATGGGTGGGGCCGGTGTCGTTGCCGACGACGAACGCGGCGTTGGCCAGCACGCCGGCGAGGGCGAACCAGTCCAGGAATCCCGACGGCCCCAGCAGCACCCGGCAAGGCAGCGTGCGGACCAGCTCCAGTTCGTCCGGACCGGGCGCGACCACGACCTGGCGCCCATCCGCGACGAGGCGCCGGGCCAGTTCCGCGAAGTGGGGCCAGCGCTTTTGTGGGTGACGGGCCGAACTCCCCGGAATCAGCGCGACGTAGCCTGCTTCGACGCCGGACTCAGCGAGCAGGGCAGACACGTCGTCGGCCATCCAGCCCACGTCCGGTGCACCCGTATGCGTCCCGGGCACGCCGGCCTTTGCCAGCAGGCGGGCATACGCGATCCGGTCCGGCACTGTGCTGGAACCTGGGTTGTCCCTGCCGTGCCACGCCAGTCCGGGGGCCAGCAAGCGCCGGTAAAGACGTGTGCGCTGGCTGCCCTGGAGGTCGTAGACGCGGTCGAAGCGGCGTCCGCGCAACTCGCGGATCAGCTCCAGGTTGTGGTCGATTCGAAGCCATGGCGCGCGCGGGTCGACGATCAGCGCGTCCACGTGCGGGCACCGAGCCATCAGCCGGCGGAACTGCGGCGCGACCAACAGGGTGATGTGAGCGTCAGGGTGGTGCGCGCGGATGTCGCGCAGGGCGCCGTCGGCCTGGACCAGGTCGCCGAACGCGCCCTGGCGGATCACCAGGATGGAAGGGCGTGGCCTCGCACCCGGCACGGGCATGCCGGCGACTGGTTCGCTGGCCAGGGAGGGCATGTGTTCGCGCAACATCGTGGTCCGGGGAAAGGCAGGCGGGCCATCGGCCCGACGCGCGGATGATGGCATAGACGATCGCGTTTTCGTGTGGCGACCGCTGCAGGGCAACGGCAGGCAACGGCGAGAAATTGGCGTTAGCGACTGCCGTCGGGATCCTCCTATACTTCGCGAAAATCAGGGGAGGCCGCATGAAGCGCGTATCCGTCACGGAAGGAGCCGTCCGTATCCCTCTGCGCGTACCGTCGCCGTCGAGCCGACAGGCGCGAAGCAGGCTGGTGCGAAGCCTGATCGCCGTCATCGTGGCGGCGACACTGCTGTGCGGGGGCTGCAAGCGCGATGCCGATGGACAGCTGCCTGCGGTCAGCGGCAAGGCGGTGCAGGGCAATCGCGAAGCGGTGCAGGGGTTCGCGCTGGTCGCGGCTTATCCCGATCAGAAAGCCGACGAGCAGATGGCGATCGCCCTGGAGTTCAGCCGGCCGCTGGTGGGCAGCCAGGACTTCGACGAACTGATTTCCGTCACCGATGCCAAGGGCGCGGTGATCAAGGGCAGCTGGGTGTTGTCGGACGACGCCAAGGTGCTGCGTTTCCCGCACGTCGACGCCAGTCGCGACTATGTCGTCGCGATCAAGGGGGGACTGACCGCGGCCGCCGGCGATCGCCTCGGCCAGCAGTTGCGCAAGCAGGTGCACACCGGGCCACTGGACCCGGTGGTCGGATTCGCCTCGCAGGGGAGCGTGCTGCCGGCGCGCGAAAGCCGTGGCCTGCCGGTGGTGTCGGTGAATGTCGCCGAGGTCGATGTCGAGTTCCTGCGCGTGCGCGACAAGGAGCTGCCGCGGTTCTTCGCCCAGTACCAGCGCGGCGGCCGTCGCGGCAGTTGGGAGCTGGGCAGCGATTACAGCGACAAGGCGCCGCTGGAACGTCTCGCCGAACCGGTCTACGTGAATCGCTTCGTGCTCGGCGGGAAGACCAACGAACGCGTGCTGACCTACCTGCCTTTGCAGGACATCAGGGAGTTGCAGCAGCCCGGCCTGTACTTCGCCGTGATGAAGCGCGCGGGCGAGTTCCAGGACCGCTACGAGACCGCGTTCTTCACCGTCAGCGACCTGGGCCTGCACGCACGCGCCTACAAGGACAAGCTGTTCGCCCACGCCGCCTCGCTGCAAAAGGGATCGGCGGTCGGCGGCGTCGAGCTGAAGGTGCTCGACGACAAGGGCGAGACGGTGATGAAGGGCGAGACCGACGGTAACGGCAACGTGATGCTCGGCTACACGCTCGACGCCGCGCATGTGCTGGTGGCATCGCACGGCAAGGACGTGTCGATGCTGCCGTTCAACCAGCCGGCACTGGACCTGTCGGAGTTCGCCGTCAGCGGTCGCGAGCAGGCCTGGTTCGACGTGTTCGCCTGGTCGGGACGCGACCTGTACCGTCCTGGCGAGACCGTGCGGGTGTCAGCGCTGCTGCGCGACCAGGACGGGCAGCCGGTCGCCACCAAGGGCAAGCCGCTGCAGCCGCTGTTCCTGCGCTACGTCCAGCCTGACGGCAAGACCTTCCTGGAAACCCGCCTGCAACCGGACCCGCAGGGTTACGTGCGGCACGCGCAGGTGATCCCGGTGGATGCCGCGACCGGGCGTTGGCGCATCGAGTTCCGAACCGATCCCGGCAGCAAGGAGGCGGTGCAGGGCATGACGCTGCGGGTCGAGGAATTCCTGCCCGAACGGCTCAAACTCGATCTGCAGGCACAGCCCGTGCTCAAGCCGGGCGAACCGGTGCACCTGGCGGTGGAGGGCGCCTATCTCTATGGCGCGCCCGCGGCAGGCAACCGCTTCACCGCCAAGCTGGCGGTGGCGGTCGAACAGCACCCGCTCGAGCAGATGCCGGGCTACTTCTTCGGCGACCCGACACTGTCGCTGCCGAAGGAAGCCAAGGACGCCATCGATGCGAAGCTCGACGCCAACGGCCGGCTGCGGCAGGATATCGCCTTGCCGGCCGAGGCCAAACCGGTCAGCACGATCGCCGCGATAGTGACCGGCAGCGTGTTCGAGAGCGGTGGTCGCAGCGTCAACCGCAGCGTCAAGCGCGTGCTGTGGCCGGCCGACGCCATTGTTGGCGTGCGCCCGCTGTTCGACGACAAGGAAGGCAGCGATGCCAATGCCAACGCCGGCTTCGAGCTGGCCCGCGTCGGCAGCGACGGCAAGCCGCGTGCCGGCAAGGGCCTGCGCGTCACGCTGGTCCGCGAGCATCGCGACTACCACTGGAACTACCAGGACGATGGCGGCTGGGACTACGACTTCACCCGCCGCTACGAGGACATCCAGACACGCACGCTCGACGTCGGCGATGCGGCGCAGCGGATCGACTTCCCGGTCGAGTGGGGCGATTACCGTGTCGACGTGTTCGATCCGGCGACGAAGCTGACCACGCGCTACCCGTTCACCGCCGGCTGGAGCTGGGACGACGACAACCGCGGCCTCGACGCGCGCCCCGACAAGGTCAAGCTTGCCCTCGACAAGACTGCCTACCGCGCCGGCGACACGCTCAAGGTGACGTTGACGCCACCGCACGAGGGCAAGGGCCTGCTGATGGTCGAGAGCGACCGCATGCTCTACGTGCAGGGCGTCGACGTGAAGGCCGGCAGCACGTTCGAGATCCCGGTGACGAAGGACTGGGAACGGCACGACGTGTATGTCACCGCACTGGTGTTCCGTGGCGGCAGCGCGCCGAGCAGGATCACGCCCGCGCGCGCGGTCGGCGTCGCCCACGTGTCGATGGACCGGCGCGATCGCAAGGTCGCCGTCGGCCTGTCCGCGCCGGCGCTGATGCAGCCCGAGCGCGATCTGCCGGTGACGGTGGGCGTGCCGCAGCTGGCGGGCGAGGATGCGTTCGTGACGGTGTCGGCGGTGGACGTCGGCATCCTCAACATCACCCGCTTCCCGGTGCCCGATGCTGCCGCGCATTTCTTCGCCCAGCGCCGGCTCGGTGTCGATGCCTATGACATCTATGGTCGCGTGATCGAAAGCTTCGAAGGCGGGATCGCCAAGCTGCGCTTCGGCGGCGACATGGCATTGGCGGCGTTGCCGCAGGCACGCCGCCCGACGGCTCGCGTGCAGACAGTCGATCTGTTCGCCGGCCCGGTCAAGCTCGATGCGCGCGGCAATGCGCGCATCAACCTGGCCGTTCCCGACTTCAACGGCACGCTGCGCGTGTCGGCACTGGTGTACTCGGGCAACCGCTACGGTAGCCGCGATCGCGAGACGATCGTGCGTGCGCCGATCCTCGCCGAAGCCAGCCTGCCACGCGTGCTCGCACCCGGCGACCGCAGCAACGTCACCCTGGATGTCCAGAATTTCACCGGCCGTGCCGGTGAGTTCAAGGTCGAAGTCAACGGCGAAGGGCCGCTGTCGCTGGCAGACGGTGCACGTACTGCCAGCCTCGGTGTGGAAGCGAAGTCCACCTACACCTTCCCGTTGCAGGCCAGGGAGGGTTATAGCACCGCGCAGGTACGCGTGCGCGTGCAGGGCAACGGCTACAAGGTCGACCGCCGCTACGAAGTGCCGGTGCGACCGGCCTGGCCGGCGATGCTCCGCGCCCGTACCCGTGTCCTCGATGCTGCAGGCCCCGTGCCGCTGGCTGCCGATCTGGCCGAGGGCCTGATGCCCGATTCGGTCAACGCGCGACTGTCGGTCAGCGCACTGCCGCCGATCCCGTTCGCGAGCGCCCTGAAAGGCGCGCTGGAGTACCCGTACGGCTGCGCCGAGCAGACCACCAGCAAGGGCTTTGCCGCGCTCGAGCTGGACGATGCGACCGCGCGGATGCTCGGCGTCACCGGACTGGATGCGAAGGTGCGCCGCACGCGGATGGAAGGCGCGTTCGGGCGCCTTGCGGCGATGCAGATCGGCTCCGGCCACTTCTCGATGTGGGGCAGTGGCGACTACGTCAATCCGCTGATCACGCCTTACGTCGTCGAGTTCCTGCTGGACGCGCGCGAGGCCGGGTTCGCAGTGCCCGACACCGTGCTGCAGAAGGCGTTGAAGGTCCTCAACGAGGATCTGCTGTCCGGTGGCCAGGCGTTCTTCGGCTACGACCGGCGCGAGCACCTGAAGTTCGCCTACCAGGCCCATGCCGGCTACGTCCTGGCGCGGGTGAACCGTGCACCGCTGGGCACGCTGCGCGCGCTCTACGACAACGACCGCAAGCAAAGCCTGACCGGGTTGCCGCTGGTGCACCTGGGCCTGGCCTTGGCGTTGCAGGGCGACAAGGCGCGCGGCGGCAAGGCGATCGCGGAAGGCTTCGCGCGCGACCCGGCTGACCGGCCGGACTACCTCGGCGACTACGGCAGTCGTGTGCGTGACGACGCCCTGATGATCGCGCTCGTCCACGAGCATGATCTGGCCACGCCGGCGTTCGACGCGAGGGCAGTAGATCTGGGCCGCGAGCTCGACGCACGCCGCAACAGCGGCTGGATGTGGCTGAGCACGCAGGAACAGGTGGCGCTGGCGCGGCTGGGCAAGGCACTGATGGCCGAGAACGGCAAACAGGTTTCCGGCCAGTGGAAGGTTGGCGAGGTCGTGGCCGATGCGCCGTCGGCGCGCATCATCGGCCGCGCGTTCGATCACGCCTCCTTGCTGCGCGGCGTGTCCTTCAATGCCAAGGGCGAGCCACCGTTGTTTGCCAGTTTCGAAGTCGCCGGCGTCCCACGCCGCGCACCGGAACCGGACGAGTCGCTGATCAAGGTGTCGCGCAAGTACTTCGCCACCGATGGCACGGAGTGGAAGGGTGGCGTTCTGGAAGAGGGCGAGGCGCTGATCGTGCAGGTCGCCATCACCCCCAGTCGCGACATGCCCGATGCGCTGCTGACCGACCTGCTGCCGGCCGGCCTGGAGATCGAGAACTTCAACCTCGGCGACGGCAAGCAGTGGGCCGGCGTGGTCATAGACGGCACAGAGATCGCCGATCGCGACGAAGCAGCAGAAGTGCGCCACGAGGAGTTCCGCGACGATCGCTACGTGGCCGCGCTCAAACTCAATACCGGTAACACCGCGCGCGTGTTCTACCTGTTGCGGGCGGTGACGCCGGGTACCTACACCGTACCGCCGCCGCTGGTGGAGGACATGTACCGGCCGCAGCTGCGTGGCGTCGGCAGGTCGGTGCCGGCAACGTTGACGGTGAAGCAGCCGGGAGGCGGGTGAGGCGTATCGACTCGAACACCCCGGTACCGTCATCCCGGCGAATGCCGGGATCCAGGCCGAGGACCCTTCCGCCTCGTCACCGTCATCCCGGCGTACGCCGGGATCCATTTGCCTTTGTTGTTGCAGCAACGACTTTGCAGCAGTGACCCGTGAAGACTGAAAGCAGGATCAAGGTGGGTCCCGGCGTACGCCGGGATGACGGCCGGGCGCCGGGACGGTCGAGGCATCGTCGTGCGCTGATGACGTTGCTGACGGCGCTGTCGTCATTGGTTGTTGCCATGCTCCTCGACCTCGCATTCCCCTTGCCCTTGCCCGACCGCAACGACGACGGCGCCGTCGTGGTCGCCGCCGACGGAACCCCGCTGCGCGCATTTGCCGATCGCCATGGAATCTGGCGCTATCCGGTCACCCTCGAACAGGTTTCGCCGCTCTACCTGCAGGCCCTGCTGAACTACGAAGACCGCTGGTTCTGGGAACACCCCGGCATCAACCCGGTGGCGATGCTGCGCGCAGGCGGACAGTGGCTGCGCAGCGGGCGGGTGGTCTCGGGCGGGTCGACGCTGACCATGCAGGTCGCACGCATCCTCGATCCGGGCATCCGCACCGGCACGCGCACGCCATGGGCCAAGCTGCGCCAGCTGCTGCGCGCGGTACAGCTGGAAGTGCACCTGTCCAAGCGCGAGATCCTCGCCCTGTACCTGCAACGCGCGCCATTCGGCGGCACGGTCGAAGGCGTCGAGGCGGCCAGCTGGGCCTACCTGGGCAAGCCGGCGTCGCGCCTGTCGCACGCCGAGGCGGCGCTGCTGACGGTGCTGCCGCAAGCCCCCAGCCGCCTTCGTCCGGACCGGGAGCCCGAGCGCGCACGCATCGCCCGCGACAAGGTGCTGTCGCGCATGCAGACCCTGGGTGTGTGGTCGCGCGAACAGGTTGCCGATGCGCGCATCGAACCGGTAGTGGCGCGATCGCTGCAACCGCCGCTGCTGGCGCCGCTGCTTGCACAGCGGCTTCGCTTTGAACGCCCGCAGGCGTCGCGGCTGGTATCGACCCTCGATGCGGATCTGCAACGCACGCTGGAAGAGCGCGTCGCCCGCTATTTCTCCGACTTGCCCGCGCGCACGTCCGCGGCCCTGCTGGTGGTCGACAACGCCACGCTGGAAGCGCGTGCCTACGTCGGTTCGGTTGCGTTCGCCGATGCCAGCCGCCTTGGCCACGTCGACATGGTCAAGGCCTGGCGTTCGCCGGGCTCGACGCTCAAGCCCTTCCTGTATGGACTGGCACTCGATGACGGCCTGATCCATTCCGAAAGCCTGCTGGTCGACGCGCCGCAGTCCTTCGGTGGTTACCGGCCGGGCAACTTCGATGCAGCATTCAACGGCCCGGTCAGCGCCGCCCAGGCCCTGCGCCTGTCGTTGAACGTGCCCGCCGTCGACCTGCTCGACCGGATCGGCCCGGCCCGCTTCTCCGCGCGGCTGGCGCACGCCGGCATCCGCCTGCAGTGGCCGCGTGGTGCCTCGCCAAACCTGGCGATGATCCTCGGCGGCACCGGGGCAAAGCTCGAAGACCTGGTCGGTGCCTACGCCGCGCTCAACCGCGACGGTGTCGCTGGCAAGGTGCGCTACACCACCGATGCCCCGCATCTGGACCGGCGCCTGATGTCGCCGGGAGCGGCGTGGATCGTGCGCGAGATTCTCCAGGCCAATCCGCGTCCGGGCAGCGCTGCCGATACGTTCGACGCGAGTGGCCGACCACGCGTCGCCTGGAAGACGGGCACCAGCTACGGCTTCCGCGATGCCTGGGCGCTTGGCAGCACGCGCCGCTACACGGTCGGTGTTTGGGTGGGTCGACCAGACGGGACGCCATTGCCGGGGCAGTACGGCGCGGTGACGGCCTTGCCGCTGCTGTTCGAAGTGATCGACACGCTGCCGCGCCAACGCGGCGATGCATCGCCGCGGACACCGCCGTCCACAGTCGAGGATGTGGAAGTGTGCTGGCCCCTGGGCCTGCCACCGGACCCGCAGGCACCGCAGCTGTGCCAGCGCCGCCTGCAGGCATGGGCGCTGGAGGGTTCGTTGCCGCCGACGATGGCAGAGCGCGACGCGCGGTTGTGGAATACCGGTGTCGAGCGCTTCGAGGTAGATGCACACAGTGGCCTTCGCCTGTCCGGCGAATGCGCCGCGCCACATGTGCGAGCGCCGCGCCTGCTGGCGCGCTGGCCGGTGCTGGCCTCACCATGGCTGCCCGCACAAACCCGCCAGGCGGCTCGGCTGCCGCCACTGGCAGCCGATTGCGTGGCCGACGGCCGCGACGCGGTCGAAGAGCTGAGAATAGACGGGCTGGCCGATCGCGCGACGCTGGCGCGCGCACCCGGCAGCGAACATCCGGTGCGACTGTCGCTGCGCGCACTGGGCAGCGACGTGCGCATCCGCTGGTTGCTCGACGGCCGCCTGATCGGCGAGTCGAGCGGCGCCGGTGCGTTCGTGCACGACTTCGGCGAGCCTGGCGCGCACACGCTGACGGCATTGGCCGACAGCGGTGCGTGGTCGCGAATACAGTTCAGCGTGCTGCGCTAGCGTGCGCAGCGAACGCTCAGACGTCCTGCTTGAGCTGGGCCAGCATGTGCTCCGCCGATGACACCCGGAACTCGCCCGGCGCCTCGACATTGAGCAGCTTCACCACGCCGTCCTCGGCGTACAGCGAGAAGCGGCGGGCGCGGCGGCCCATGCCGTAGGCGCTGGCGTCCAGCTCCAGGCCGAGGGCACGGGAGAAATCGCCGTTGCCGTCGGCCAGCATCATCAGTCCGTCCGGGACGTGCTGGCTCTGGCCCCAGGCCTGCATCACGAACGGGTCGTTGACCGACATGCACGCCACTTCGATGCCCTGGCTGCGGAACTCGTCGAAGTGCTGCACGAAGCCGGGCAGGTGCTTTTCCGAGCACGTCGGCGTGAAGGCACCGGGCACCGCGAACAGGACGATGTTGCGACCGTCGAACAGGGCATTGGTGTCGAGCGTCTCGACGCCTTCGCGAATGCGCTGCAGGGTAACCTCGGGGATGTGATCGCCGATCTGGATGGTCATGGGGGACTCCGGTGAGAATGGGCAGCATACTGGCAGCGCCAGGAATGCCGCGTCAAAGTCACTTGAAATCGACTGCGCGGCTGCCATTGTCTGCTCGGACCGGCCACGCCGGGTCCGAAGCCATGGCCAATGCATTGATGGAGCCAGAGCATGCAGTTCAAGGACTATTACGAGACCCTGGGCGTGGAGCCCAGCGCCGGCGAAGCCGAGATCAAGACGGCCTATCGCCGGCTCGCCCGCAAGTACCACCCGGACGTCAGCAAGGAAGCCGGTGCCGAGGAAAAGTTCAAGGCGATCAACGAGGCCTACGAAGCACTGCGCGACCCGCAGAAACGTGCGGCATACGACCAGCTGCGCGCGCGCGGCTATCGCCCCGGCGACGAAGTGCAGCCACCGCCTGGCGGGTTCGGTGGCGGCGGCCATGGCGGCGGTGTCGACTTCGACGAGATCTTTGCAGGCGGCGGTGCCGGCGGTGGTTTCAGCGACTTCTTCGAGAGCATGTTCGGACGCGGCCGTGCCGGCGATTTCGGCCAGCGCGGTCCGCAGCCGCGCGGCGACACGCGCGCCAAGCTCGCCGTGTCGCTGGAAACCGTGTATGACGGCGGCAGCGTGCGCATCTCGGTCAACGATCGCACGCTGGATGTGCGCATTCCCAAGGGCATCCGTCCGGGTCAGGTGATAAGGCTGGGTGGGCAGGGCGCGCAAGGGGATTTGTTGCTGGAGATCGAATACGCCGCCCATCCGCAGTTCGAAGTCGACGGCCGCAACGTGATCTACGTGCTGCCGGTGGCGCCGTGGGAAGCGGCGCTGGGCGCAGCGGTCAGCGTGCCGACGCTGGGTGGCGCGGTGGAGCTGAAGATTCCCGCCAACTCCGAGGCCGGCCGCAAGTTGCGCCTGCGCGGGCGCGGATTGCCGGGCGATGCATCGGGCAAGGTCGCAGCGGGCGACCAGCTGGTCGAGCTGGAAGTGCTCGCGCCGCGCGCCCAGGACGACGCGCAGCGGCAAGCGTATGAAACGATGCGTGAGGCGTTCGGCGACGACTGGCGTCGCGCCTGAGCGTGCTGGCGACCCTGCTGCACGGGGTCGCCAGGGGCCCGGTCAAACCGGAGCCGTCAGGCCGGAATCATCTGGGCGATGATGTCGGCCAGGTCGCTCTCGCTGAAGGGCTTGGTGATGTAGGCCTTGGCGCCCTGGCGCATGCCCCAGACGCGGTCGGTGTCCTGGTCCTTGGTGGTGACCAGCACGACCGGGATGTGCGACGTGCTTGGGTCGCGGCAGATCGAACGCGTTGCCTGGAACCCGTTGAGGTTGGGCATGACGACGTCCATCAACACCATGTCCGGAAGCTCGCGCTTGGCCGCTTCCACCCCTGCGGCGCCGTCCTCGGCCGTCAATGCTTCGTGGCCAAGCTTCTCGACGATGCGACGGATGCCCATCAACTGCGACGGCGAGTCGTCGACGATCAGAATGCGCGCCATATGTTTCCCCCTGAACCTGACGCGATTGTAGCGGCCGGCGGTGGGGCCGCAATAGCGGGGTGAAGTCGCAACGGGTTCCCGGATCCGGAACCGGGAACCAGGTGCCGATATGCGTCCGCAGTCAGGCCAACGCCACCAGGGTCCGGCCGAGCGAACCGCCCGCCAGCATCGAGGCGAATACCTCCGGCAGTTGTTCCAGGCGCACTTCGCGCATGCAGATGCGGTCGAGGTGACGCGGCTTCCAGTCGCTTGCCAAGTGTTGCCAGACGGCTTCGCGAATGTCACGGGCGGTGCCGGCGGAGGCGACGCCGAGCAGTGAAACGCCGCGAATGATGAACGGCATCACGGTTGCGTCGAGATCGGCCGAGGCGGCGAGTCCGGCACTGGCGACGTTGCCGTACGGCGTGGTCTGCGCCAGCAGGCTGGCCAGCATCGGTCCGCCGACGTTGTCGAGCCCGCCGCCGAAACGCGCGGTTTCCATGGGCCGCGTGGTGGCGAGGGCATCGCGCCCGAGCACCTGGCTCGCGCCGATGGCCCTGAGGTAATCGGCGTGCCCGGCCTTGCCGCTGACCGCATGCACTTCGAATCCGGCACGGCTGAAGATGTCCAGCGCCAGCGAACCGACGCCGCCACTGGCACCGGTGACGGCGAGCGGGCCGAGCTCGGGCGTCTGCCGGTTCTCGGTCATGCGCAACAGCGCCAGCGCGGCAGTGAAGCCGGCCGTGCCCAGGATCATGCTCTCGCGCAGGCTCAGGCCCTTGGGCAACGGGATCACCCACTTCGATTCCAGTCGCGCGTACTCGGAGTAGCCGCCGTCGCGGGTCTCGCTGAGCCCGCAGCCGGTGACCAGCACTTCATCGCCTTCGCGGAACGCGGGATCGGAAGAGGACACGACATGGCCGGCGACATCGATGCCGCCGACCAGCGGAAAGCGGCGCAGGATCTTGCCCTGCCCGGTTCCGGCGAGGGCGTCCTTGAAGTTGACCGAGGAGTAGGCGGCCTTGATGACGACTTCGCCGGGGGCCAGGTCGTCGATCGATACCTGCTCGATGCCGCTGCGGTAACCGGCTTCGTCGTTGTGGATACGGAAGGCGTTGAAGGAAGTCGGCATCGTCATCGTCTTGATTCCGTCATCCCGGCGAACGCCGGGATCCAGTGGGGTACTTCAATCCATGATATCCGCGAAAAGGTCGCGCCATCCCGGGTTCGATTGCTCGATCAGCTCGAGTTTCCAAGCGCGGCGCCATTCCTTCAGCGCCTTCTCGCGGGAGATCGCCGATTCCATGGATTCGTGGAGTTCGTACCAGACGAGGGTGTGGACGTTGTACCGCCTGGTGAACCCGTCGACCGCGTCGGTGCGATGTTCAAAGAGGCGCTTGACCAGATTCGACGTGACGCCGATGTAGAGCGTGCCGTTTCGTGCGCTGGCCAGAATGTAGACACATGGCTGCTTCACCTGCGACTCCTCCGTGAGTCCGGGTGCCGATGCTACGACGGCAACAAATGATCCGTCATCCCGGCGAACGCCGGGATCCAGGCCCGCAACCTGTCAGTTCGTGATCTCGTCCCGCTTGCCGCTCCGGCACTGGATCCCGGCGTGCGACGGGATGACGGTGACGGTGGGGTGTGTGGGTACTGACCGCGAGACCGGCTGTGCCACAGATCGCTCGCGCAAGCACAACGGCCCATGGGAAGCGAACGTCATCCCGGCGAACGCCGGGATCCAGGCCCGCAACCTGTCAGTTGGTGATGTCGTCCCGCTTGCCGCTCCGGCACTGGATCCCGGCGTGCGCCGGGATGACGGTGAGGGTGGTGTGTGTGGGTACTGACCGCGAGACCGGCTGTGCCACAGGTCGCTCGCGGCAAGCACAACGACCCATGGGAAGCGAACGTCATCCCGGCGAACGCCGGGATCCAGGCCCGGAACCTGTCAGTTTGCGATGTCGTCCCGCTTGCCGCTCCGGCACTGGATCCCGGCGTGCGCCGGGATGACGATGATGGCGGGATGACGGTAAGGGCGGGATGACGGTGAGGGCAGGGCGGCTGCGCGGGCAGGAACGGTCGGGTGGCGAGTGTCTTACCGCAGCGCCTTGCGCCGCTTCTCATCCATCCACTTCGAAGCAGCCGCCGGCTCGTATGCCTCCATCCACGTCAGCATCGCGCCAAGATCATCGCCGTGCCACAGATCCTCGCGCTGGTCCGGATGCAGGAAACGCTCGGCGACCATGCGGTCCATCATCGCCACCAGCGGCTCATAGAAGCCATCCACGTCCAGGAACGCACACGGCTTGTCGCCGATGCCCAACTGTCGCCACGTCAGCATCTCGAACATCTCGTCGAGCGTGCCGAAGCCGCCGGGCAGGGCAATGAAGCCGTCCGACAGGTCGAACATGCGCGCCTTGCGCTCGTGCATCGAGCCGACCACTTCGAGCTTTGTCACACCCTTGTGCGCGACTTCCCAGTTGACCAGCTGCTCGGGAATCACGCCGATGACTTCGCCACCCGCGGCAAGCACGGCGTCGGCGACCACGCCCATCAGGCCGACATTGCCGCCGCCGTAGACCAGCCCCAGCCCGCGCTTGGCCAGCTCGGTGCCCAGCGCGATCGCGCGCTCGGCGTAGATCGGCCGGGAGCCGGCATTGGAGCCGCAGTAGACACAGACATTCTTCATTTCATTGAACCCGTATTGCCTGGATTGAACAGGACGTCACAAACGCAAAAGGCCGCCAGCACCGGGGTGATGGCGGCCTTTCGGCTCGATCATCGCGATGAGATCGGCGAGGCGATCAGTTCGCCTTGTGGATCGAGCGCTTGTCGACCGCCATGGCGGCATCGTGGATCGCCTCCGACAGGGTCGGGTGGGCGTGGCAGATGCGCGCCAGGTCGTCGGCCGAACCCTTGAACTCCATCGTCAGCACGCCTTCGTGCACCAGCTCGGAGACGCCGACGCCAACCAGGTGCAGGCCCAGGACGAGGTCGGTCTCGGCATGCGCGATGACCTTGACGAAGCCGGCCGGCTCGCCCATCGCCACGGCGCGGCCGATGGCGGCGAACGGGAAGCTGCCGGTCTTGAACGGCGTGCCCTCGGCCTTGAGCTGCTGCTCGGTCTTGCCGACCCAGGCAATTTCCGGCTCGGTGTAGATGACCCACGGCACCGTGTCGAGGTTGACGTGGCCCGGCAGGCCGGCGATCAGCTCGGCAACGGCAATGCCTTCCTCGAAGCCCTTGTGCGCCAGCATCGGGCCGCGCACGCAGTCGCCGACCGCCCAGACGCCGTTGACGCCGGTGTGGCAGTGCTCGTCGACTTCGATCATGCCGCGCGCATCGAGCTTGACGCCGGTGCCGTCGGCCAGCAGGCCCTTGCTGGCGGCGCGACGGCCGACCGAGACCAGCAGCTTGTCGACGACGATCGTCTTCTCGCCTTCGGCGTCGGAATAGGTGACTTCGACTTCCTTGGCCTTGCCCTTGGTCTTGACCTCGGCCTTGCTCACCTTCGCGCCGAGCTTGATGTCCAGGCCCTGCTTCTTGAACTCGCGGGAAGCGGTCTTGGCCACTTCGGCATCGGCGGCGGCGAGGAAGTCGGGCAGGGCTTCGAGGATCGTGACCTCGGCGCCCAGGCGCTTCCACACGCTGCCCAGCTCCAGGCCGATCACGCCGGCGCCGATCACGCCAAGGCGCTTGGGCACGGCGGTGAAGTCGAGCGCGCCGACGTTGTCGACGATGGTGTCGTTGTCGAACTTGGCGAACGGCAGCTCGATCGAATCCGAACCGGCGGCGAGGATGACGTTGGTGGCCTTGAGCTCGACTTCGGAACCGTCGTGCTGCTTGACCTTCACCACGTTGCCCGGCTGCAGCTGGCCGAAGCCGTAGAACGGCGTGATCTTGTTGGCCTTGAACAGCATCGCGATGCCGCCGGTGAACTGCTTCACGATCTTGTCCTTGCGGGCGATCATGGTGCCGACGTCTATCCTGGCGTCCTTGGTGGTGATGCCGTGCTCACCGAACAGGTGCTGCAGGTTGTAGAACTGGCGCGAGCTGTCGAGCAGCGCCTTGGACGGAATGCAGCCCACGCGCAGGCAGGTGCCGCCGAGGGCGGGCTTGCCGTCCTTGCCGAGCGCGGCGTCGATGCACGCGGTCTTCAGGCCAAGCTGGGCGGCGCGGATGGCGGCGTGGTAACCGGCCGGGCCGGCACCGATGACGACTACGTCGAAGGTCTGCTGTTCGCTCACGTCTTTGATCCTTAACTTTTCATGGCCTTCCCCTTGAAGGGGAAGGAGCAGATCACATGCCCAGCAGCATCCGGTGCGGATTCTCGAGCTGGTTCTTGATGTCGACCAGGAACAGCACCGCTTCCTTGCCGTCGATGATGCGGTGGTCGTACGACAGCGCGATGTACATCATCGGCGCGGCGATGACCTGGCCGTTCTCGACGATCGCGCGCTCCTTGATGGCGTGCATGCCCAGGATCGCCGACTGCGGCGGGTTGACGATCGGCGTCGACATCAGCGAGCCGAAGGTGCCGCCGTTGGTGATGGTGAAGGTGCCGCCCTGCAGGTCGTCGAGGCCGAGCTTGCCGTCGCGCGCCTTCCTGGCGTAGTCGGCGATGCCCTTCTCGATGTCGGCGAAGCCCATGCGCTCGACATTGCGCAACACCGGCGTGACCAGACCCTTGTCGGTCGACACCGCGATCGAGATGTCGGCGTAGCCGTGGTAGATCACGTCGTTGCCGTCGACCGAGGCGTTGACCACCGGGTACTTCTGCAGCGCGTTGGCGGCGGCCTTGGCGAAGAAGCTCATGAAGCCGAGCTTGATGCCGTTGGCCTTCTCGAACTGCTCGCCCAGCTCCTTGCGCATGGCCATGACCTTGCCCAGGTTGACCTCGTTGAACGAGGTCAGCATGGCGATCGAGTTCTTCGACTGCATCAGGCGCTCGGCGATGCGGGCGCGGATGCGGGTCATCGGCACGCGCTCTTCCGGACGCGCGCCGCCGGCAGCGCCGACGCCCTTGCCCGAGGCGTAATTGACCAGGTCTTCCTTGGTCACCGCGCCGCGACGGCCGGTGCCTTCGACCTGTGCCGGATCGATGCCCTGGGTGACGGCGGTGAAGCGCGCGCCCGGCGGCAGATCGGCAGCAGGAGCGGCCTTGGCCGCGACAGAGGCGGACGCAGCTGCAGCCGGTGCTGCAGCAGGTGCCGCCGGCGCGGGGGCCGAAGCCGCCGGCGCTGCAGGTGCAGCGGCAACCGCGCCAGCCTCGACGATCGCGATCAGCTGCTCGCTGTTGACCGTGGTGCCTTCCGGAAACTTGATTTCCTTGAGCACGCCGTCGACCGGCGAGGGAACTTCCAGGACGACCTTGTCGGTTTCCAGGTCAACCAGGTTCTCGTCGCGCTTGACCGCGTCGCCGACTTTCTTGTGCCAGGTCGCGATGGTGGCGTCGGAGACGGATTCGGGCAGAACGGGAACTTTGATCTCGGTGCTCATGGGGTGCGTCCTAATGTCATTCCGAACGTAATGAGGAATCTTGATGCCCGGGCGGCGACGGCGCAGCCCGGGGCGACACGGTGATTCAATCGGCGATGTCTACTCTGCGGTGGCCTCACCGCGCAGCGGGTTGCGCAGCGCGTCGGCGACCAGCGCGGTCTGCTCGGCGACATGGTCGGCGAGGTGACCGGCCGCCGGCGACGGCGAGCGCGCACGACCTGCGTAGTGCAGCGTCTGCCCGGACTGCAGGCAGGCCGCCAGGTGGTGGCGGATCTGGTACCACGCGCCCTGGTTCTGCGGCTCTTCCTGGCACCAGACCACGTCGGTGGCCTTGGCAAAGCGCTTGAGCTCGGCCACCAGCTGCGGACGCGGGAACGGGTACAGCTGCTCGATGCGGAGAATGGCGACGTCGGTCAGGCCCTGCTTGGCCTGTTCCTCGATCAGGTCGTAATAGACCTTGCCGCCGCAGACCACGACGCGCTTGACCTTCTTGGCGTCGGCCGAGGCATCGGGGATCAGTTGCTGGAACTCGCCCTTGGCCAGTTCGTCCAGCGTCGACACCGCCAGCTTGTGGCGCAGCAGCGACTTGGGCGTCATCACCACCAGCGGCTTGCGCGTGGTCATGCGCATCTGCCGGCGGATCATGTGGTAGGCCTGCGCCGGCGTGGTCGGCGTGCAGACGATCATGTTCTCCAGCGCGCACAGCTGCAGGAAGCGCTCCAGGCGCGCGGAGCTGTGCTCCGGGCCCTGGCCTTCGTAGCCGTGCGGCAGGAACAGCGCCAGGCCGCACAGGCGACCCCACTTGGCCTCGCCCGAGGACAGGAACTGGTCGATCACGACCTGCGCGCCGTTGGCGAAATCGCCGAACTGCGCTTCCCAGATGTCCAGCGTCATCGGGTCGGCGGTGGTGTAGCCGTACTCGAACGCCATCACGGCCTCCTCGCTGAGCAGCGAGTCGATGATGGTCACGTCCGACGGATTCTTGACCAGGCGACGCAGCGGCAGCACGTACTCGTCGTTGGTCTGCTCGTGCAGGATCGCGTGGCGGTGGAAGAACGTGCCTCGACCGCAGTCCTGGCCGACCAGGCGCAGCTTGTAGCCTTCGTCGACGAGGGTGGCGTAGGCCAGGTTCTCGGCGAAACCCCAGTCGCCGCCGAGCTCGCCGGCGGACATCTTGCGGCGGTCCTCGTAGATCTTGGCCACGCGCGGATGCAGCTTGAGGTCGGCCGGGACGTCGTTGATGGTGACGGCGAGCTTGTCGAGCTTCTTGCGGTCGAAGGTGGTGTCGACCTTGTCGGACAGCTTGCCCGACAGATACTTCGACCAGTCGATGGTGAACTCGTCCGGCTTGACCTCGACCACCTCGGTGGTGACCGCGCCGTCATCGAGCTTCTGGCGATAACCGTCGACCAGCGCCTGCGCCTCGTCGGCGCTCAGCGTGCCTTCGGCGACCAGCCTGGCTGCGTACAGCTCGCGCGGCGTCTTGTGCTTGCGGATGACCTGGTACATCACCGGCTGCGTCGCGGCCGGTTCGTCGGCCTCGTTGTGGCCGTGGCGGCGGTAGCAGACCAGGTCGATGACCACGTCCTTGCCGAAGCGGTTGCGGAAGTCCAGCGCCAGCTCGGCGCAGAACACCACCGCTTCCGGGTCGTCACCGTTCACGTGCAGCACCGGCGCATCGACCATCTTGGCCACGTCGGTGCAGTACAGGGTCGAGCGCGCGTCCTGGACGGCGCTGGTGGTGAAGCCGACCTGGTTGTTGATGACGATGTGGACCGTGCCGCCGACGCGGAAACCGCGTGCCTGCGACATCTGGAACAGCTCCATCACCACGCCCTGGCCGGCAAACGCGGCGTCGCCGTGGATCAGGATCGGCAGCACCTGGTGGTGGCCCTTGTCGCCGCGACGGGTCTGGCGCGAACGCACGCTGCCGACCACGACCGGGTCGACGATTTCCAGGTGCGACGGATTGAACGCCAGCGCCAGGTGGACCGGGCCGCCCGGGGTGGCGACGTCGGCCGAGAAGCCCATGTGGTACTTCACGTCGCCCTGGTGGGCCAGGTCGCTGTGGACGTGCTCGAACTTGCCTTCGAACTCGTCGAACAGGTGGCGCGGCGGCTTGCCCAGGGTGTTGATCAGCACGTTGAGGCGGCCGCGGTGGGCCATGCCGATGACCACGTCCTTGGCGCCCTGTTCGCCGGCGCGGCGCACGGTGGTGTCCATCAGCGGGATCAGCGCGTCGCCGCCTTCCAGCGAGAAGCGCTTCTGGCCGACGTACTTGGTGCCCAGGTAGCGCTCGAGGCCATCGGCGGCGGTGAGCCGCTCGAGGATGCGCTTCTTGTCTTCGGCGGTGCGGCCGAACTTGCCACCGGCCTTTTCCAGGCGCTCATAGATCCAGCGCCGCTGTTCGGCGTCGGAGATATGCATGAACTCGGCGCCGATCGGGCCGGTATAGGTGGCCTTGAGCAGCGCGAGCAGGTCGCCCAGCTTCATGCGCTCGTTGCCACCGACGCCGCCGGTGCTGAACTCGGCCTTGAGGTCGTTGGCGGTCAGGTGATGGAAACCCAGCTCGAGGTCCGGCGCCTCCGGCTTCGTCAGCAGGCCAAGCGGGTCGATGTCGGCACCCAGGTGGCCGCGCGACCGGTACGCCGTGATCAGGCGGCCGACTTCGCGCTCGCGCTCGTCGCCGGCACCGGCGGCCACGGAGACCACCCCGCGGGCAGCCATGCGACCGGCCAGGGCGATGTTGTCGATGACGGCCGAATGCGGCACGTCACCGGCTTCGCGGCCCTTGAAGCCGTCGAAGTACGCCTTCCATTTGGGGTCGACACTGTCGGGGGAAACCAGGTACTGCTCGTACAGGTCCTCGACGAAAGCGGCATTGGCGCCGAGCTGGGAGGACTGGGAGAACTGCTTCAGGAGACTGTCCACGATGTTGATCGGGAAACTCGGTGGGAGAAGGCGGAGGAGGCCTGGATTGCACGCTTGTGCGGCTATTCAGGCGCCAAGATTCGGAATTATAGCCCTTGGCTGGAGCTAAACGGCTAACACTTATGTCGAATCAGCCACTGCAGCCAAGCCCTGGTCACATAGCGTTGGGTCGCCGGAGCCCGCTTCAAGGCCGAGAGCCACGCATTTCGTAGGAGCGAGCTTGCTCGCGATGGGGTGCCGGATGCCCATCGCGAGCAAGCTCGCTCCTACCCATCACAGGCCCAGGGCGCGGTACTCGCTGCAGGGCCGGGCCCGTTCCCAGACGGGATCGAAGTGGGCGCGCAGCTGGCGGCCGCGGGCCGGGTCGTCGAGGCGGGTCTCGCCGTCGAAGCGATGGCCGAGCGGGCGGAAGTACCAGCCACCGTCGTCGTTGGCGACGTAGGCACTGGGATAGTCCCGGTCCACCGGTTCCTCGATCGCGCGCAGGCCGAACGCGCTGGTCAGGCGCTGTGCGAGCCCGAGCAGTGGCGCGATGGCGCGTTGCGGCGCGGCCGGGTCCTGCAGCAGGATCCGCACCTCGCCGCCGGCCACGGCGAAGCGGCGCAATTCGGCCAGTACCTCGGGCTGGTCGAACAGGCCGGGGTCGAGTTCGCGGCTGTAGATGCACAGACGCCGGCGGGCGTTGGCAATCACACCCACCGTGGCCGCGATGCCGGCATCGCGGCGTTCCACGGCATTGACCGCGTCCAGCGCCAGCTGCATCGACTGGTGGTCCAGGCCCGCCTCGACGAAACGATCGCCGTAAGGCAGGAACCCCTGGCGGGCGTAGAACACGATCGCGGGCACCTGCGCATGCAGGCTCACCATCGGCCAGCGCAGTTGTCGGGCCTGCGTCAGCAGGGCGCGCAACAGCGCCTCGCCAACGCCCTGGCCGCGCCAGGAGGGCAGCACCGCCATGCGGCCGATGCGGTGGTCGGGCGTGAGGCGGCCGGTGCCGATCGGTTCGCCCTGACCGTCGCGGGCGATGACATGGACGCAGAGCGGGTCCAGCGCGTCGCGCTCGATCTCAACCGGCACGCCCTGTTCCTGGACAAACACCGCGTCGCGCACCAGGCGCAGCTCGGCCATGGCCTGCTGATATGCGACGGCCTCGACCCGGAACGCGCGGCCGGCCTGGCTCATGTCGTTCATTCTTCCTCGTCCGCCAGGACCAGTTGGTAGTGGCCGGCCTGGAGCAGGCCATACACGCAGTCGCGCCCAGCCTCGCTCAGTCCGGCATAGGTCGCGCCGTCGAGGACGGCGGCATTGGCAATCGCCGAGGCATCGGCGGCCGGCAACTCGTGCGACTGGCCGGCGACAAACAGTTGCGAGGGCGCGCCCTTGCCATGGGCACGGCGCCAGGCCATGCGCGACCACGGGTGGCGGTGCAGAGCTGCGTCATGCTGGAGGTCCCATTCGATCTCGATGCGCGAGCGCGGATCGGCACCGGGCTGGACCTCGCCGGCGGCGCGGTACACGGTCATGAACCGGCCGAACCACTCGCCGAGGCGGTCAGGGTCGTTCATGCGCAGCATGTTCAGTGCCTCGACGGCACGGTTCATCGCCGCCATGTCTATTTCGGCCGGATCGGTTGCAGGCGCCAGGTCCGCGTCGGCGTAGCGCAGGGCCTCGTCGGCATCGGCTGCGAGCGTGTCGACGAAGTCACCCAGCAGTTCCGCCGCCGACGGTGCGCGCATGCCGACCGAGAAGGTCAGGCAGGCATCCTCGGCAACGCCGTTGTGCGGCACGCCCGGCGGCAGGTACAGCATGTCGCCCGGGCCGAGCACCCACTCGTGGCTGGCGGTGAACTCGCTCAGCAGCTTGAGCTCGACGTCGTTGCGGAATCCCAGCGGCGGATGGTCGCTCGCGTCGATCTGCCAGCGCCGATGGCCCTGCGCCTGCAGCAGGAACACGTCGTACTGGTCGACGTGCGCGCCGACCGAACCGCCCGGTGCGGCGAACGAGACCATGACGTCGTCGATGCGCCAGCGCGGCAGGAACGAAAACGCCGGCAGCAGTGCGGCGATGTCGCTGTCCCACTTGTCCATGTCCTGCACCAGCAAGGTCCAGTCCTGGTGCGGCATGGCGGGGAACTCGGCCTCCTCGAACGGGCCGTGGCGCAGCGTCCAGCGGTCGTTGGCGCGATCGTGCATGACGATCCGCGACAGCGCGGATTCTTCGCAGGCCAGGCCGGCGAGGTCCTCCGGTTGCAGGGGCGACTGGTAACCGGGGAACGCGTTGCGGATCAGCACTGGCTTCTTCTGCCAGTAGTCGCGCAGGAAGCGTTCGGGCGTCATGCCCAGCGGCGGCATCGCCGTCGCATCGATCTCAATGGGAACTTGCTGTTGCGGGGCCGGCTTCTTCGCCGCCACGGTCTTCTTGCTCATGTCGTTATCTCGTCGTAGCCGCGGCCACGGAACTGCAACAGGCACCAACCATGCCCGAACGGGTCGGCGATGGTGGCGATGCGGCCCCAGTCGGCTTCGCGGGTGGCGCCTTCCTGTTGCGCGCCGGCGGCGACGGCCTGGGCCAGTGCGGCATCCAGGTCGTCGACCACCACGTCGCAATGGACGGGCGTCCAGTGTCGGTCGTAAGTGCGTGGGTGGCCGCCGGCACCGGTGCTGCCGTCGGCCTTGTGCAACAGATAGACGGGAACCTCGGCGCCGAGCATCTCCACTACGGCATCACCGAAGCGGCGCGCCGGCTCCAGGCCGAAGGCGGCGATGTAGAACGCCTCGGCCGAGGGCAGGTCATCGACGTCGATGTTGAGCAGCAGCTTCATGATGTCGATCCCGGAGTCCATTCCCTTCTCCCGCGAGCGGGAGAAGGGGCCCGAAGGGCGGATGAGGGCGCTCTTGCTCGCCTGCGCTCTTGCCCTCACACCAGCCCTCTCCCGCCAGCGGGAGAGGGAGCAAACGCTCAGATCTCGCGCGCGAGCTTCTCGGCCAGGCCGGTGTAGCTGCCGGGCGTCATTTCGAGCAGCCGCTGCTTGTCCGCCGCCGGCAGTTCCAGCGTGGAAATGAACTCGCGCATCGACGCTTCGTTGATGCCTTGGCCACGGGTCAGCGCCTTGAGTTGTTCGTACGGATTGGGCAGGCCATGGCGGCGCATCACCGTCTGCACGGCTTCGGCCAGCACTTCCCACGAGGCATCCAGGTCGGCGGCCAGGCGTTCGGGATTGACGCTGAGCTTGCCCAGGCCGCGTTGCAACGCATCGAAACCGATCAGGGCATGGCCGAACGCGGTGCCCAGCGCGCGCAGCACCGTGGAGTCGGTCAGGTCGCGCTGCCAGCGGCTGATCGGCAGCTTGGCGGCGAAATGCTCGAACAGCGCGTTGGCGACGCCGAAGTTGCCCTCGGCGTTCTCGAAGTCGATCGGGTTGACCTTGTGCGGCATCGTCGAGCTGCCGACTTCGCCGGCCTTGACGGCCTGCTTGAAGTACCCCAGCGAGATGTAGCCCCAGATGTCGCGGCACAGATCGACTGCGATGGTGTCGATGCGGCGCTGCGCGTCGCAGATCTCGGCGATGCCGTCGTGCGGCTCGATCTGGGTGGTGTAGGGCTGCCAGTTCAGGCCGAGCGAATGGACGAAGTGCTCGGAGAACTTCGGCCAGTCGACATCCGGATAGGAGGCGACGTGGGCGTTGTAGTTGCCGACCGCGCCATTGATCTTGCCGGGCATGCGCGCGGCGGCGAGGGTCTCGCCCTGGCGCTGCAGGCGCGCGACCACGTTGGCCAGTTCCTTGCCGACCGTGGTCGGCGAGGCGGTCTGGCCGTGCGTGCGCGAGAGCATCGGCAGTGCGGCGTGCTCGTGCGCCATCGTGCGCAGGGTCTGGATCAGTTCATCCAGCTTGGGCAGCAGCACGAACTGGCGCGCCTGGTTGAGCATCAGCGCGTAGCTGAGGTTGTTGATGTCCTCGGAGGTGCAGGCGAAATGCACGAACTCCAGCGCCGGGCCCAGCTCGGCATCGTCCTTGAGGCGCTCCTTGATGAAGTACTCGACCGCCTTGACGTCGTGGTTGGTGGTGCGCTCGATCTCCTTGACCCGGGCCGCATCGGCCGGCGACAGGTTGTCGGCGAGCGCGCGCAGGCGCGCGGCCGCGGCTGCGGAAAACGGCGACAGCTCGACGATGCCCGGCTCGTCGGCCAGCGCCAGCAGCCACTCCACTTCGACCTTGACCCGCGCCTTGATCAGGCCGTACTCGGAGAAGATCGGGCGCAACGCATCGACCTTGCCGGCATAGCGGCCATCGAGCGGGGACAGGGCGAGCAGTTGGGATTCGACGGACATGGCGGGCCGGGGGGCGAGAAAACCGCGATTCTACTACTCCTGCCCATCCGCATCCCCGGCCCGTGATCCCGGCGGACGCCGGGATCCAGGCCCGTAGCCCATCTGCCTTGTCACTTCCAAGCCGCGCCTGGCGTGGTCGTCGCCGCAGCGAGCGGCGTAAGCTGATCCCATCGATCCCCCGGAGAGTCGGCAATGGCCAGGCAGCGAGGCAGCGGCGCGCAATTCCGCACCGAACGCGACAGCATGGGCGAGCTGCAGGTGCCTGCAGCGGCGCTGTGGGGCGCACAGACCCAACGCGCGGTACAGAATTTCCCCATTTCCGGCCAGCCGATGCCGCGCGAGTTCATCCGTGCACTGGGCCTGATCAAAGCCGCCGCGGCCCAGGTCAACGGAGGCTACGGGTTGCTCGGAAAAGGGGCGGCACAGGCGATCCAGACCGCCGCGCTGGCCGTTGCCCAGGGCGAACACGATGCGCAGTTCCCGATCGACGTCTACCAGACCGGCTCGGGCACTTCCAGCAACATGAATGCCAACGAGGTCATCGCCACCCTGGCCACGGCCGGCGGCCGGCAAAAGATCCACCCCAACGACCACGTCAACCTGGGCCAGAGCTCCAACGATGTGATTCCCACGGCGATCCGCGTGTCGGCGCAACTGGCCACCGTCGAACACCTGCTGCCGGCGCTCAAGCACCTGCGTCGCACCATCGAGCGACGCGGCAAGGCGCTGGGCAAGGTGACCAAGACCGGTCGCACCCATCTGATGGATGCGATGCCGCTGACGTTCGCCCAGGAGTTCGGTGCCTGGGCGTCACAGCTCGCCTCGGCGCAGGAGCGAATCGACGACGCGCTCAAGCGCCTTCGACGCCTGCCGATCGGCGGCACGGCAATCGGCACGGGTATCAATGCCGATCCGCGTTTCGGCCGGGCGGTGGCAAAGGCGTTGTCGACGCTGGCCGGCACGCGCTTTGAATCAGCGCAGGACAAGTTCGAGGGAATCGCCTCGCAGGACGACGCCGTCGAATTGTCGGGGCAGTTGAGCACGCTGGCCGTGGCGCTGATGAAGATCGCCAACGACCTTCGCTGGATGAATTCCGGTCCGCTGGCGGGGCTGGGCGAGATCGAACTGCCGGCGTTGCAGCCGGGCAGTTCGATCATGCCGGGCAAGGTCAACCCCGTGATCCCCGAGGCGACCTGCATGGTCTGCGCGCAGGTGATCGGCCATCACGCCGCGATTACGGTTGCCGGGCAAAGCGGCAACTTCCAGCTCAACGTGATGCTTCCGCTGATTGCCTACGACCTGCTCGATTCGATCCGGCTGCTGGGTAACGTGATGCGGCTGCTCGCCGACGATGCGATTGCCGGCTTGAAAGCGCGCCCGGAACGCATCCGCGAAGCGCTGGACCGTAACCCGATCCTGGTCACCGCGCTCAATCCGATCATCGGTTACGAGAAAGCCGCGGCAATCGCCAAGCAGGCCTACAAGGAGGGGCGGCCGGTGCTGGACGTTGCGATCGAGTCGAGCGGTCTGACCGAAAAGGATCTGCGCCAACTGCTGGACCCGGCGGCGTTGACGCGCGGCGGGATCCACGAGGGAGCGGGCGGGGGAGGCTGACTGCAGGAGCGGAAGTCGCTTCCGTTCCTTCGCGTCATCTGCTCATGCAATCGGAGGACAAGCGCTTCCTCCGAGTGTTTCACCCAGCCGAGCCATCGCACGCGGGCATCGCTGCGATGTGGGCTGTCACCTGCGCGCACCTGTAACGCTGAACGCAACTCGGAGCCTGCTTGGCTTCGCACCTGTGCCGTGGCCTGTCATCAGGCAAAAAAGCTCCCGATGTTCGGAGTGACTGCGCGCCGTGCGGATCTGTCCGGTGTGGCTAAGTCTTTTTCTCGTTGAGTCCGTTCTTATGTGAACAGGGGTTCTCGCTGCGTAAAGTCACCGCGGTCTGCAGCAGGGGCGAAGCGAAAGGCATCACGCCTGTCGATGAGCAATCACGCTCGACACCGCCGGATGTGGCCGACCTTCAACCATCGACTTGGGAACTCAGCGACATGAGCAAGAAACTGATCAACGTTATGGCATTGACCGGCATCGCGATGGCCTCGCAGGCCGCCTTCGCATCCGATGGCACCATCACCGTCACCGGCAAGGTCATGGACTCGACCTGCACTGTCGCCAGCACCGCCGGCGGCAAGGATTTCACCGTCGCCCTGCCGACCGTCTCGAAGACCACGCTGGCCGCTGCCGGCAACACCGCCGGTGCCACCGGCTTCGGCATCAAGCTCAGCGGCTGCTCGCCTGACAGCGGCAATGTGCACACGCACTTCGACGCAGGCGCGACGGTCGATCCGAACACGGGCCGACTGACGCTCAATGCCGGCGGTGCCACCAATGTCCAGATCCAGATCAAGAATGCCGACGGTTCGATGATCAAGGCCGGCGCCGATTCGACTTCGCAGAACTCCAAGGCGGTCGCCCTGACCGCGGGTGCCGCCCAGCTGAACTACATCATGGAGTACTACGCCACCGGTGCCGCCACTTCGGGCGCGGCCGATTCGAGCGTCACCTACACCATCGCTTACCAGTAACCGCAACCGCCCGGGCAGAAGCGGGGCACCCGCTTCTGCCCGCGGCGAACCTATCGACAGGACAACCTCCGCATGAAGCATGCAATCAGGGCCGTGGCAGCCGCTGTGCTGCTGGCGATGGGTCTTGGCCACGCACAGGCTTCCGTCGTCATCGCCGGTACGCGCGTCGTCTATCCCGCGCAGGAACCGGAAGTGACCGTCAAGCTCAGCAACGTCGGACAGTCGCCAGCACTCACGCAGGTCTGGCTGGACGACGGCGACGCCGCGGCCGACCCGGCGATGATCGACGTTCCCTTCACGCTGACGCCGCCGATGTCGCGCATCGATGCGGGCAAGGGCCAGACCCTGCGCATCATCCATACCCGGGAACCGTTGCCCCAGGACAAGGAGTCGGTGTTCTGGCTCAACGTGCTGGAAGTGCCGCCCAAGCCCGGCGCCGACATGGCCGCTTCCAACAAGGTGCAGCTGGCATTCCGCTCGCGGATCAAGCTGTTCTTCCGGCCGCAGGGACTCAAGGGCAGTGCCGATCAGGCGCCTGCGCAGATCACCTGGCGCGTCGGTCGCGATGGCGACCATGTCGCGCTCCAGGCGAGCAATCCCACGCCGTATCACGTGTCCTTCAGTGCGCTGGAACTGGTGGCCGGCGGCAGGAGTGTCAGCGCGGTCGACGGCGGCATGATCGGTCCAGGGCAAACCATGGCCTTCCCACTCAAGGGCGAAGCCATCGCGAACCAGGGTGCTGAAGTGCATTACCACGCCATCAACGATTTCGGCGGGCCCATCGACGGCAAGACACCGCTGTAACCGCGGTTGCGGTAACGCGGCATTCCATCGCCGGGAAAACCGCCAAGCGCGGGTCCGGTCTTCATCACCATCCAACGAATTCCCTTTCAGGACGCCGCGCGGTGCGGCAGGGGCGAGGCTTGCCCAGGATCCGGAGTCGAACCGCAATGCAAAAAACGCAAGATCACCTTCCCGGCCTTCGGATCAGCCCGATCAGCCTGGCCATAACGACGCTGTTGCTCAGTGGCGGCGCCTGCGCCGATCCCGCGGCGATCGGCGATGACGCCGGCGGGTCGGTCGAGTTCAACGAAACCTTCCTGCGCCCGACGGGCGGCGGCACGCACGCCGATATCAGCCGCTTCAGCAAGGGCAATCAGGCGCCGCCTGGCACCTATCGTGCCGACCTCATCCTCAACCAGGATCTGGTGGGAACCGTCGATGTGACCCTGCAGGCGGTCGATGCCGAGATGCGCGACGTGCAGCCGTGCTTCGACCGGACACTGCTGGCGCGCATTGGTGTCGACCTGGGCAAGCTGACCCCGCAGGCAGCGGCACTGATGCAGGCAGATGGCGGACATTGCGCCGCCATGCCTGAGCTGATCGACGGAGCGACCGCTTCGTTCGACAACGGCGAGCAGCGCCTGTTCGTGAGCGTGCCGCAGGCCAGCCTGAGCCGGCAGCCGCGCGGCTACGTCGATCCGCAGTTCTGGGACGATGGCGTGACCGGTGCGCGCCTGCAGTACGACGCCAATGCCTATCGCTCCGAAATAGGCGGCATCGGTGCGACGCAGAGTTACCTGGGTGTCGACGCCGGCTTCAATGCCGGGCCGTGGCGACTGCGCCACACCGGCAACCTGACCCATGACAGCGGTGCGGACTCCAGGTATCAGTCGGTCCGGAGCTACGCCCAGCGCAGCATCCCCGCGCTGAAGAGCCAGTTGACCCTGGGCGACGCCTACACCGACGGCGCCGTGTTCGACAGCTACGGTTTCCGCGGCGTGCAACTGACCAGCGACGACCGCATGTTCCCGGAGTCGCAGCGCGGTTACGCGCCGACCGTTCGCGGCATCGCCAACAGCAATGCACGCGTGCAGATCCGCCAGGACGGCAACGTCATCTACGAGACCACCGTGGCGGCGGGTGCCTTCGCCATCGACGACCTGTATCCGACCGGTTACGGCGGCGATCTGGAGGTGGTGGTCACCGAGGCCGACGGCAGCGTGCACGTGTCGAGAGTGCCCTTCGCATCGGCCGTGAACGCCCTGCGCCCGGGCGTCACCCGCCACGCCATCACCGCCGGCAAGTACCGCAACGCCGTTCTGCGCGCCACGCCCTATGTGTTCCAGGGAACCCTGCAGCACGGCTTCAACAATCTGCTCACCGGCTACGGCGGCGTGGTCGCGTCCGACAACTACTCGGCGGCGGCACTGGGCGCGGCGCTCAACACCCCCATCGGCGCGTTCGGCGCGGACATCACCCATGCCCGTACCAGCCTGCGCAACCAGCCCGACCGCGAGGGCCAGAGCCTGCGCGTGAGCT
The DNA here is from genome assembly GCF_057656135.1 of Lysobacter sp. Soil_N_23. Lineage (NCBI taxonomy): Bacteria > Pseudomonadati > Pseudomonadota > Gammaproteobacteria > Lysobacterales > Lysobacteraceae > Lysobacter > Lysobacter sp. Soil_N_23. Next base: position 221,740 of record NZ_JBDGKY010000004.1, read on the forward strand.
TCAGCAAGCTGCTGGCGCCGACCAACACCAACATCACCGTGGCCGCGTATCGCTACAACAGCCGCGGCTTCCTGGGCCTGCCCGATGCGATCGCCCTGCGCGAGCTGGATGACCGGTTCTCCAACGCGGGCGATCCGGCGATCCAGCGCGGCAAGCTGCAGTTGAACATCAGCCAGCAGTTGCCGGGGAATGGAGGATCGTTCTACCTGTCGGGTTTCCGCCAGGACTACTGGAACCGCCACGACGCCGATACCCAGTACCAGGCCGGCTACAACAACACCTTCCGGCGGGTCAATCTGGGCCTCTCCGCCAGCCGCCAGTTCGAACTGAACCTGGGCAGGTGGGACAACCAGGTCATGCTGACCGTTGGCGTGCCGCTGGGCAGCAGCCCGCGTGCGTCGTACTCGACCACCGGCGTGCAGCGCCTGGCCTCCGGCGCGACCGCGCTGCAGCAGTCGCTGACCGGCTCGCTGGGCGAAGACAGTGCTTTCAGTTATGGCATCAACGCCGGTCACACCCGCGGTGGCGGCCAGGACAGCATCAGCACGGTCGGCGCCAATGCCGCCTACGCCTCGCCGGTGGCCACCCTGAGCGCCAGTGCCAGCCGCAGCGGCGAATACCGCCAGGCCAGCGCCGGTATCTCCGGTGGCATGGTGGCCTACCGCCACGGACTGGTGTTCTCGCCGAGCCTGGGCGATACCACGGCGATAGTGGAGGCCAAGGGCGCCGGCGGCGCACGCGTGGTCAGCGGTACCGGCGTGCGCGTGGACCGATGGGGCCACGCGGTGGCATCAAGCCTGCAGCCGTTCTCCAACAACCCGATCGAGATCGATCCGAAGGGCCTGCCGCTCAACGTCGAGTTGAAGTCGACCGTGCAGCAGGCCACACCGACGGCCGGCGCGATCTCGCTGATCAAGTTCGAGACCACCAACGCAGGTCGCGCGGCCATCCTGCGCGCCCGCAGGGAGAACGGCGCGCCCGTGCCGTTCGGCGCGGAAGTCCTCGACAGCGCCGGCCAGAGCATCGGCACCGTGGCGCAGGCCGGACGCATTATCGCCCGCCGCCTGTCGAGCGATAACGGCGAACTCACGGTGCGATGGGGTGACGAGTCGATGGATGCGTGCAGGCTGTCCTACGCGTTGCCACCAGCCGACGCCGCCACGCTGCATGCGACAGACGACGTCACCTGCCGATGATGAAGACACCCGGATCAGGAAACACCATGACCAGAGCAAACAACGGACTTCGCAATTACGCGGCGATTGCCCTCATCGCCGCGCTTGGCGTGCTGCCTGGCGTCGGCAGGGCCGCCTGCTCCGTCACGGGGGGGAGTGCACCGACAGACGTGTATTTCACGTTCACGCCCTCGATCGTGTCGTTCCCGCGCAACGTGCCGATGAGCACGGAAGTCAAGTACACCGATCTCGTCGTCAGGCCGCCGTTCTCCGCGGTCACCTGCAACGGAGACAGTTACGGAATCATCAATCAGGCCGGTTCGCAGCCGGCGATTGGAGGCATCGATTTTCCCGTCGGCAATACCGGCGTGGCGATCCAATGGCGTCTGTTCGCTCGCGGTGACTCGGTGCCCGCCTATGGCACGCTGAGCCTCAACGGTTCGAAGGACTTCCCTGCGGCCAGGCGCGGGCTTTCCATGGTCAAGGTCGGGCCGATTCCGGGCGGCACGGTCGTGCCTGCAGGCCTGGTGGGAAAGCTGAGGTACGGCTCGGTCGATGTGTTCAACCTGTGGTTGGCCAACTCGCTGACGATCGTGACGCCCACTTGCACGACAGCCGACGTCACCGTGTCGCTGGGCACGCAGCAGGCAACCGATTTCAAAGGCCCGGGCAGCGGCGGCACAACGGCCGCGCTGAGCATTCCGCTCAATTGCGAGGCCTACATCAATACCATCAACTACCGGATCGACCCGGCTACCGCGGTCTTGAACTCTGCCCAGTCGGTGGTCGCGCTGGATGCGGAGTCCAGCGCCAGCGGTATCGGTGTGCAGGTGCTCAATGACGCGGGTACCGCCCCGGTTCCCTTGGGCGCGCTGCAGGCATTCAACAACTACCAGGGCGCAGCCGGCAGCTATTCCGTGCCGCTGCGCGTTCGCTACTACCAGACCGGAGCGACGGTGAAGGGCGGCACCGCGAACACTTCGATGACGTTCACCATGGACTACAGGTAGCCAGAACGCCGCGAAGCCCGCGGTCTTGGAGGTCGCGGGCAGGCACGGAAAGCGGACGCTGGTCCTATTGCTTCGACGCCTTGTTCTCCGCCGCGGTAGTCTCCGCATGCTCGCTGGTCTCCCGCCAGCAGTCGTCCACATCCGACGCATCCATCGTCGCGTACGGCTTGAACTCCGGCAGCGCGGCGGCCAGCTTCTGCTGCGAGTCCAGCATGGCCGGCAGGTGCGTGCACAGCTGCTTGGCGGCAGTGCGGACCTTGTCGGCTTCGGCCTGGACGCGTTTTTCGACGTCGTCGGTGTTGCCGGTAAACACGCCCTTGAGCGATTCGGCCACGGCCTTGGTGGCCAGGTCGGCGCTCTCCATGCCGATGTGCATGCCGGCGGTGGCGACGGCGACGACGTGGCTGCGGTACTCCAGCAGCAGCGCACGCTGCGCGGGCGTCACCGCCACGGCGCGGCCATCGATCAGCAGGTCGCCCTTGGGCGTGATCTCGGCCTTCTTGCCACCGTTGTGCTCGTCCTTGGAGACGGTGATGTTGCCTTCCGAGATCTCCTTCTGCGCCTCGCCGATGGCTTCCTGGATGGCGGACGAGATGGCCCCGGTGTCCTGCTTTCCGGCGGTCGGCGCGTTGCCCGGTGCGGGATTGGCGCCACAGGCAGCCAGGAGCGAGATGCCGCCGAGCACGGCGGCGAACAGTACGGTGCGGCTTGCGGCAATCATGTGGAGCTCCTGGCTGGTGAGGGGGACGCGAGTGCGCCCCCCGCTTGTCTTGGAATCAGTTGTCTTGCGGAACGTCCGTGCGACCGGACACGCCGCTATGGTCGACCGAACCGCTGCCGACATGGCGCACGCTCAGGTTGCCGCGCACGTCGCGCACGTCGAGGTCGCCCGAGCCGATCCGGTCGACGTTGACGTCGCCGCCGACATCGATCAGTTCGACGTCGCCCGAGCCGATGCTGCCGACCGTGGCGCCGCGTCCGATGCGACGGGCGCTGAAGTCGCCGGAACCGACGCTGAGCACCTGCAGCGATCCGATCGTGTCGAGTTCGATATCGCCCGAGTTGAGGTCGGCGGTGACCAGGCCGCGGATGTCGCGTGCCTCCACATCACCCGAACCCAGGTCGATGCTCAGCGACGTGGCGCCGGTGACTCGGGCATCGCCGGAACCGACCTTGAGCTGCACCGGCACGTTGTCCGGGATCGAAGCCTTGATATCGAGGTAGGCGTAATGGTTGCCGCCAAAGTTGAAAGTCATGCCGTCACTGCGCTCGGCCGTCACAATCAGCTTGTCGCCGACACGCTGCTGGGTCAGCTGGAGGTCCTTCAGGCGGCCGGCGTCGGAGGCGCAAGCCTTGCCGTCGATGGCGGAGCGGGCATTGGGGGAGGCGGTGACGATGAGGTCGTGCGGGCCGATATCGAACACCACGGCCTTCACCCCGACCAGGTCGAGCTGCAGGTTGCGCGCTTCGGAGTGCTCGCAATAAGGGGCGGCGGCGTGGGCGGCGGGCACCAGGGCAGCGCTGAGGGTCAGGGCGACGGCAATTGCGGACTTGTGAATCATGTTGGTCTGGCTCCGTGGGTCAGTGCGACTGGGATGCGGGACAGTGGCCGAAGGTTGCGTGCCACCGTCCCGCAAACCCGACGAGCGGGGCTCAGCCGTCGTCGCGCCAGCGACGCATGCGGATCGCGCCGTAGAGCATCGCCGCACCCGCCACCGCGCCGACCCACAGCTGCGGCGTGAGCAGGACCGAGTACATCGTGCGCAGGTTGATCACCGAGTGGATCGCCTGCGGGCCATCGACACTGATGTCGCCGATGTTGGCCGCATCGAACCAGGCGCCGGGGACGATGCTGGTCAGGCTGCGGGCGACGATGTTCTTCCAGAACCAGGCCGTATCCAGGTCGAAGGCATGCATCAGGTCGAACCAGCCGACCAGGATGCCGGCGAAGATCGGGATGATCAGCGCCCACAGGAACGGCTTGCTCTTGGCCCAGGACGAGCACAGCATCAGCCAGCCCACGGTGGGCAGCGCCCACAGGGCATACACCGGGATCGAAGCGAGCAGGTGCGCGCAGACTTTCAGCGGGCTCGCCGGCACCCACAGCAGGGTGTACGGATTGCCGCCGTGCAGCAGCACGACCAGGCTGTAGATCAGCATCGAGCCGAAGACGGTGAGGATGGCCGCGATCGCGGCGATCACCGGTGCCATCAGCGTGGCGCTGAGCACCTTCGACAGCACGGTGTCGCGGTCGGAGATCGGCAACGACTTCCAGAACAGCACGCTGCGGTCCTTGCGGTCGTCGTACAGGCTGCCCAGGCAGTAGAAGAACACGACGAAGGCGAGGACGACGAAGGGCCAGGTCGCGGCCATGTAGAGGCTGGCGTCGATCGCACCGCCGAACTCGCGCAGCTCGTCCGGGCTGATCTTCTCGGTCAGGCGCGCCAGGTCGAGTCCGTTGACCTGGAAGCTGCCGCCTTCGACGTTGATCGTGGCGTGGTCGGGAACCTTGCGCAGCAATACTTCGCCGGCACCGACGCCCATCAGCGTGAGCAGCAGGAGGATTCCGCCGGCCACCAGCGGGGCCCAGAAGAAACCGCCCTTGTGCTCCCAGAACTCGCGCTTGAGCAGCATCTTGTAGGTGTGGGTCGGGTGCGGCGCGGCCACCACGGCTGCACGGCCACCGTGGGATTCCTGGATTGCGTTCATGCGTAGGTCCCCTTCATGGTGGCGACGAACAGGTCGGCCAGGCCCGGCGTGCGGGTTTCACCGAGGCCGGCCAGGTGTTCGTGCGGCACGGAATCGAACAGCATCACGGTCTTGCCGAAGGGCAGGGCGCGTTCGTCGATCGGCTTGAGCGCACGCGCCTGATCGGTCTTCTCGCCGTTGACCAGCACTTCGATGAAGCGCTCGCCGAGCGATTCCATGTCGTTGTCGAGCACGATCTTGCCGTCGCGGATGAACATCACGTCGGTGAGGATGTGCTCGATCTCCTCGACCTGGTGGGTGGTGACCAGGATGGTCTTCTCCTCGTCGAAGTAGTCCTCCAGCAGGCGCTGGTAGAACTGCTTGCGGTAGAGGATGTCCAGGCCCAGGGTCGGCTCGTCGAGGACCAGGAGCTTGGCGTCGATCGCCATCACCAGCGCCAGGTGCAGTTGCACGATCATGCCCTTGGACAGTTCGCGCACCCGCATGTTCGGCGTGAGCTTGGTGTGGGCGAGGAAGCGTTCGCACTTGGCGCGGTCGAAACGCGGATGCACGCCGGCGACGAACTCGATCGCCTCCTTGACCCGGATCCAGCGCGGCAGCACCGCCACGTCGGCGATGAAGCAGACGTCGCGCATGAGCTCGTCGCGCTCGGTGCGCGGGTCGCGACCCAGCACTTTCAGCGTGCCTTCGAACGGGATCAGCCCGAGGATGGCCTTGAGCGCGGTGGTCTTGCCGGCGCCGTTGGGACCGATCAGCCCGACGATGCGGCCGGCCGGGATCTCGAACGCGGTCTCGTCCAGCGCCAGCTTGTTCTTGTAGGCCTTGCGCAGGCCGTGGGCGCTGACCACGGAAGCGGAAGTGGTGACGGGGGCGTTCATTGCGCGCCTGCCTTGACGTCGGTGGCCAGCAGTTCCTGTGCGGTCAGGCCCAGGCGCATGATGCGTTCGAGCACCAGCGGCCATTCCTCGCGCAGGAAGCGTTCGCGCTCATTGAACAGCAGTTTCTTTGCGGCCTCTTCGGTCACGTACATGCCCAGACCCCTGCGTTTTTCGACGAGAGCCTCGTCCGCCAGTTCCTGATAGGCGCGCGAGACAGTGATTGGATTGAGCTGGTATTCGGCAGCGACCTGGCGCACCGAGGGGAGAGCGTCTCCGGGCTTGAGCACCCCGTCGAGCATCATCGCAATGACGCGCTCCTTCAGCTGGCGATAGATCGGAGCGCCGTCGCTCCATTGAATTGCGGTCATGGGTTTCAGCCCCGCGGTGCGAATGAGAAATAAGGCATGACTAGGGTTTGCCGGCGGTGCCGGGCGGCAGTCCTTGCCTGTTTCTTTTCGGTATCGATGGTGGCGCTCTCGAAAGACCTGGAACTGTTCACCGCTTCGGCCAGGGCCGCGGCGGTTGCGATTTCAGCGGTCAGGGCGGCGGCACCGGCCAGGCTGTCGACCTGGTCGGCGCGACGCTCGATGCTGCGTGCGAGGGCTTCGATCTGGTCGCCATGGCTGGCGCTCGGATCGGAAGGCGTGAAGGTGAATTCGACCGGACCTACATGCAGGGCGATCGGGCGAGCTTGCGGTTGCTGCGGCGCCGGAAGCGCCATCGCCAGGCACAGCACCAGGGTCGAAGCCGAGGCGAGCAGGGCGAGGAAGGAGTTGTGGAGCCTGCGGTTCATGGTGGCGTCCTGCTCTTTGGTCAACCGGTGTTGTAGGCAACTATAACACCTAAATACTCCCGGTCAAGTCCGGCCTACCCAACTGATGGCATAGGCCGATGAACGGGGGGCGTGACGGGGACGGGGCGGAGCAAGCATCTATCCGTGCCCCAGGGGCTGTCCTTGCTGCTGGTGTCGGCTTTCGCTTCGGCCGCTGGCGGTCCGCACGATCTCCGCTACCGGCCATTGGCCGGCAGGCGCCGGTTCCGGCATCGACCCTATGCCGGGGCGAAGTGGTGCTCATGGTCAACGCTACCAGCAAGCGCGGTAACACGCCGTACTTCGAAGCGCTGGAAGCGGACGCCGGAACAACCGGACCGGACAGCGGTCACACCGTGCTGCGCGCACGGTCATTGCCCATGCGATCCTGTGCCGCGACAATGCACCGCTTGCGTGGCGATGGCGGCAGCCGATGCCGTCCAGACGCAATCTGGCCATTCAGGCCGACGACCATACCCATACGGAGCAGGTACCCGATGAAGGCTTTTGTGCGCGGCGCCGCCGTGTTGATCACCACTGCGGCCACGCTGATCGGCGCGGCAGCCTCTGCCCAGGACAAGACCGTGCTTACTACCGAACGCGACAAGGCCAGCTACATGGTCGGCAGCGATATCGCCCAGTCCATCGCCCCGGTGGCGCCGGACATCGATCTGGCCGCTTTCGAGCGCGCCATCAAGAACGCCTTCGACGGCGGCAAGCCGCTGATCACCGAGGACGAGGCGCAGGTCGTCGGTCCGGCGCTGATGCAGCGCATTGCCTCGCGCGCCGGCCAGGCACCGGCCGGTGCCAAGGTGCCCGACGTGGCCAAGGACAAGGTGGCCTATCTGGTGGGCGCCGACGTCGGCCGCTCGCTGGCGCCGATCCAGGACGAGCTCGAGTTGCCGGTGGTGGTGCAGGCGATCCGCACCAGCTTCAACAAGGGCACGCCGCTGCTGAGCGAGGCCGAGCAGGGCGCGGTGCGCCAGTCCTTCCAGCAGAAGGTCCAGGCCAAGATGCAGGCGCAGGCCTCGGCGCTGGGCGACAAGAACAAGGCCGACGGCGCCGCGTTCCTGGCCAAGAACAAGGCGGTCAAGGGCGTGTTCACCACCGGCTCGGGCCTGCAGTACATGATCCTGCGCCAGGGTTCGGGCGCGCGTCCGAAGTCGACCGACCAGGTTCGCGTCAACTACCACGGCACGCTGCTCGACGGCACCGTGTTCGACAGTTCCTACGATCGCGGCCAGCCGGCCGAGTTCGCATTGGACCAGGTCATCGCCGGCTGGACCGAAGGCGTTTCGATGATGCCGGTCGGCAGCAAGTTCCGCTTCTGGATTCCGGGCGAGCTGGCCTATGGCCCGAAGGGCACGCCGGGCGGCCCGATCGGTCCGAACGCGACGCTGGTGTTCGACGTTGAATTGATGGCCATCCTCTGAATTCGAACGGTACGTCTACCGTTCAGTTCGTTGCTGGCAGTTTGTGAGGCCTTGTTGGCGGCGTGGCCGGTGCCACGCTGTCGAAGCCCATACAAAGCCCATTGCGGTCCTGATGTCGAAACCCTATCCCTGGAGCCTCCGTCCGATGAAGTTTTCCCCGCGCCACACCGCCCTCGCCCTGGCCATCGCTTCGCTTGCAGCGCTGACCGCTGCCTGCAACAAGCCGGCCGACAAGGCCGCGGACGCCGCCAAGCCCGACGCCGCCGCTGAAGCCAAGGCCGGCGACAAGGCGATCCCGGGCCTGCCGACCGAGAAAGAGCAGGTCAGCTACATGATCGGCATGGACATGGCGCGTTCGCTGGAGCCGGTCAAGGATGAAATCGACCTGGACACCCTGAACAAGGCGCTCAAGAGCTCGCTCGCCGGCGAGAAGCTGCTGCTCGACGAGAAGCAGTCGGCGCAGATCCGCGAAGCGTTCGCGCAGAAGGTGCAGGCGCAGCGCATCGCCAAGATGATGGCCGACGCCAAGAAGAACCTCGAGGACGGCGAGAAGTTCCTCGCCGAGAATGGCAAGAAGCCGGGCGTGATCACCACCGCGTCGGGCCTGCAGTACCAGGTCCTGACCGAAGGCAAGGGCGTCAAGCCCAGCGCCACCGACGCCGTCAGCGCGCACTACAAGGGCGCCCTGCTCGACGGCAAGACCTTCGACAGCTCCTACGATCGTGGCGAGCCGGCGACCTTCGTGCTCGGCCAGCTGGTGCCGGGTTGGCAGGAAGGCATCGCGCTGATGCCGGTCGGCAGCAAGTACCGCTTCTGGATCCCGAGCAAGCTGGCCTACGGCGAGCAGGGCGCTGGCCCGATCGGCCCGAACCAGACCCTGGTGTTCGAAGTCGAGCTGCTCGACATCGTCAAGCCGGGCGGCAAGTGAGTAACGGGTAACCATCCGGGTGCAGGGAGCGAAGACCGCTCCCTGCTCCTGCAGATTCGTTCCTCGTTGGAGTACCTATGCGCGTCACCATCTTCGGCACCGGATACGTCGGCCTCGTCACGGGCACCTGCCTGGCCGACGTCGGCCACGACGTGATCTGCGTCGACATCGACCA